>SUVI01000091.1 GCA_015062085.1 Planctomycetaceae bacterium
TCATCGGCGAAAAAGGTCTCGTCGTCTCCGACTACGGCAAGCACATCCTCTCGCCAAGCGGAAAGTTCACCGACTACCAGCGTCCGGAACCATTCATTCAGGAATCAGCGGGACACTACCAGGAATTCATCGATGCGTGCAAAGGCGGTCCGGAATCGCTCTGCAATTTCGACTATTCCGGCCGTCTGATCGAAAATAATCTGCTCGGCAACGCGGCATTCCGTGCGGGCAAGATGCTGACGTGGGATGCGAAAAACTTCACGACCCACTCCGACGCGGACAAATTCCTCTACTCAGACTACGAGTACCGCGACGGATGGAAAGTCGAACTTTAATTTCCAAATCAGATCTCTGGATCCTGTTTCCTGAGGATTCCACACTGCTTTGCGGCCGTGCCTCCATGATCGGAGACGCGGTCTCTTTTTCTCCCCATTCGTTCCCCAAGACAGGAAAGTCGGACTTTTTCGGGAAACCGATTTTAAAAATTCATGCAAAATCGGTGCAAAATTCCCAAAATTTCTCCAAAATCGGTTTCGGGGGGCTTTTCTGGAATGGAAAAATCAGGTAAAATAAAAGGAGAAGAAAAATTTCAAAAAATCGGAGATCCTTAAAAAATTGGGGGATTTGCTGAGACGAAACGCCAACTCATTCGTCTTCATATCCAGGCAGAGACACTGTTCATCCACGCAGAAATCTCCAGTGGTTCACTGAATGGGAAACGCTCTGCGTTCAGGAAACTCCGATTTCCACAAAAAAAGCCAAATCATCAGGAGGAAAAAATGCGTTTCGCTCATCTCTTTTTGTGTCTACTGAGCCTTGGAATGCTCAGTACGATGGGAAATTCAACCGTTCGAGGCGAATCAGCCCCGTTCCTCAAAGAAGGAGAACCCTTTGCACGATATATTAGTGAAAAAATGGGAGAAGGTGAATACGTTGAAACGCTGAAACTCATTGATCGGTCTCTTTTGGGTGAAAATGCGGCAGAACCGGTAATGAACGAAAAGTGGCTGACGAAAGAAACAGCCCGTTTTCTGCCGTCCGTTTTGAACACTCGGAATCAGGCACTCATTCGTCTGAACCGTTCCTCTGAGATCGACGAATTTCTGGAAAAATTCGAGACAGTCTACGCCTCTTCTTGGCGTGCACTTCAGGCACTTGCACAGATTTGGAACGATCTGCCGTCCCATGGCCGGGTCGTTTCGGGAAAATTCTACCGGGGAAATCAGCAGAGGAATGGTCAGTTTGCCTCCTCGCTGGAACGTGACCGAGCGCGTGCGTGTCAGCTCATGTTCCGCTGCATCCCGCTTGCACAGGCCGACGAAGACACCATCGCCGCTGGCTGGTTCTTCCTGGATCTGGCTGACTTCATTCTCAAAAGCAGAAACGGAAATCAGACCGTCTGGGAACTCCAGGACCTCACCGATTTTTCTGTTCTGCCAGACATTGAAACGGAAAATCCCTACGGACGCCGTTTCTCCAATTCACGCACACGCGGCGTTCCGCTTGATGAAAACGGCACACCGCTGACCTTCTCCGTCCCGGAATCGCTCGAAAAAGCGCAAAATGACGGCGAACGCTGGCGCTGGATGCTCGAAGAAGCTGTCCGTCTGAACCACGGAAAGACTGTAACGGCTGAAAAATCCGATGAAAACACAGAACTGGATCTGGAAGCTGCGTTTCGTGATGAAGTAACGTTCCGTCTTGCGCAGTTTTTCCAGATGCACTACGGCGAGCAAACGCTTAATTTCCTCTGGAATCGGCTCGGCGGAAGTGAAAATGCCGAGGAACAGATGGTACGCGCAGGGAGTCTTCTGGCTCTTGAAACGCTCACCGACTCCGAAACGATCGCGCAGACTGCTGCAGGGATCCGCCGCTTTACGATGCCGGAAGACGGAAACTACATTTCGCTCTACCGCCAACTTGCAGAACGTCCAAATCCGTACCGGAAAACGGCACAGTCCTACCTGGGACTCATCGCGATGAACCGCCGGCAGTATCCGCGCGCGGTCGAAGCCTTCAAGATCGCAAGAGAACTCCCGCACATCCCGGTCCATCCGGAATTCAGCGAAACGCTCGAAATTCCAGATCCGCTCGATTTCACGGAAGAGATCACCGGAAACTGGGTCCGTTTCCTCCCGCAGAAGCAGCAGACCTCGGAAGCTCCCCAGCTCTCGATCCGTTTCCGAAATGCAAAAAAAGCGGAGTTCACGGCAATCCGCGTGGATCTGGAAAAACTTTTCCGTACCTTGCGCGAGCAGATCGAAAAAGCGTCCGCACAGACTCCAGGACGCGATTCCGATCTGGATCAGGAAATCAGCCAGCTCTCCATCGAACATCTTGCCTACCAGCTGCTCCAGGACCGCAAAACGGAATTCCTGACGGACGAAAAAAGCACGTGGTCCATTTCGCTTGATCCCGCTCCGGATCACCGCGACACGACGCTCTCCACGCCGCTGAAAGTCTCTCAGCCCGGCGTTTACTGGGTCGAAATGCAGGCAGAAAACGGAAACAGGGTCTTCACGACAGCGTGGGTCCAGGACGTCATGCTCGTAAACAAAAAACTGAACGGACGCAGCTGGTACTATGCCGCCGACTCGCGGACAGGAAAACCGATCCCAGGAGCCAAACTTGAATTCCTTGGTTTCCGCCGCGAGTGGGTCCCCTCACGAGACCGCCGACGCAGGAACGAATTCCGCTTCTACTCCAACATTTTTACGGCAGAATGCGACCCAAACGGCTCTTGGATCGGATCACCGGAAAACATGAAAAACGACGACCATGGAGCCTTCCAGTATGCCATTGCCGTCCGCAGACCCAATGGCGAACGGATCGAAACCATTTCGGGGATCCACTGGGGCTCGATGAATTTCTCCTTTTTCCACCCAACATTCTACTCAAATCTGACGGCATTTGGAATCACCGACCGCCCGATCTACCGACCGGAAGAGAAGGTAAACTTTAAATTCTGGGTCTCCCGTGCCGTCTATGGCCAGGGAAACTATCTGGAGGTCAGCGACGACACATTCAGGCCAGTGTCCCAATTTGCCGTATTTCCATTTCCCAACCTCTCTGCCGGTGCGGTCTCCGAACGAAAGCTCCGGATCCGGATCTCTGACCCGAACGGCGAAAATATCGAGGAACGTGAAGTCACCTCGGACCGCTACGGCGCAGTGTCCGGCGAATTCATTCTTCCTAAGGACGCAAAACTTGGGCAATATGCCGTCTCCGTCTGGGACGTTCAAGATCCCACTTTTGTATTTGGCCAGGTCACGTTCCGGATGGAAGAGTACCGTAAGCCGGAATTTGAAGTGAAGATCAACGCGCCGAAAGAACCCGCCCGGCTCGGCGATACGGTGAAAGTCAGCATCGAATCCAAATACTATTTCGGAGCCCCTGTCGCGAACGGCACGGTCCAGTACCGTGTTTTCCGCGAGACGCGAACGCAGCGCTGGTACGCTCCCGCTCCATGGGACTGGCTCTACGGTCCAGCTTACTGGTGGAGCACATACGATGCACCATGGTTCCCCGGCTGGCGTTCATGGGGATGCGCAGCTCCGCTTCCTCCGTGGTTTGAAGGACGAAATTACGGCGGTGAGGAACTGGTCCTTGACGGTGAGATCCGTCTGACTCCGGAAATGGAAGGAAAGGCAGAGATCCTCATCGACTCCTCCGCAGCCGCGTTCCTTTACCCTGATGCCGACCATCAGTACCGCATCGAAGCGGACGTCGTGGACGCTTCCCGACGCACGATCAGCGGAAAAGGGACTGTTCTGGCAGCTCGAAAACCTTTCGAGGTAAACGTCTGGACACACGGCGGATACGCACGAGTCGGTGATCAGGTCCCGGTCCATTTCGCGGCTAAGACGCTTGACGGAAAAGCCGTCGAGGGAAATGGAACCGTCCGGGTCTTTGAAGTCACCTACGAAAAAGACGGCACGCCGAAAGAAAAAGAGCTTCAGAAAGCCGAGATCACGACGGACGCCGAAGGTCTTGCTCATTTCCAGCTGAAAGCCGACCATCCCGGACAATTCCGTATTTCCTGCACGCTCACCAGCGGCAGTGAGGCCCCGAAGACTGTTGAGGGCGCGATACTCTTCACCGTCCACGGAGACGGAGCGACAGGAAAAGATCTCCGATTTAACGAACTGGAGCTGATCCCGGACAAATCGGAATACCGGCCGGGCGAGACTGTGCGGCTTCTCGTGAACACGAACCTCGCGGATGCGTCCGTCGTCCTTTTCGAACGGTGCGAAAACGGGATCTGCTCCGTTCCGCGCATCATTCCGATGAACGGCAAGAGTCAGATCGTGGAACTGCCCGTCCGGGAATGCGATCAGCCGAACTTCTTCGTCGAGGCTCTCGTGACGGCAAACAGCCAGGTCTACACCGTGACGAAAGAGATCTGCGTTCCCCCAGCGAAGCGCATCCTGGATCTGGAAGCTATTCCGTCCAAAGAGCGTTTCCTTCCGGGCGAAAAGGCGGAGATCACGCTAAAACTTACCGACGCAGACGGCAAGCCGTTCGTGGGACAGACGGTCCTAACAGTCTACGACAAATCGCTCGAGTACGTTTCCGGCGGTCCGAATGTGGGAGACATTTACGCACATTTCTGGAACTGGAAGCGACACCACTACCCGGAGACCCGCTCCACCAACCAGCAGATCTCCCGTTCCATGACGAAACCGCGAGAACCCGGCATGACGGACCTCGGATTTTTCCATTACTGCACGAATGGCGGAATTGGACAGAACCGACAGGATCCCATCATGTTCGCAGCAGAAGAAAGAATGAACTTTTCCGGCAGCAAAAGAATGAGAAAAGTCGGCGCAGTTGCCGGCGTCGGTGCACGTCGGATGGAATCCATGGCATTGGAAGAAAATGCCGTAATGAACAGCGCAAACGGCGCACTCATGGCGATGCCCATGGCGGGGGCAGCTCCGACAGCGGAGGCTCCCATGCTCGCAGAGGATGGAATGGCCGCAGACATGGATGCGGTTCCGGCAGCAGAAATGAAGAATGAAAAGACCTTGATGGAAACGGGAGCCGCCTCCGATGGGATCGGTGATCCGGCATCTACGCAGACGCTTAGAGAAGCGGTCGTCCGAAAGAATTTTGCGGACACTGCGTACTGGACTGCGTCGCTGGAAACCGACGAAAACGGGATCGCGAAAGTTGATTTTCCAATGCCGGAAAACCTCACGACGTGGAAAATCTGCGCGTGGGCGATGGGGGATGGTACGCGGGTCGGAAAAGCCGAGACGGAGATCCTGACCGCCAAAAATCTGATCCTCCGAATGCAGACGCCGCGTTTCGCGACGACGTCGGATGAAATCGTCCTGACGGCAAATGTACACAATTACCTCGAAACGGAAAAGTCCGTCGTCGTGAAACTCTCCCTGCCGAAAGACGCGCCATGCCGCCTCTTGGACGATTCCGCGCAAACGGTGACCGTCCGGATCCCCGCACAGGGTGAAACCCGCGTCGATTGGCGCATCCTTGCGGAAAACGAGGGCGAGTGTTCCGTCACGATGTCCGCACAGACTGACGAAGAATCCGACGCAATGCTCCTTTCCTTCCCCATCCAGATCCACGGAATGGCGAAGCAGGACGCGCGCAGCGGCATGATCCCGGCGAACATGGAAATGCAGGATGAAATGGAGACCGCCAAGAAAACCGACTCGGAAACCGTCAATGCTCCGTCCACGGCAAGCGGGTTCATGGAATTCACGATTCCGGAAGCCCAACGTCCGCAGGATTCCGCGCTGGAGATCCGATTCTCTCCAACGCTGGCCGGTGCAATGCTCGACGCGATCCCGTACCTGGCCGAGTATCCGTACGGATGTACGGAGCAGACCGTCAGCCGATTCCTTCCGGCAGTCCTGGTCCGCAAGGCGCTGAACGATGCCGGAGTGGATCTTGCGGCACTCGCAGACCGAAAGACGAACCTCAACGCACAGGAGATCGGCGACGCCCGCGAACGGAACGCGCAGTGGGAGAAACAGATCCGGAATCGGAAAAATGACCCGGTTTTTGATGAAGCAGTCCTCAACGACATGGTCTCGGTCGGAGTGGATCGGCTCGTGAATATGCAGTGCGCAGACGGCGGGTGGGGTTGGTTCTCCGGAGCCGGCGAGACCTCTTGCGCCCACCTGACCTCCATCGTCGTACGCGGACTCCTTCTTGCGCAGAAGGCGGAAGTTTTCGGCACGCTCGAAAACCCGGAATCGGTCAACCGCTCGATCCAGTCCGGCCTCAGCTGGCTGGCGAAACACCAGGAAGGTGAACTCGAGAAACTGCGTCTCGGCGTCAAACTCCATGAACTCTACGAGTCAGGCAAACTCCCCAAAGACGGCCCCATCCCAGAGGAATTCCGTGACCGTCCATGGAAAAACCGCGTAGCTGAAGTCGACGTCCTCGTCTTCGCGACGCTGACGGAAGCGGGCTGGATGAACGGCTCGGCCCAAGCGATGAGCGATTTCATTTTCCGGGACCGCGTGCACCTTTCGCCGCAGTCCAACGCAATTTCCGGGATCGCCTTCTTCCAACGCGAAGAAATGGAGCGATTCCAGACGATCCGGAAGTACCTCACACAGTTCCTCATCCAGGATGACGAAAACCAAACGGCGCATCTTTCGCTGCCCGGTTTCTGCTGGTGGTGGTGCTGGTACGGAAACGACATCGAAACGCAGGCCGCGTATCTCCGTCTGCTCTGCCTGGATCCGGATCCGGAAACACTCCAGACCGCGTCTCGTCTCGTAAAGTACCTCTTGAACCACCGAAAAAACGCGACATACTGGAACTCAACGCGCGATACGGCACAGGTTCTGGAAGCGTTCACGCACTACCTGCGCACGACGAACGAGCTTGAGCCGCAGATGAAGGTCGAGATCTTCCTGGACGGTAAACTCCGCAAAACGGTCAACATCTCACCGGAAAATCTCTTCACGGCCGACCTGACTTTCCTTCTCGAAGGGGAGGCCGTCACCGCCGGCACACACCGGGTGGAGCTGCGCAAAACGGGAACCGGGCCGCTTTACTTCAACGGTTACGCGCGGTACTTTACGCTGGAAGACTTCATTCCGAAAACGGGTCTGGAAGTTAAAGTCGAGCGAAAATACTTCCGTCTGAAGAAGATCGAAGCCCAGCAGAATGCCGCAGGAAGCCGGGGCCAGCTCGTGAAGCAGAACGTTCTGAAGTATGAGCGGATCCCGATGGATTCCGGCGAAACGGTCTCCAACGGTGATCTGATCGAAGTAGAACTGACGGTCGAAAGCAAAAATGACTACTCGTACATCCTGATCGAGGACATGAAGCCCGCAGGTTTCGAAAACGTCGAAACGCGCAGCGGATACGATGGAAATGCGATGGGAGCGTACGTGGAGTACCGCGACGACCGAACGGCATTTTTCGTGCGCAGTCTGAATGAAGGGACCCACAGCGTCTCGTACCGTCTGCGTGCCGAAACGCCCGGCAAAGTCTCCGCTCTTCCTGCCCGGATCGAGGCAATGTACGCCCCGGAACTGAAGGGAAACAGTGACGAGATGAAACTGGAATGCGTCGATAAACCGGAGAAATGAGCCGCAGTTTCTGCTTTTGATCTCGCCCCAACCACTTAACGCCGTCTCGCCAGTCTCTCAGACTGTGCGAGACGGCGCAATCATTCCATTCAGAATCCCAAATTCCAAATCATTTCAAGGAGTTTTCCATGCCCCGAACCCGCCGAAAGTTTCTCGCAGACTCCGCGTCTGCTGCAGCCGGCACTCTGATCCTGAACGCCGTAGTTTCCCCGAATGCCGTGAATGCACAAAATTCAGAAACTGGCTCTTCCGCCACTCTGGACTCCATGCCGAAAATTCCGGAAGTCAGTCCGTATTTGGAGGAAGTCCTGAATTTCCTGGATCCCGCACATCCGACGCTCGCGCAGTTTCTGGAAAAAGCGCAAACTCCGCTGGAAAAGCAGGAAGCCATCCTCGCAGCCTACCGAAATCGGAAACTTCCGTCGATCTACGGGCTTTTCAATGACTGCGAGCCTGAAAAGATCGTGGGGACGCGCGGCTACGGAGGAAAAGAGCCTCAGAAAACGGCGGAACTCGCCCTTCAGCACATCTTCCACGGTCAACCGTCCTACGAGCCGGAGTTCCGCGGGAAAAACGAGATCGACTGGGACACGAATCCGCACAAAGACAAAGAATGGCTCTGGCAGTTTCATCGATTCAGCTGGCTCACGGCACTCACGGGAGAGTACGTCCGGACAAAAGACGAAAAATTTGCCCGGGAGTGGGTCTTTGAAATGCGTTCCTGGACTCGGCACATGCACAAACCGGAAAATGCGTTCCACCATCCGGGGTGGCGTTCGCTGGACACGGCACTGCGCATGAAAGAGTGGGCTCTGCATCTGGAATTTTTCCTCAAATCACCGTCGCTCGACTCACGCACCTTTACGGATTTTCTCTACTCGCTGGACGTTCACTGCCGGCGGATCCTGAAATGCTGTCTCGACGCGCAAAAACGTGACGGAATGCTCGGCAACTGGGACATTTACCATACGGAAGGGCTTCTCTTCACCGCTGCCGCGCTCCCGGAACGCAAAGAAAGTGCCCGCGAAGTTCAGACCGCCGCGCAGCTTCTGGTCGATTTCCAGAAACGCGTTCTGCTTGAGGACGGCGTGATCAACGAGTATATTCCGAGCTACCACATGGCATACCCGGCCCAGTTCGCCCGTCTGGTCCGCGTCTGCAGTGAACTCGCGCTTCCTGTGGAGATCCCGCAGGACTTCATGGATCGACTCGAAAAATCGATCAATGCCGTCGTCGTCTGGAGCCACCCGGACGGAGCGGCCCCCGTCTTTGGCGACGCGTGGCTCGGAAGCCGCGACGTCAACCGCAGATGGATACGTCCGTATCTCACGATGTTCGACCGACCGGACTGGGTCTGGTTCGTCACGAAAGGAAAGGAAGGAAGGCATCCGGACTCCCGCATCCAGGAACTTCCTGCCGCCGGATACCACACGATGCGCTCCGACTGGTCCGAAAACGCGCTTTTCCTCGTCGCGAAAAACTCCAACACGACACGCTTCGGACACAATCAGGCGGACAACATGACGTTTGAGCTTTCCGCATTTGGCCGACGGCTCATGATCGACAGCGGCTGCTTCAATTACTCAGGAGAGCCGGAATGGCGCAGATACTTCCGTTCTCCGGAAGTCCATCAGCTCGTTTCGCTCGACAAAAGACCGATCCTTTCCCGCGGCCGAAAAATCGGTGAAAAAACGCTCGCCGCGACAGAAACGCGTCCCGCGGCAGACATTTTGATCCTCGAAAATGAGCCGGTCCCCGGTCTCTTCCATCGGCGTACGTTCCAGCTGATCGATGGACGCTTTTTCGTCATTCTGGATGAGCTTTCTGGTCAGGCAGCCGGCGAACTTCGCCAGCATTTCCAGTTTCTTCCGGGAGATTGGCGACTCGAAAAAGAAACTCTCCGCGCGTGGACCGTGCATCCGGGAAAAGTCGATCTTCTGATCGCGGGAGCGGTGATTCCGAACGCGGAGATCTCGCTTCAGGAAGAAGAAGGCTGGCTCTCCACAGTCTACATGAAAAAGGAACGCCGGCCCGCGATGGCCTTCGTTCAGAAAAAGGCAGCCGGAGAGACTCGCCGATTCGCGACCCTCCTTTACCCGATCGAGCAAAATGAAACGCTCGACCCCGGCACTCTCCATTTCACGCAGGAAGAAAATTCCTCGGCATGGACGCTGACGCTAGGAGAAAAGAACTGGAAATTCGGGTACGAGATCTGATCATCCTCCCTGACCGCACTGGGACGGCACTCTCTTTCCGTGCCGTTCCGTTTTTACGTTCCGTTTTTCCTGCATTCCATTTTCACTCACGGATGATGGTGCATTTGGGAAGAGATTCCAGAAAGAGTTTCCCATAGTATTTCGACTCGATCCGCGGATCCAGGATCACGACCATCCCGGTATCCGTGCGCGTTCGGATGAGTCGGCCAAACCCCTGTTTCAGCTTGATGACCGCCTCGGGAATCTGATATTCGTTGAATGGATTTCCGCCGCGAGCCTTGATAGCATCGACCCGCGCTTCGGTCAGCGGATGGTCTGGAACACGAAACGGCAGTTTGGTGATGATAACGTTGCGCAGTGCATCTCCCGGCACATCGACCCCCTGCCAGAAACTGTCCGTCCCGAAAAGAACGCTTCGCGGATTCGCTTTGAAACTCTCGACCATCTGCGAACGCGCCATTCCCTCTCCCTGCGAGAAAAGAGCCAGATTCTGCCGAATGAGCCATGGCGTCATCTCCGCGACGACCCGATTCATGAGTCCGTAGCTCGTAAACAGAACGAAAGCGTGCCCGTCAGTCATCTCCACGTACCGGCAGATACGTTCCGAAAGCTGACGCTCGTACGCCTGCGCATCAGCGACCGGATCCGGCATCGAAACGCCAAGGACCAAACGCGCCTGCCGCGGATAGTCGAACGGACTTCCCAAAAGACGCTGCCGCGCGTTCGTCAGACCGATCCGCTGGCGAAAATATCCGAAATCCGCCGAGTTTTCTTCACCCGGCATACCGGAAATTCCCGACTGTCTCCCCATCATTTCAGGATTCCCTGAAATCAATTCCGCAACGGTTCCCGGACGATCCGTTCCCCCATTTTCAGTACCGAAACGATTTTCCGGATCGAAAGCATTTCCGCCTCGTGAAAACCGGTTTCGTCCACCGTTGCTGCGTCCGCCGCCGCTGCTTCGAACAGTCGAGAGCGTCGCACTGGTCATGACGACCGACTGCACTTTATTGAAGAGCATCTCGCGCATGAGCGGTCCGACGTCGATCGGAGCGGCATTCATCGAGATCTTCGGCACAGCACGCCGTCCGCCGCGTCCCACCGGCACCACATCCAGCCAGTAAACGAAATCTTCCGCCTTCTGCGAGACCCACGTATCGATCCCGACGGCCAAAGAATTCAATCGGTCCGCCAGCGTATCGAGTTCCTTCTGCGCCTCCTCGGAATCTTGAGCCTGTGCGTCATTGAAGAGACATCCCGCCAGCTGTGCGAGCGAACGGCTCAGCTGATTCTCCACGATCCCCGGACGGCGAATCCGGATCTCATTCACGCGAAACGGCGAATTCATCTCTTCCAGACGCGCCTCAAACCAAGAATTCAGTTCGTAGAAGAAATTGCTTGACTGCCCATAGCATTCCGCGATGATCTTCTGCGCCTCTTCCAGACCGTACTGCACAAGAATGCCGTGATTCGTGCGCAGATTCAGAAGACGCCGAAGCAGGTACTCGACCTGCCCATTCGTGATGCCGATCCCCAGATGGTCTCCCGCCACAGCTTCCATAGAATGCGCCTCATCGAAAACGACCGCGCTGTACTCCGGCAGGATCGCTCCGCCTCCGTTTCGGACAGCAAGATCGCTGAAAAAGAGGGCATGATTTACGACCAGAATGTGCGCATTCCGCACACGGCGACGCGCCTGCTGGTAGAGGCAATCCTTGAAGAACTGGCATTTTTTCCCAAGGCAGTTTCCCGACTCACAGCAGACTTCCTCCCATACTTTCGGATTCACGCTGAAATCCAAATCAGAAAGCGTCCCGTCATCCGTCTGATTCGCCCAGACGCGAAGATCTTCGACCTGCTCAAGCTCCTCCATAGAACTGAAAAGGACCTGCGCGTTCCGGTACGTATTTTTTAGGCGGCGAAGACAAACGTAATTCGAACGTCCCTTCACCAGCACAAAAGAAAATTCAAGCGGAAGCAGACTGTTCAAAAACGGCAGGTCCTTCCGGATCAGCTGTTCCTGCAGGCTGATAGTCTGCGTCGAAATGACGACCCGCCGGTACGGTCTCTGTTTTTCTCCCTCAAAAAGGTACTCCTGCGTCGTCGCCAGGATCGCCGGCACAAGATACCCAAAACTCTTTCCGACTCCAGTCCCGGCCTCCACGACCAAATGATCTTTCCCAAGAAATGAATCCAAAATGTCGTTCGCCATCACGATCTGCTGCGGACGCGGCTCGTACCCCTTCATCCTGCGGGCAAGCAGTCCCTCCGCCCCCAAAATATTCTCAGGCGTGAAAATCAAATCTTCCGACATTTTGAACTTCTTTCGTCTTCGTCTTTCGTCTTTCGTCTTTCTCGCCTTTTCAGGCACGTCTTTCACTTAATTCTTCACCACGGCACCAAATCTCCGCGTCCGTTTCTGAAAAGAATCGATCGCCTCATGAAAAAGCTCTTCCGAAAAATCCGGCCAGCAAACGTCCGTGCCCCAGATCTCCGCGTAACTCAACTGCCAGAGAAGGAAATTGCTCAGACGCATTTCTCCTGCCGTCCGAATGAGAAGATCCGGATCCGGAGTTCCTGCCGAGTAAAGTGCACCGGCGATCTCCGATTCACTGATCTCGGAAGGCTGGAGCTTTCCCTCCACGGCCTCCTGCGCAAGCTGACGAGCGGCGTCGACCAACTCCTGACGTCCTCCGTAATTAATGGCCAGAGTCAGGACCAAACCATCATTTTCCGCACTCATGGCGAGCGTTTTATCCATTTCACGCAGTGCAGATTCCGGAATGCCGTCCCGCCGGCCAATGACTCGCAGACGCACACGATTCTCCATGATGCTCTTCCTAGACGAGACCATAAAATGCTCCAAAAGCTGCATTATGGCGTTCAGTTCCAGTGCTGGACGCTTCCAGTTCTCATGAGAAAAGCAGTAGAGCGTCAGATTTTCCAAGCCGATCCGCACAGACTCCGCAACGATCTTCTCGACCGTCCGCGCTCCCGCTCGATGTCCTGCCGCACGCGGAAGTCCGCGCTGCTGCGCCCAGCGTCCGTTACCATCCATGATGATGGCGATGTGCCGAAGCTGATTTTTTCCCGCAAGAGCTGCTTCTGCAGGCGAGCCATTTTGATTTTTATCGGCAGCAGTTCCAAGCAATTTCCTCAAGTTGAAAAAATTGAAAAGCATGAAAAAAGTTCTCCCAATGCGGATCCTTCTAGGTATCGCTCGCCATTCACTGCGAGCATCGGCACACGCGGCACAACCAATCGTTTCCAGTATAACAGAATAGGGAAATTTGAAAAGCCCCCCGGCAGACGCTTCCATAGAAAATTTGAAAATTTATGCTGCACAAGCGAAATATTCTGCGTGGAACTTTTCCTTAGTTTATGCATCTTTCCCATTCACGATACTCACCCATTCACGATACTCACCAATTCACGATACTCACCAATTCACGATACTCACCAATTCACGATACTCACCAATTCACGTCTCTTTTCAGGGTACACTTCTTTTCAGATCCTGTCTCTTTCTACACGCGGTTTCCCTTGAACTGCGCAGAGAAAGCGGAGAATGTTTTCCATCTCTGATTCCAGATCCCGGCGCGCTCTTCGCCGTGCAGCCGAAAATGGAACTGCGACATGATTGATGCTAAAGATCGCAGAAACCCCGCGTGCGTACGCTTCCTCGATCCGATCTCCGATGTCGCCGACGACTGCGATGAGAGGAACTCCCGCTTCTTTCGTCTGTGCTGCGACTCCAAGAACGACTTTTCCCCGCAGACTCTGCGTGTCGATCTTTCCTTCTCCGGAAAAAACGAGATCCGCCTTCCGAAGCATTTTCGAGAACTGGACCGTCTCCAGAATGATCTCGATCCCCATCTTCAGTTTGGAATCGAAAAACGCGCACATTCCGCCTCCCATTCCCCCCGCAGCTCCGGAACCCGGCAGCGTGAAAATGTCGGAAACACCGGTCTTCCGCAGCATCTCGAACCCCAGATCTCTCTGGATCAACTCGCCGCAGTGTTTCAGACCGGCATCCAGACGCTTGACCATCGCCTCATCGGCCCCTTTTTGAGGCGCGAAAACGTACGCAGCCCCCATTTTCCCGCAGAACGGGCTGTCGATATCGCACATGGTGAGGAATTCTACCGTTTCCAGTGCCGGATCTTTCCCGGAAATGTCGATCTTCGCGATCTCGCAGAGCGTCCCGCCGGTCGGGATGAACGATCCTCCAGCCTCATTGAGAAAACGGACTCCGCAAGCCGCCGCGGCCCCCGTCCCCGCATCGTTCGTGCAGCTCCCGCCAAGGCCCGTAATGATTTTTCGGCATCCATTCCGGGCAGCATGGAGGAAAAGCTCGCCGACGCCGTACGTCGTCATTTTTTCGGGATCTTTTCGGCCGTAAACCAACGGAAGTCCCGCGCACACCGCCATTTCCACGACGGCAGTTTCCCCATCAGGGAGGATCCCGTAGAATGCGTTCATCTTCTGAAAATCAGGTCCCGTCACCTCGACCGAGACCTTTTTCCCGCCGACTGCCGTTAGGAACGCATCGACCGTCCCTTCACCGCCGTCTGCGACCGGGATCGACCGGATCCGCGCATTCGGCACAAATCGCCGGATCGTCCGCGCCATGATCCCGCAGATCTCCCGCGAACTGAGCGTCCCCTTGAATGAATCCGGGATCAAAATAAAATCTCTCATGATTCCCCCCTTTTTTCTGTTTCCCCGTTGAAATTACTCCTGATCCGTTTCGGCATCTCGGCGATTCGCCGTCGGATAGACTTCCCGCGCCTTTTCGCGAAATCGGGCTTGGATCCCGCACTGTGCACCTCGCACAGCCTTCAGCCACGGCGCATAGAAAATGACCTGCTCGCGCAGACTCCGTTCCACATAATTATACTGCCGCCAGTCTTCCGGCCACCGGAGTGAAGAGTCCGCGTCAAAGTACACGCCGGGGATCCACGAACAGATCGCAGCCGCCGCCCCCTCGCGGATACTCTCATCCTCCGAACACAGAAGCGGCATCATCTGCATGAGTCCCTCATCCGAGATCCACTGCTCGGAAATGTGCAGAAGCGGCGCACGGTCTCCCGCGAGGATCCGCGAAGTATTGACGCGCCAAACGAACGCATCGACAGGAAGGACCAGGTAAAGCCAGATGATCGCGAGCGAACTCCACGTACACCGGTTCCAGATCAGAGCCATTCCTTCACGCCTCGCAATCAGGAAAAACGCCCAGAACAGCCAAACACCGACGGCGGCCGTACCGAAAAATCCGACCATCCTCAAGCACGTCAGGCCGGAGTGGTCCACGTAGATCCCCAGACGGACGAAAATGGCTCCGACAAGCAGAAGATTCTCGAAGAGCCAGAAAAATGCGAGTTTTTCCAGAAACGCACTTTGCGCATTTTTCTCCATTTTCCGGGCAAAAATTCCCCAAAGAACTCCGACGGTCAAAACGAGCGCGGCCGTCAGCCACGCGGCCCCCTCATGACAGAACGTTCCGAGACAGAAATCTGCAGGCGGGTCCCACGACGCAAGCACGCGGACCTCCCAGACGAGATCCAGCGCAAAAAGTCCGCAAAGTGCCCAAAGTGAATTGCGCGCGGTCTGGTAGAAGATCCCGGAAACCTCACGCTCTCCCGAAACCGCATTTTCCGCATTCCTGCCGACATTTTTCCACGTTTTCCCCGCAATCAGTCCCGCAAACCCCAAACCAACGGCCAACCATACGGCACACGACTCCACAAATTCATCCGAGCCTGAAGATGAAAGGAAAATCCCCTCGAGCACGTTCTCCAGTTTTTTCACCACCCAGCCCCAATTTTTCAGGTCCCAGTTCGCGAAAAAGAAAAGCGCGCCAAAAACGAGCAGCAGAACCGCCGGCACAGTAAATACTGCGATATTTACGAGATTCCCTTTCCGAAAAAAGAATCCCCGAAACGGCCAGGCCGCAATTCGAAATACGCTGAGAAATGCCCCGACTATCGAAGCGAAGAGAAATGCGGCACATCCGTCTCTCTCAAGCGGCACACGCTGCCCATTCACCGAGGCGGCAAGAAGCAGAAGAAGTCCCGGAATAAAAAGAACAAGAAATCCGCTCGGTACCGTGTAGAGGCACCGTGCCCCCACCGCCCACAGCATGAGTATCAGCACAAGCGAAAGCCTCCATCGCTTCCAGCTTTCTCCCACCGCAAAAATCAGCATCGGCCATAAAAAAAGAAGGCAGGCAAAACCAGCTGTTGGAAAGCAGGAATGTATGGTTTGGGGATGGAGCAGAAATTCAAAAGACGCAACCGCAAGCAAAATGGAAACCGCTTCACGCCATTTCATGGGCGCGATATTCAGGTTTCTCTGCTTCCATTCGCGAGACAGTTCCCGCAAAATATAGAACGGCACGACGCCAATGCCCGCAATGAACAGTCCCACGAACAAAAAAAATACCAAAACTTCAAAAATTTCCATCAGCGATTCCACTCCAATACGATTTCCAGCCGTGTCTTCAATGCATCCCCTGAGGTCTCTCCACCGCTATTTCATTCAATTTTACCTGACTTGCCCCATTTTGTCAAGTAGGCGTGCGGAATTTCGTTTCAGGAAAAACACTCCGCTCCCCCTTGACATTCCGACCGCAAAACGCTAAAATCTCTCAAACGAAATCGGAAATGGACTCAAAAACGTCCCCAATGTTTCCTCAAAAACCAGACGAGAAAAAGACGATGGAAAAACCAATTGATTTTGATCTCATCCGCAATGCGCGATTCCCGGAAGGCGCACTCGGCACACAAATGATCGAAGGGATGAACCGCTCCCACGCACGGCTCACAGAGTGGGGATTCTCGCACATTTCGGAATTCGGTCAAACCGTCCTTGACGTTGGCTGCGGCGGCGGTGCGGCTCTGAAAAAACTCGCAGAGCGTTTCCCCAATGCCCAGCTCTTTGGCTGCGATGTCTCACCGCTCGCGATCCAGTCCGCAGAAGAACTCAACGCGGGAAACGTTTCCGCCGGCAAAATGAGCTTCCACTGCGGCGGAGTCTCGGAACTTCCGTTCCCCAACGGTTTTTTCGACTCCGTATTTTCTGTCGAGAGCCTCTATTTCTGGCCGGATCCGGAAAAAGATCTCGCGGAAATTCTCCGTGTTTTGAAACCGGGAGGCCGTTTCATGACCGTGCTGGAAATGGCCTCCCGGTTTC
>SUVI01000092.1 GCA_015062085.1 Planctomycetaceae bacterium
AAATTCCGGGGCAATGAAGTACGAGACGTAAATTTTTTCTCAAAAATGGGGTTTCTCCCCCTTGCGTTTCTGAATGGACCGGAGTATAATCGAAGGGTAATGTAAATGGATGGATCTTGGAGAAAAGAAGAGGAGCGCATGGCAGATTTAAGGCGGGCCGTCATTCAGCGGCTTCAGGCTTTGCAGTGTGCGGGAGTGGAAGAGCTTTCGCGCACGCTGGCTGAAGGTCTGCTTGGAGCGCTCCGCGATCAGGAGACTTCGGCGTGCAGGGTCTCGTCAGAAATGCCGAAAGATCCGTCTGCCGGACCTGAACGCGGTTTCGTGAAGCCGGTATCTCCTGTACCTTCTGCGGAGATGGCTGCGCCGGTGCAGGGGGCTTCGGTTTCAGGCTCCGCATTGCCATGGGAAAAGCGCGTTTCACCTGTTCCGGGAGCGTCTGTTTCCCCCGGAGTTTTCCCCGCTGTTTCCTCCTCCTCTTCTTTATCGTCCTCCTCAGTTTCCCGCTCCGGGTCAGTTTCCCGCTCCGGGTCAGTTTCCCGCGAGACTTCGGCCTTTCCTTCAACTTCCGGTTCCCGCCGGCCTGTCGCCATGGCCCCCAAACACCTTCCGCTTTCCCTTGAGATCATCATTCCGCCGCACGAGGACTACTCGGCACTTGCCGAAATGGAGGACCGTCACGAAGCGCTCCGTCTTCTTGGCGAAAAAGTCTCTCGGTGTACCCGGTGCATCGATCTGGTCGGAAATCGTAAACAGACGGTCCTCGGGACAGGAAACCCTTACGCGGAGCTGATGTTTCTCGGTGAGGCTCCCGGTGCGGATGAAGACCGGGCGGGGATCCCGTTCGTGGGGCGTGCGGGACAGCTGCTGACGAAAATGATCGAGAACGGAATGCAGATAAATCGTGAGGAGCAGACGTACATTTGCAATATTTTACGCTGCCGTCCGCCGGGAAACCGTGCGCCGATGCCGGAGGAGGCGTTCAAGTGCAGGCAGTTTCTCGATACGCAGATCGACATCGTGAAACCGAAATTCATCTGCTGTCTCGGTGCGTCCGCGGCACAGTATCTCCTCGACACCACGACGACCATCAGCCGAATGCGTCTGCGTGAGTTCCGCTACCGGAACGCGACGGTGGTCTGTACCTACCATCCGGCCTACCTTTTGCGGAATCCTTCCCAGAAAAACGCGACCTGGCAAGATCTGCAGTTTCTGATGAAACTCATGGGACTTCCGCTTCCGCCGCCGAAAGAGAGCAGTGCCGGAACTTGAGTGTTGACGTGAGTACAAAAAATCGAATCGATTCCGTCGCGGAAAGGAGTTTCCTTATTTTTCGTGTCCATCATGGAATTTTGAGGAATCTCGGTTTTCGCCGGGATTTTCCTTCCTTTACCCCAACCTTAATTTACGATCCAAGAGGTCTTTTATGAATCAGACTACCCGCCGTAATTTTTTGGCCGTTTCCGGTGCCGCAGCCGCCGCTGGCGCCGTTTTTTCCGGAAGCGGGATCCAAAGCGCACAGAGCGCAGAGAATGCGCAGGCTGACGCTCCGAAATCACTTTTTGCTTCTGCCGTCGTGCTTCAGAATCCGACGGAAACTTCGATGAGTGCGTCCTGGACGCTCAACGGATACGCGACCGGATGGGTCGAATGGGGGCTTTCACCCGACAAACTGGACCAGAAGGCATGCGGGGCCGTCTGGGGACTGAAACCATACTCGGACCGCGTCATCAGCGTGACGATCAGCGGTCTGAAACCGAATACGAAATACTTTTACCGTGCCGCAGTTCGCGGTATCGATTTCCGCGGCGCATACAAAATCATCCCGAATGAAGAGGTCGAGTACACGGAAGTGAATTCCTTCACGACGCCGGGAAAAGACGCGAAGACGGCGAGTTTCGTCGTGGTGAACGACACCCACGAAGTGCAGGACATCCTTGCGCGTGAATTTGACCTGGCGAAAGAGCTGAAGCCGGACTATACGATCTGGAACGGCGACCTCGTGAATCATGTTGAGGGGCATGAAACGATCCAGAACGCGATCATGGATCCGGGAAAACGTGCGTTTGCGAATGACCATCCGCTGCTGGTGGGACGCGGAAATCACGACACTCGCGGACGTTGGGCGCGTTATCTTGATGAGTATCTGACGCCGTGGAAGCAGGAAGATCCGAAGTATGCCGCTCTTGGCTATTCCAGCGTCGTGCGTCATGGAGACCTGGCTCTCATCTGCCTCGATACGGGGGAAGATAAACCGGACTTCCGCAAAGAATGGGGAACGCTGGCGGAATTTGAGCCGTACATTGCGCTTCAGGGCGAGTGGCTGAAGGACGTCATGGAATCCGATGCGGTGAAGACGGCGAAATTCGTTCTGGTCTTCTGCCATATTCCGCTTTTCGATCCCCGTCCGGATGCGAATCCCGGTACGCTCGAGTACGGACATTCCGCCTGGAAGAAGCTGGGAGCGGAGCTTTGGGGCGAATCGCTTCAGAAAGCCGGCGTGCAGGCCGTCATTGCGGCACACGTGCACCATCATCGCGTGGATGCCCCGACGGAAACGCGCTGCTGGACGCAGATCACCGGCGGCGGCTGTGCGCTCAATGGAGCGACCGTGATCCACGGAAAAGTCGAAAACGACAAACTGAAGATCACGGTATACTCCGTCGCGACGAAAAAGGCGGTCACGGAACTGGAATTTGAACCGCGCAAGATCGGCTGATCCTTAAGACGCAGAGTATTCGGCAGTGTCCTGGTCTCATTTTGCTGGACGCTGCCGTTTGGGTGATTTTAGTTTAGAAATTTTAATTTGGTGTGTTTCATTTACCTAGAAAGGAACGCCCTAGAGAGGAATTTATGCTCAGACGCCATTTTTTATTTCTTGCTTCGTCTTTTCCGCTCATACTTCAGGCAGGACGGACTTTCGGAAAAGACGGTAAAGCCGTCGACCCGCACCGGATCGCGCTGATCGCAGATACGCACATTGGAAAACCGGCACCGAAACATTCAGAAAATCTGACCGGGATCGTAAATGAGATCCTCACGATGGATCCCCGGCCCGCGATGGTCTTCATTCTTGGCGACTTGGCATTTTCGTACGGAACGCAGGAAGAGTACCGAGAATTCAAGTCCCTGATGGCGCCTCTCGATGAAGCAGGGATCGCGTGGCACATCGTCGTGGGAAATCACGATACACGCGAAAACATGTTTGAGGTCTTTCCGGAAAAGAAGATGGAAATTCCGGGGATGGAGGGACGTCAGATCGGTATCGTGGAGTCGGACGGAGTCGATTTCGTGATTTTGGATTCCCGATTGGATGACACTCGTGCGTACATGGCCGAGAAGACGAAGTATCCGCACCGCCAGCCGTGGGACGGAACGATGGATGCGCGTCAGCAGGAATGGCTCGAAAAAACGCTGGCGAACTGGCCGAAGCCGGTTTTCGTGATGGCGCATCATCCGATCCATGAGACGAAACTTGCTCCCGTGCTCGCGAAGTATCCGGCCGTACAGGGGTATCTTTACGGGCATATGCATCAGTATCGCCGCAGTCAGGAAAAAAATGTAGAGCTTCTTTTGTTTCCAACGGCCAGTGAGAGGATCCATGGGAAGACGGAGCCGAACGGTTTCGTCGTCCTGGATGTCCGCGAAAATGGTTTTGAGTTCACACTTCATGCACTTTCGAAGGCGCATCCGCTCGATAAACACATGGAAATATTGCGTAAAAAACCTCTCTGAATGCTCAGGGAAGGTCTAAAATGTGAGTTTTGGGGAAAATTTTTTGGGAAAAAGGAAAATTTTTTGAAAAAATTTTTTCCTTGAATTCATTCAAACAGGGAATCAAAATCGTGTTTTTAAAGAGGAGAAAAGCAATTTTGTCCTTGAAAATACGATACACGGCGCATTTTGTCAAAATCGCGAAGACCGCGAGTGAGGAAATTCCCCACCCCGCTTGAAAAAATTGCGAAGTGTGGTAAAATATGCTATGTTTATTTTATTCCCGACGCACGTCAAAATTCCGGCGGCAGATCATTTCGGAAGAATTTAGCGCATTTTGTGTTTTCGTGTCTGCCCGCTTGGAAGATCGGCGGCCTGTCCGTATGGTGTCAGATTTGGGGAATGCACTGAAAGTCAAGGGAATCGAGGATCATGTCAAAAGAAAATATTGAACAGAATGAAATTTCGGAACAGCAGCCTGCGGGCGGACTTCCGGAAATTTCACCAGCGCGCCGTAAGCAGCTTCAGAAAATGTTTGACATTGGGATGACGAAGAGCACCCAGAAGAGCTACGATTATGCGGTCGAGCTTCTCGCTCAGTGTGTGACGGCAGACCCTGGAAATGTTCAGTATGTGAAAGGCCTGCTCGATACTCTGAAGGCGAAGTATGAGAAGAATCGCGGCAAAGGTCACCCGATGGCTTTCCTGAAGATGATGGGTCCCAAAGGTGCGATGAAAAAGGGGACTGCGAAAGAAGATTGGAAAGCGGTCTGCGATGCCGGCGTGAAGGGGCTTTTATGGAATCCGTGGGATTTCCCGACGCTGAGTTACCTAGTCAAGGCGACGGTTGCGCTTGGATTTACAGATGTGCCGCTTCTTTATCTCAAGTGTGCGCTGGAAGGCGGCGGAAGAGATATTGCGGTAAACCGTTTTTGCGGGACGATGCTGGAAGAGCTTGGCCGTACGAATGAAGCGTATCAGTGTTGGCGCCGTGTCGATGAGATGAAGCCCGGCGACCCGGAAACGGAACGGACGCTGACGCGTTTGACGGTCGCGCGCACGATCAGTGAATCCGGTTACTCCGCAGGTCCGAAGAAGGACGCGAAGACGGTGGTCAAGGCGAAGGACGAGTCTGGAAAGACGCTCGAAATGACGCAGGAAGAACTGCTCGAGCATCAGATCTCTCAGCAGCCGACGAATGCGAACCGTTATCTGGAGCTGGCGGACATTCATATTCAGGTGGAAAACTTCACGAAGGCAGAAGACGTACTGCGCCGTGGTGTGGAAGCCTGTGGTCCCGGCGAAGGGCTTCAGGATAAGCTGGAAGATGTTCAGATCCGCCGCATGCGTCAGAAAATGGCCAAGGTGGATCGAAATAGTGACGAGTGGAAGAAGCTGCGTCTGGAAATGAACGATACCGAGCTGGAGATCTGGCGTAACCGCTGCATGCGTTACCCGAACAACTTGGGATTCAAGTACGACCTTGGTCTGCGTTACCAGATGAAGGGTGAAAATGACGAGGCGATCAAGCAGTTCCAGATCTCGAAGAAGGAACCTCGCCGAGCAGGTCTTTCCTGTCTGGCGCTTGGTCAGTGCTTCCAGGCCATCAAGCAGTACAGTCTTGCGATGGCGAACTTCCATGAAGCGATCGAAAAGATCCCGGACCGCGATGCGGAAAACCGCAAAAAAGCGTACTATCTTGCCGGAAAACTTGCGATGGCGCTGAAAGATTACGATCAGGCAAACGAGTTCCTGACGCAGCTTGCAGACATGGATTTCAGTTACAAAGACGTCTCGGAACTTCTTGCGAAAGTGGAAGAGATCCGGAACGAATCCGCAGGTTGAGCGGAAAACGAGTCAAATTCCAGCCTCTCGGCACCTGGACGGCGTTCGTGAGTCTGGAATATACCAGAGTAAAGAGAAATTTCGACAGTTTTGGAATTTAGTTTGGAATTTAGAAGCTGTCGGGGTTTCATTTCGATAATTTTTCATTTTTTCAAAGTTAAACACAGGAGCGATTTCGACGAATCATGCCGAATATCAAGAGCGCTAAAAAACGTCTTCGTCAGAACGAAGCCAGAAAAGTCACCAACTTGGCCATCAAACGCACTCTGCGCCGCAATTGCCGCAGTGTCCGCAATGCCGCTGCTGAAGGCGACATTGAGCTGGCGAACAGCTGCTTCAGACTTGCCTGCAAACATCTGGATCAGGCTGCCTCGAAACGGATCATCCACAAAAATACCGTTTCCCGTCTGAAGTCCCGTTTGTCCGCGTGCATCAAAGCCGCGAAAAACGCCGGCTGAGTATCCGAATGAAAGCACGGCAGGCAGTCGGCGTTCCGGTGTCTGCCCCGCTTTTCCTTTTTCTGTAAGAAGTAAATTCTTTCAGAAACGGGGTCGTTTTGTATTTTAAAGAGTTCTGCACATATTTGTGTAGGATCTTTTATTTTATTTCTTGACCTTTTCCAGAATTGCGCTTCGCGCGTTTTCACAGGCAGTTTTCATGAAAAAGCCCAGTATCGCGATTTATCCCGGTTCTTTTGATCCCATTACCCTTGGCCACTTGGACATTATGGAGCGTGCGAGCCGGATCTTTGACCGACTGATCGTGGGGATTGGGATCAATCTAGAGAAAAAGCATCTTTTTACGCCGGAAGAGCGGATGGAACAGATCCGTCTTTCGACGCAGCATCTCCCGAACATTGAGATCCGAACATTCAGCGGATTGGCGGTCCGTTTTGTTGAGGAGTGCGGGGCAAACGTCATGATCCGCGGAGTGCGTCCCATCACGGACATACCTGCAGAGCTGACCATGATGATGGCGAATCGGCGTCTTTCGAGTAACGTGGAGACGCTTTTCATGATCGCGGACGGGGAGCTCGCACACGTTTCAAGTTCGCTGATCAAGCAGATCGCGGGGCTGGCAGGGCGAGAGGAATTCCGTAAATTTCTTCCGGAAGTCGTGATCCCTTCCGTGGAAGCGCGGTTTCGGAAATTGGAGCAGGACGGCGGAAGCGCAGAGACGCTTTCCTGAGTTTTTTTCCTGCGGGAGATTTTTTCCTGCGAGAGATTTTTTCCTGCAGATCGGTAAAATTGAGGAAATTTTTTCACGATGAGGGGGCTGGACTTTTTTCAGATTTCGTCTATAATGTGGAAGAATTTTAGTGAAATCCAAAGGGGACCCACAGACGATGGCTGAAAACAGTACTTCTGAAAAACGACCGGTGCGCCGTGCGACTGCCGAAAGTATGGCAGCGAGCCAGCGCGATATTTCGATCAGTGAATTTTTTGCGAAAAACCGTCACCTGCTTGGTTTCGACAATCCGCGCAAGGCGCTCCTCACGACGCTGAAAGAGGCGGTCGATAATTCGCTGGACGCCTGCGAAGAGGCGGGGATCCTCCCGGAGATCTGGGTCCGGATCGTGGAAACGTCGGCGAATCATTTCAAGGTGGAGGTTCAGGATAATGGGCCGGGGATCCTTAAAAAGCAGATACCTAACGTTTTCGGCAAGCTGCTTTACGGTTCGAAGTTCCATCGAATGCGTATGTCGCGCGGTCAGCAGGGGATCGGGATCTCGGCGGCGGGAATGTATGGAGTTCTAACGACAGGGAAACCGGTACGCATCGTTTCACAGACTTCACCGCGTCTGACGCATTTTTATGAGATCCGGATCAACACGAAGAAGAACGTTCCGGAGATCCTCAATGGGAACGGTGACGGGCTCGTCGTACCGGTCGCGCGTGAGGAGAGGGCGAGATTCTTTGAAGAAAACGGTATCGATTGGGCGTCTGAGGTCAAGACTGGAACGCGGGTCGAGATCGAGCTGGAAGCGAAGTATCTGCGCGGACGCGGAAGTGTGGATGAGTATCTCGAGCAGACCGCCGTCGCCAACCCGCACGTACGTTTGCATTACCAGGGACCGGAAGACGAGGAAGAGCGCCTCTACGACCGGGCGACGGATCAGCTCCCGCCGGAACCGAAAGAGATCAAACCGCATCCGTACGGAGTGGAACTTGGCCGACTCGCGGATATGGCGAGGCATTCGCAGGAACTGAGTATGACGAGTTTTTTCGAAAACCATTTTTCGAAAGTCTCGGCTCCCATCTGCAAACAGCTCTGCGGTACGGCACAGATCAATTTGCGTGCGCATCCGGCAGACCTCGAGCGGGAAGAAGTTGAGCGTCTCTACCAAGCGATCCAGACGACGAAGATCCCGAACCCGTCCACGGACTGCCTTTCTCCGATCGGCGAGGAACTGCTTCTGAAGGGTCTTCATCAGGTCGTTCCAGGTGAATTTTACACTGCGGCGACGCGTCCTCCGGCGGTCTACCGCGGGAATCCGTTTCAGGTCGAAGTCGCGTTAGCATACGGCGGAGCTCCGGTGACGCAGAACATTTCGTTGGAGCTTCTTCAGGAACTTCTTGCGGAGACGGATGTCCGGACGCTGCGTCAGTTCCTCATGAATACTTTCCAGGGGATCGGTGCGGACGGTGCGGACAAGATCATGAAAGCAACGCGCCTTTCCACTAGAATGGCTCCGTCTAAAATGAAGCCGAAGGACATTGCGGTCCTCTATTCCGCCATGAAGAACGTGAATATTGCGGAAGGGCAGACCATGTCCGTCTTCCGCTACGCAAACCGAGTGCCGCTCCAGTCCCAGCTTTCTGCCTGTGCTGTCACGCAGACGATCATGAACATGAACTGGCGAAACTACGGTCTTCAGCAGTCGAGAGGCACACTGCCGCGCGGGCCGATCACGGTCATGGTGCATCTGGCGAGCGTCTGGGTGCCGTTTACGAGTGAATCGAAGGAAGCCATTGCGTCCTACCCGGAGATCATGACGGAGATCCGTCTTGCACTTCAGACGGCTGGACGAAAATTGGGACTTTACCTGAAACGGAAACAGAAGGTCCGCGAGCAGGCTGACCGGCGTCAGCAGTTCCTGCGTTACCTTCATGAAGTTGCGCGGGCGATCCATGAGATCAATGGTCTGGATTACCAGGAAGTCTACGATGACCTGCTTGAAGTCGCGAAACTGAAGACGTTTGAGGCGGACGCGAAATTCGATGAAAGCGGGAATCGGATCTACGAAAAGGAAGAGATCGACTATGGTGAAAACGTCCTGATCGTCGATACTTCCAACGTCGAGAGCCGGATCAACCGGACGGTCAGAAAAAATTCTGGTGTGGTACCGGAAGAAGAGAATGAGACGGGCGGCGGCGCTGCGGAAATAGGAACGGAATTGGAAACGGAACTGGAAGGGAAATGAAAATGGAACTGGAAGCGGAAATGAAAATGGAACTGGAAGCGGAAATGAAAATGGAACTGGAAGCGGAACCGGCAATAGAACCGGCAGTAGAACCGGCAATAGAACCGGAAGCCGAAGGATCGGAGTCGGTTTTGGATTGAGAGTCTTTTTCATTTCGAGAAGATCCGGGAAATCGAAAGAAGATGCGGGTGGACCTGAAAATGGGGCGGCTGCATCTTTTTTAGTGAGCTCAGGAATCGAAATTTTGCATTGGCGCTGGGGGGGTCCAGGATCTTTCGTGGGTTTTCCGGTACTGTTCGCGCTGTTTTTCCTCGAGCTTTTCAAATTTTTTGACTTCCTGTTCGGATTCCAGAAGCGTCGACTGCTGCGTTTCGATCAAAAGGTGAAGGCGACCTTCCTCTTTCTGGAGTTCTGCGAGGTTTTGTTCCAGCCGACACTCAAACTGGTGAAATTGGCGCAGTTGGTCCATTGAGAGCATTTTTTCGCTCATCCGCTGTGCCCGTTCAGAACGGGTCCGTGCGATTTTTTTCCGGATCGATGCCATTTTTTCGTGCAGCTCATTCTGTTTTTGAAGCAGTTCCGCGAGGGTCTGTTTTTTTTCATCCCGCTTGAGTTCTTGGACTTTCTGAACCGTGCGCAGTCGAAAATGAAATGCCATGGCAAGGGTACTCTTTCGTGAAAATTTTTAACGTTTTTGAGTGAAATCGTTTGGTTTTGGGGACGGAATGCGTTTTTCAGGACTCGATGATCCGAGTCATTTGCAGAACTGCCTCATTGAGAGTTGACGGTTCATCGGTGTTTTGCCGTAGGAAGCGAACGATCGCGTCTTTCTTTTCCAGCGCGGCATCCAAAGCCGGATTCGTGCCCCGTTTGTAGGCATTAATGGCGAGCAGATCTTGAAATTCACGCCAGAGCGATACCATGGCACGGAGTTCCAGGGCGGTCCGGATGTGCTTTTTCTCGCAGATGTCGTTCATCAGGCGGCTGATGCTTGACGGCAGGTCGATGGCTGGGTAGTGTCCAGCTGCTGCAAGTTTGCGTGAGAGCCAAATGTGACCGTCGAGCAGTCCGCGCACGGTATCGGCGATCGGTTCGTTTTCGTCATCGCCTTCGACCAGTACGGTATACATCGCGGTGATGCTCCCAAGCCGCGTCCGTCCGGTACGCTCGACCAGCGCAGGCAGGAGAGAGAAAACGGACGGCGGGTAACCGTTTCTGGTGGGCGGTTCACCGCCGGCGAGTCCAATTTCCCTCTGAGCCATGGCGAATCGGGTCAGAGAGTCCATCAGAAGCAGAACGTTTTTTCCTTTGTCGCGAAAATACTCGGCAACGGCGGTCGCAGTTTGAGCGGCGCGAACTCGCAGAATGGCGGGTTCATTGCTCGTCGCGGCGACGACGACGCTGCGTTTGCGTCCTTCTTCTCCAAGATCACGTTCCAAGAAATCATTGACTTCCCGTCCGCGTTCTCCGACCAGTCCAATGACGATGACGTCCGCGTTCGTGTATCGTGCGATCATTCCCAAGAGAGTGCTTTTTCCAACGCCGGACCCTGCAAAGATCCCGACGCGCTGCCCTTCTCCAAGCGTCAGAAGTGCATCGATCGCGCGAACTCCGGTCGAGATCGGAGCGGTGATCCTCGGTCGCTGGAATGCTTTGGGGGCATCCCGGTGGAACGGGATCCGTTCAGAGTTCAGGAGAGCCTCTGCGGAAATTTTTCGTGCTGCAAGGAATTCGGAAACTTTGGTTTCGGCAAATCCGGAAATGCTGTTTTCTGCCGAACTGCCGGAGTTTTCCGATGCGCATCGATGGTCAGGAGCCGCTGTTGGATCAAATCCCGAAAAGAAGGACATACTATCCGTTTTCTGTTCTGCCGGCTGGTGGGCATGCGGTTTGAGGCATTGGGAGACATCCTGAAGGATGCGTCCCCGAGCATCTAGGACTTTTCCGAGCATTCCTTCGCCTACCGTGAGCCAAGGGAGCGTCTGGACGAGACGTACCCGGTCTCCGCGCCGGATCCCCTGCATGGTCTGGAGCGGATAGAGAATGGCGGTTTCGTCATGGAAGCGAATGACTTCTGCGGCAAGAGTCGTGCGGTCCCGAAGCCGGATTTCGGCCAGAGCGCCGACAGGAACGGGAAATCCGCTGACGGAGATCGTCGTTCCGGTCGTTTCCTGCACGGTTCCCGTGATCGCGGCAGGGATGATGGAATCGAGCTGATTTAGGAGGGAAAGGGGATTCATGAGTGAAGTTCCTCCTCGATCCTTGCCAGCTGAACGTCGAGACGCTGGTCAAGCGTGCCGTTTTCGGACCGCAGAATGCAGTCGCCGCGTGCAAGCATGGGATCCAGCTTGACTTCAAGAGATCCGAGCTGACGGAATTCGCTTCGGATGCGGTCCAGCGCAGGTTTCAGGAGGACGGCATCTTCGGGATTCAGCTCGAGAGTGAAGGAATTTTCACCAGAGCAAAGTTCCAGCATTTCACGGATCCATTGAGTCGCGATCTGAGGGTCTGCTTTTAATTCGCGGCGGATGATGATCTTAGCGACTCGTGAGACCAGGTGCATGAAAGCGCGTTCCCAGCTTTGCGTTAGATCTTCCCGCAGATCGGCACACTGTTCTAGGATCTGAAAGATCCCGTTTTCAGCGGCTTGGACCGCCGGCTCGATCTTTTTTTGAAGCTGTATTTGGACTTGCGATTCTACGCGGCTTTCGATTTCCTGAAAAGCTCGCTGCAATCCTTCCTGAAATCCCTCTTCACGTGCCTGTGTACGGATCGAATCGGCCTCCAGAAGGATCGAATGCTTTTGAGTTTCTGCTTCCTGAACTGCTTTTGCCAGGATCTGACGCGCGGTTTGCCGTACGGATCCCAAGTACGTTTCTGCCTGACTGTGCAGATCTTCAAAATTGAAAAGATGAGCATTTGGGATTTCTTTTTTCATGGACTCGTTCTTTCGTGAGCGGAAAAAAACGTGCAATTTTCGGCAAATGGTACAGACTCCGCACGATCCAGACGAGGAAGGGCGTGTGTAGCCTTTTGGGAAAAGTGCTCCAAAACGCGGATCAGATGCTTTCCGCCATTTCCGGAAGCCGGAGCTGACCTGCATCTGCGAGTTCCTGCGCAAGAAGCATGAGAGAATTGCGGGCGTCTTCCACATCCTGGAGTCGAAGCTGGCCCGGACATTTCAGCTGCTTGCGGACTCGATTGGCTTCGGATCTCGGAAGGACGCCAAGCAGACGGTCCGTCAAACGCTGCTCGGCACCAAGAAGAGCCATGAGCGTCTTTTCCTGAGGATTGGCTGCGAGCAGAATGCGAAGGTCTTTTTTGGAAAACTGCTTCAGCGCTTCAAACGGTAAGAGCTCTGTGTGCGGCTCCGAAGTGTATCGCGAAGGGAACTCCGACGGAATGGCGGCGGACTCTGAAACCGCAGACTCTGAAACCGCGGACTCTGAAACCGCAGACTCTGAAACCGCAGACTCTGAAACCGCAGACTCTGAAACCGCAGACTCTGAAACCGCAGACTCTGAAACCGCTGCAGTCTCCATCGATTTCTGGATGACTGCGAGGGGTGAGGCTTCGTTTTCTTTCGGATCTTCGGAAAAGGTGAAAAGTTCATGGTTCCGCGGCATTTCCTGTTCGGAAGTGTCGGAGATCCTGGTATCCTGGGAATGCGGAAGTGCGTCTGCCAGCGGGCGAAATTTGGGAGCGGACTGCGGCGCATTTTTCTGGAGGAAAAGACTTTCCGCCGGAGTGAGAGCGTTTTCCGTTTCCAGAGCTTCTAAATATTCTAGGATCGCAGACGCGGTCTCTCGAAGGATCTCTCGGTCCGGTTCGGTACAGGAGGTCATGCGCGATTCGATCCCCAAACGCAAATTTGCTGGAATGTGCTCCAGAACGGCGCGTGAATTGGCGTCGGAGAACTGCCGCAAAAGCATCGCAGCCGTTTGAGGCCGTTCCTCGAGGAGAGCAAGAGCCAGACGTTCGGGCGGGAAAGTCTGGAGCTCTTCAAGTTCCGGCAACAGAGGGAGGCTGATCTCTTCTTTGCCTGGAACTTTGCCGGCGTGCGTCTCCGCGTTGGTTTCCGGAGCTCCGTCAAGGTCTTCCGGAAAGAACGGCGGCTCATTTTTCAGGCTTTCGAGCGTCGCCAAAATGTCTGCGATTTTTCCTTTGCGCGGAACGGCAGAGTCTGTGGAGGCGGCGTCTGCGGGATCGGCAGCGTTGGTGTTGGGGAGGCCTGACGGATCCTCGGCACTTGGGAAAGCTGCGGCTGCAGTCTGGAGCAGAGGACGGTCTGTCGGAGTTTCCTCGCTGGCGGGATCGAGGGGGAACGGCTTGGAGGAGTGAGTGCCGGGATCGGAAAGACTGATTTCGGATCCGCAGGTTTCCGCTTCGGAGACGGCGTACACTCCGGGAACCTCTGAAACTTCTGTCTGTTCGTGCAGCTGCGTTACGGCCGCCGTTTTTTCTTCATCGCATTCGGCGTTCGTTTCGGAGGCATTCATCTGCATCCGCTCACGCAGCATTGCGGACGTGAAGAGGCCTTTCCGCGTCATGTAGATGACCAGGAGGCAGACGGAAACGACGAGTGCCGCGATGACACACAAAAGCAAAAAAAGTTCTTGGGATTTACGTTCTGAGGACTTGACGCTGAATCGGGAACCTTCTTTTGCCGCTTCGGAATACGGAATGGAGGCGAGTGCCGCAGCCGCTGGCGTTTGGAGGAGGTCTGGAGTTTTGGCGATCTCAGGAGTTTCTGCAGCCGCCGGAGTTTCCAGAGAAAGGAGTGAAGAGACTCCGTCACTTTGCATTTCCGGTACGGAAATGGGAGACGTTTCGGCAAAAGCGGTTCCTTCGTTTTCGGTCGGTACGCAGTTTTGCGCTTCTTCTGCACTCGTCAGCTGGATCTCTGAGTTGGTATTGGCGGGATCTTCCGCGTGTGCGGCTCTCGAGACTTGCCGGACAGAGACCTGCCGGACTGACGGTACGTCAGAGACGCTGCCGGCAAAGACGACGCGTCCGGGCACGAGATTCGATGGGATCACCGTGATCGAAGGAACGGATGCTTCGGAGGCATTTCCCGCCAATTCGGCAACGTTCTCGTCTGCGTTCTCAGCTGTGGTTTCGTCCAGATCGAGAGGAAGTGAGAGAAGATCGGCATCCTTGACTCTCGCGGGCCGGGGTGAACTGGAAATGATCATTCCGCGGGCACCGGCGTCAAAAAGTTCCGGACGGGGAAGTGCTTCGGTCTGAAAGACGATTTTTTCCAAGTGTGCCGCATTTTCCAGTTCCTGTTTTGTTTCAGCACCGGTTGAAGACGTGAGGTCTTCCGGATGGTCTTTTTCGGCATTCTGACTGGTTTCGATCTCCGGAGCATTGAATTTCCAGGATCGGTTCGTTCGCGTGTCGATGATGGAGACGTTTGCCGGCGAGAGTCCATAGACTGCCCCGGTCACCAGACGCAGGATCGACTGGATGTCTTCCTGTGAGACCGAATGTCCTTCTCTGGAGCGGATCGAGATCGAGGCGGTCGCGTGTTTTTCCCGTGCAAATCCGTTTTTCGTCTCGCCAATGTCGAGGATCACCCCGGCGCTTTCGATCCCGCGAAACATTCGGAGCTGCGCGGCAAGCTCATTTTGTTTGGTTTTCAATTCCGCAGCCTGGCGTTCTCGTTCTGAGACCCAGAAACCAGTCATTCCATTTTCCGATGCGTTTTCAGCCGTAAAGAGGGAGGTCTTTTTTAATGCCAGGATGAAATCGTTTTTTTTCTGCGGAGGGACTTGGACTTGCCCGTTTGAGATGGAGTACTGCGTCAGTGCCGCATTTGCAAACGCCATTTCGATCTCCAGAAGTTCGCTTTCCGTGAAGAGTTTTCCGGAGAAAAGAGGGACGAAACTGTCCGGATCGTTTTGGAAATTACCGAAATTACCGAAAACACTGAAGACCAGCGCGATCAGAGCAGACACAACGGCCGCCGATCCCACCATGAGGTAACGCATGGGAAATTTTCGGGAACTTTGAGTTTCGGTGTGTTTTTCTTCTGCCATGAAGGAACGTTCCTAGGGGCTGAGGGAATGAAAGGAAACGGTTCAAAAAAGCGCGGATTCGATCCCGCCCATGATCCATCGGTTGGCGTCCTGAAACATTTCCAGCTGAAGGGAACCCGGTTTTTTGTAGTTTCGCAGCGTCAGCGGGACTCCGGCAGAATACAGAAGACGCAGGTGATTGCAAAGCGTCTCGATCGGACACGCGCGCAGACTGCTGGAGACCAAGTAAAGGAAGCGGACTTTCTGCAGCTCGCGCAGGTGTTCTAGGAGCATCATGTCGTCCGGGATGGCTCCGTTGAAGGAAATGAGACCGTTGAAACAGTGCGGATTCCGAAAAACGAGCCGCTGTGCCATTGCCGCGCCTTCATCGCAGCCTGCGAGGTAGATCCGGTTCGGCGAAATATTGATCCTCTGCCGGATCTCGGAGATCGCTTCCAGAACGGAAGTGTACGCCGATTCGTAGCTCCCGGCGTCCCAGTGGAAACCTTTCTTCGGGAGCCCGTCATTGCCGAAGGAAACGCTTCCACGGACGGCAATGGCTGCGTAGTTCCGAAGGCTCCAGTGCGGCATGATGCGGCGAAGCTGGCGTTCACTCTCCCCTTGTGTGTGAAGCCAGACGATCAGCGGGTACGCGTAATTCGGCTCATAGTGCAGCGGAATGAACGTCTCCGTCGTGCGCGGCGCGTGGAATGTCTGAAAGACCCCTTCCGCAAGACGGCATCGATTCTCGTGTGCCGGTAATGACGGACCAAAATGAAGATCTGCGGCGCTGGAAGTTTCCGACTCGCAAAAATCAAACTTTTTCAGTTCCGTATGAAGCAGTTCCAGGCTGGAATTCTGCAAATTTCGGGATCGTGGATACGTTTTTTTCTTCATGGGACTTTGGGGTGCCTGAGACACGCTCGGTCATAAAATAAAATCTTTTTCCTAGAAAACTCTAGCGAATTTTCCGAAAACTGTCAAGAGCAAATTTTGACTGATCTGCCATTTTCGGACTTCCGATGGAAAAATCGAAAAACAAAACACTCTGTCGGGCATTTTAAGCCGGAAGAGACTCTTTTATTGATAAAATCTGAAAAATAAATGAAGATATTCCCGCAAGAAGCCCTACCTACCCCATGACAAAATTTCGAAATGTGGTATAATACAAGATAAGCTATTGAATTTTTGGGATTTTACCCCCGGAGAATGCGAGGTTCAAAATGACTGAAAAAAACACGATCCGTCCCGATTTCGCCAAGTGCGGCGGGCTGGTGACCACTATCGCTCAGGATGCGGCGACTGGAACGGTCCTGATGCTGGCGTACATGAATGAGGAAAGCTACGATGAGACTCTGGCGACCGGCCGTGCTGTCTATTTTAGCAGAAGCCGTCAGAAGCTTTGGAGAAAAGGGGAAGAGAGCGGAAATGTCCAGCTCGTGAAAGAGATCTTCATCGACTGTGACCGCGACGCGATCCTGCTGAAAGTGGAGCAGATCGGCGGTTCCGCGTGCCATGAAGGATACCAGAGCTGTTTCTTCCGCAAAGTCGATCCGGCGGACAATTCCTTCGAGATCGTCGGCGACCGTATTTTTGACCCGGCTGAAGTCTACAAGAAAAAGTAGGACCTTGCCGTTGGGATAAAAAAATGAAAATAAAATTGGGAAAATCGAGAAAGAATCAGAGAGGAATACTATGCCAGTTTTGAAATTGGGGATCCCCGCGGGAAGTCTTCAGGAAGCGACTGCGGAACTGTTCAATCGTGCTGGATGGAAGATCAAGTTCCAGTCCCGCAGCTACTATCCGACCATCGACGACGTTGAGATCGAGTGCATGTCCATCCGTGCGCAGGAAATGGCCCGTTACGTGGAAAACGGCGTTCTGGATGCCGG
>SUVI01000093.1 GCA_015062085.1 Planctomycetaceae bacterium
TCGATCAAGCGCCTTCCCGCGCTCATATTGATGGCATTGATGAAGCACTTCAGACCATTTTCCGCACCAGGCGACGAAAATAGATACTGAAACACGACATCTGCCGTCGGCGGCAGTTCAAACGGAACTCTCCCAGCCATTTTCGCAGCCTCCCCCTTTCACACCAAACACACACTCCAAACGCCCGTCCCACTGTCTTTCTGATTATATCATGAAAATTGGAAAAGTCAAGAAAAGTTTCGGAGAAAAATGGAAAGAAAAGTTAAAATCAGCCACATTTGGTACTTGCCGCGAAAAAAAGAGCGAGGAGGAAAAACCTCGCTCTTCGTTTCGATGGCTTGCGATGCCCTAAAGTGAGGATCACTCAAAATAAAAAAAGCAGAGGGGTTAAAGCGGAACTAAATCTGCTCCTGAAGGGCTGCGTCTTTTTGCAGGATCTTTTCTACGAGCGATTTACGGTATGCCGTAAGTTTCTCCGCGAGTTCGTCATCAGAGACCGCCAAGATCTCGACCGCGAGCAGACCGGCATTTTTCGCACCGCCGCTTCCGGTTCCGACTGTCGCGACCGGAATGTCACCGGGCATCTGAAGCGTCGAGAGGATGGAATCCAGTCCACCCATCATTTCCGTAGCGACCGGGATCCCAATAACGGGAAGCGTCGTATGCGAGGCCGCTACGCCTGCGAGATGTGCCGCTCCGCCTGCCGCCGCGATAATGACACGGAAACCGTTGGCGCGGGCATTTCCGACAAAATCTTCCACCAGATGCGGAGTCCGGTGTGCGCTCATGACGTGCACTTCAAACGGCACGCCAAAATCTTTCAAAACGGTAATAGCGTTCTTGATTTTCGGGAAGTCGCTGTCGCTCCCCATGATGATGCCCACAAGCGGTTTTTTTTCCATAATCTTGGACGTCTTTCGTTTCAATTCCAGATAAACGGATTCGCAAACGGAACACCGAACAGTCGAAGGATCCCCTTCCCCCGACGGCTCTCATTCCGGTTTCGGCAACTTCCCCGAAACATTACGTCTGATTTTACCTGATTCCCCGCGAAATACAAGCGGGACCCCCCGTTTTTGCTTCCTTTTTTGTCTCATTTTTCGACGTTCTTTTCAAAAGACCGTCTTTTCAGATGAATTTCATCCAAAGATCTACCCTACAAACCAAAGGATCTCACACCCCCAAAAAACGAGAAAGCTCCCGCTCATCAGCAGTGCAGCAGTCATACGAACTGGCCGTTTTCGGAAATGCGAGAACACTCCGAAACGATTGACTTTGCCTCGATCCATAGCAAAGTTCGCTGCAAAAAGAAGTAAGATCGGCACGAGCGGGAGATGGTAGCGTTCATGCGCGAATGCTAGAGAGTGCAGGATCCAAAAGTAAAGTACTACCGCCGTCAGAAACGCCATTCCGGCTCCCGTTCCTTTAGGAAGCTGAATGGAAAAGATTCCCCAGACCGCCGTCAGGAAAACAAGAGCATATACACCGAAAATGCAGAGCGTTAGCGCCGCAAAAGTCAATTTTCGCACTGTTGGCGACTCGATGCGTTCAATTCCCCAGAATCCTTGATGAAGTCCAGCAGGTACGGAACGCTCCAGCTGCCAGAAACAGAGAGCTTTCACCGCATCGCGTTTCAGTGTCTGTGCAGGGTGCGTTTTGATGTACTTTTTCGCGTAGTCCGCAGCAAACCGATCTTTTTCTCCCTGTGTTTTGGGATTCAGGGAAATATTTTCATTTTCGGCCAAGTCTTCTTTCAAGACCGTGTACCAGTCATGCGGAGGCGTCATCGAAATGGCGTCCCATGCGCGGTAAAGCGGCGTAAATTCGTAGTTTCCCATCATGAGATTTCGGCCGCTCATACAATCGATGGCCGTGAAGGTCTTCTGGAGACGCGTGTTTCGGACCATCCACGGAGCCATGCCGATGCCGGAGAAAAGAACGAGCAGGAGCGCACCCGCTGTTCGTTTCTTCCACGAAAGCGCTCCATTCGGCCAAATCAGAATGAAGAGCGAAAACGGGATCGGCGCGAGCCACAGTATACTGCGCGTCAAAGCTCCCAGCGCTATGAAAATGCCACAGAATCCCGCAGCATAAAGCGACCCGGTCCTCAAAAAACGTAGACCGGTCCAGAGAACGAGAAGGAGCCAGAAAGTGAAAAATGTCTCGGTGAGGAGGAAAAAATTCTGCGCCAAAAGTGACGGATAGAAACAAAAAACCGCTGTCGCCAAAAGTGAAGCACGCCGCGAGAGGAACCCCGTCTCGAGCGCAAGTCCGTACACACAGACCACGGAAAGAAGCGAAACAGCGATCTGCACGCACCGGACCGCAAGGTGATTCTGTACGCCGAAGACTCCGTAAAGCACGGAAAGGAACCACGGATAGAACGGCGGCCGGATCGAAACGAACGCTTCTTCCTGCGTTCCGTAGTTTCCCGTCTCGTGAAGGTAGACTCCGATGGCATCGTAGTGCTGCTCGTCCACGATCTGGAGTGTTTGACCGTCAAAGACTGTGAGGATCAGAAGACGGACCGTCAGACCGAACGCCAGGATCAACACAAGCGCACGCCATCCCGTCCAGAAAGAAAACGGCGCCATTTCTCCCCTCTCCGTTCCTTCCGTTCGCTCCGTAACAGCCTCCATCAGGTCTTCCGAAACGATTCCAGCTGATTCTGTTTCCGACACGGCCGTCTGCGTCTGATCTTCCGCCATGAGTGGCTCCTGATTCAAAAAAAGTTCATCGTTTTGCTTAAATTCCAATGGTTCTCGGATCATGAGACCGTCGAAAGGACGGATCACGCCTCCACTGCGTTTCCTGCCCCATTCACGGTCTCACGAAGTCGGAAAATTACGTCATTTCTGCGTTTTGTAGCGTTTCACGCGTTCCACGAGGTCCTTGTTCGTGCTCTTTTCAATGACCAGATCCATCGCAGGAATAAAATCAGCACTGTTCTGCTGACGGAGCACATTGTCGTGTGCGTGGTCTGCGATCGCCGCAAACGCAGCCTCTGCCAGTTCCGGATCCGCTGCGCATTCCACGGCAAAACGGAGACTCTTCACCGTGCGGTTGGCAGCCAAACGGGAGAGGATCAGGCGTTTCTCATCGATGCGGACGGCGATTTTGAAAGCCTCCTGAAGTTTCGCCAGTTTGCCGTCTTTGGAGATGCTGATCCCGATCTTGTCATCCGGGAGAGAAATGACGCGGATGAAGGAACGGAGCGCCGCGACTCTCTGCTCTTCCGTGTAACTGTCGTCGGTCGCTACGGCAAACATTTTGTCTGCGAATTTCGCGTTCGGCCAAACAGAAAGCGCGCGGATCGAGGCTTTCCGCAGGTCGGCGTCCGCAGAGGCAAGCCCGGCGTTCACCTCTGCCATGGCAGCATCACCGCCGATGCGTCCGATGATGGAGTAAAGTCCCTCTTGATCGTACTTTCCTTTCAGCGCGATGACGGGAGCTGCGTCGCCAAACGTCACAGCAGCGATGAGATTTTCTGCGGCGTCACGTTCGCTGCCCGCGGGGAAACAGAGCGTTGAGGCCACCATGGCTTCAACGTCCTCCGGAGTTGCGATCTTGGCAGCCTGCTGGAGCAGGGCAAGCCGGTTCGGACACTCTTTTGCCATCGTTTTCGCGAAGATCTCCTTTCGAATATCCGTCGCGCGGTTCGTCAGGATCGTGGCCAGCTGCAAAACGTCTTCCGGTTTTTCCGCGTTCAGGAATCGGGCTTTGAGTGCGTCATCAAAACCATCCGCAACGATGAAACCGCACAGACGGATCACCAGCTCGCGTTTTTCCGCGCTTTTTGCGAGCAGAAGGTCCACATCGTCTGCAGTTGCCAGCTTTTCCAGAGCCAGGAAACCGGCATTCTGGAGGAGCTCGGAGTCCGAATCGACCGCGTCGAGGACCACATTGCGGTACTTCATGCATTTACGGGCGGCCAGAGCTGCGATCGTCTGCGCTTTTGCCAGCTCGTCAAGCGTCTCGTAATTCGCCATCCACTGGTCGACCGCCTCCACAGATGCATTCGCCAGCGCGAACGGCATGGCTTTCTCGACCGGCATCCATGATTTCGTTTCGTTCGCCTTCTGCGCTAAAGCCGCACGGCAGGCCGGAATGTCTTTCTGAAGAGCTGCGAGCGCTTCGGGACCAGGAATCAGAAGCAGTGCGCCTGCAGCAGCATCCACGACACGGCGGTCTGCGGAATCCAGCTGGGCCGCGATGACCGGTACCTCTTTCGCCGTTCCGATCCCGCCAAGCTGTTCTAAGATCCAAACGCGCGTCGTCGTCTGAATGTTCTGCGTCAGTGCGTTCGTCAAAAAAGCGTTGATTTCCGCCATTTTTTCCGGATCGCCAAACGCAGCGTTGATCATGCCGCGGATCTCCTCGCGCGCTTTGAAAACATCCAATCCACCGTTTGGATTGCCGGTCGTTCCGAGCCACGAGACGTTCGTCTCCGCCGTCAGGCTCTGCGAGTAGTCACTGTCAAGTTTTTTCAAAAGTTCCGCATAGTCGGCAGCCTCTACCGCCGCGCAGCCGAAAATTGCGGCAAGCAACGTCAAAAGAAAGTATTTTTTCATGGAAAACTCCTTAAATTTTAAATTTCAGGCAGGAATCGGCTCTCGATTGGAATTCAATTCTCCGTAACGTCTGGTTTTCCGCTCAAAGTTCGATCTGATACGGAGCGCGCTGGGCTTTGGAGACCATGCTGGTGGCTTCGCGGTCGCCGACGAATACCATTTTTTCTTTGTCCCAAACGAGATGACGCTTCAGTTTGTACACGATATTGCACAGGTGGCCGTAATCGGAGACATTGGCGCCGTAGAAAACATCCTGAAAGGGCCGGATCCGATTGCGGACGCAGAAGAGGAAATCGTCCGCGATGTTGTTCGCTCCCCCGCTGTATCGGCGAACGTCGACCGCGTGACGAGCTTTGATCTCCGGAGAATGTTTCCAGCAGTACGTTCCTTCCGTTCCGACGATGGAGATGCTTCCCTTGATGGAACCGTGGAAGAATTTAACGCCGTTTTCCATGATGATCATGGCACCGTTGGTCGGGTTTTCCTCGCAGTTTGGCGGAAAGACTTCTTTCGGCGCGATGTGGTCCATTCCGCAGGAGTAGAGCGCGCCGCCGAAATTGTGTCCTCCCCAGTCGCCGAGACCGCCGGTCCCGAAAACGGAGTTGAATCGCCAAGTCATCGGACGGATCGCCTCCTCATTGTACTCGAACCACGGAGCCTGACCGAGCCAAAGATCCCAGTTCAGTTCTTTCGGGCACGGCATCGGCGCGTAGACGCGTTCCCCCGGAGAACCGGCACAGGAAGCGTAGATCTCCTTCACTTCACCGATCGCTCCGGACTGAATGATCGGCGCCATGTACTGCCCGTAGTCTTCCATCACACGCTGGGAACCGCTGGAGACGACGCGGTCATACTTTCGGGCGGCTTCGACGATCTGCCGGCTTTCCATCAGCGTAAAGGTGAGCGGTTTTTCGCAGTAAACGTCCTTTCCTGCTTTGCATGCGTCGATCGTCATCTTCGTGTGCCAATGATCCGGCGCTGCGATCGAAACGACGTCCAGCTCCGGCATCTGAAGCATTTCACGGTAATCCTGAAAACCTTTCATGTCGGCGGAATTTTGCGGGATGCGGCGCGCGTCGCAGTCTGCGATGGCAATGAAACGTGAACCAGGCCGATTTCCAATGTTGCTCTTGCGCCATCCATTTCCGATCAGACCGACGTTGATGATGTCGTTCGGCGCGTAGCTGCCGTCTTTTCCAAGAACGCGAGCGGGAAAAAAGAGCGGCGCGGAAGTACAGACAGCTGCGCATGCGGCACTCGCAGTCAGGAAACGGCGTCGTGAAAAAGAACTCTTTGTATTCATAAAAATTTCCTTTCATGGAGAATGTAACGGTAGGAAATGCGGAAAGTCCGTCAAACCGGCAGTTCGCAGCCCCTCTGGATGGACTGTCCCGCAACTTTTCTCATTTTAGCACAGAACGGCAAGAGTGTCAAGGAAACGCCTCAAAATTCCCCTGACTTTTCATAATATTTCCCTAGAAAAGATTTTTTCCGGGAAAATTTCGAGAAAATTCACCTTTCCTCTTGATTTTTTTTGTTTTTTTGCCAAAAACTAAATGAAAGGGGGAAGTTTCGGTTTTTTCGTCACCTAGAGCAGCTTTCCCTGATTTTGAAAAGGAGAAAATTCCAATGAAGAAATGGTCCGTCACACTGATTTTTGTCCTGCTGATCCTCCTTCCGGCAAGCTACCTCGTTTACCGGAAAGTCAGTTACTATTTTCATCCTGCAAGCGTCGTGCTTCGTGAAAATCAGCCGCTGATCAAAAAGATCAACGCCTCACAGGATCCGGCAGAAAGAAGTCAACTGATCGATGAACTTCTGGAAAACTACACAAAATCGGAACAGTACTGGCTCGCCATCAATACGCTCGTGGAGATCCAGAAAAACATTTCCGCGGCCCAATCGCAGGAAAACGGCGGAACCGCGGTCTCCGAAGCCAGACAGCGTGCCAATGCGGCTCTCATGATGGCGATCCGGTGCGGAAATAAAAAAGACGCAGACAGTTTGGTCCGATACATGGAGGAGTTTCGGAAAAGTGCCGAGCAGCCGGAAGCGCTTCAGTTTGATTTTACTAAAGAAGAGGACATTTCCTTTTTCTGTAAGAGTGCCCAGATGATCTCCGTTACGCAAAGTGCCGCGTATCGCGACGCTTATTTTCAGCAGGCCTTTGATGCTGCACTGAAGATCGAGGATCCGAATGTGCGCGATGCCGTTCTGGAAAAGATCTCCCATCTGATCAGGCCCTGCGGCATCACTCCGGAAATGTACTTCAAGCTGGCAGAAAAAATCGAGACCAAAGAGCTCCGATGGACGACATTCCTCCGTTACGTTATCGGCAATTCCAGCGTCCGCGAGCCGCTGACGCTCGAGAAATTCCTTGCCGCAGATACTGCCGCTCCGGAAAGTTCCGCGCCGCCAAAACGAAACGACGATGCCTTCCGACTCGCACTTGGAAGGATCATGGATTCGATCGCCGCGGATCCTGACCCGGCACGCAAAAACTGGATGCTGGCTGCGATGGTCAAATCATTCCAGAACGATCCATACAAAAAACTTTGCATCGAGGCTCTTGAGATCAACACGACGCTTGATGCGGAGATCCGGACCAAACTCCTTCAATTCCTGACCTCACCGACGACGCAGAATGCTGAAAAGACCATGGGACTTGAACCGGAACAGACGGCTCCCGAAGCGGATCTGGACATGATGCCGGATACCATGGGAGTTCCGGAAGGTTTCGATTCGTTCTGAGCTTAGTTTTTACCTGAGCCGTGACTAACTGTCGTTTTTAGCTGCTGGCGTTGACCCATGAAAAGCCAGCAGCTAACAGTTAACGATCGGTTCAATGTGAACGATGACGTCCAGGATCGCAAGTTCGCCGCACTCTTTCAGTACATTTTCGATCTGATGCGCCATTTCGTGGCTTTCCGTTACCGTCATACTGCCGCAGACCCGCACATGAAGATCTACGTCGAAACCATTCCCTATGTTTCGGGTGCGGATCTTGTGAGGATTCTCCACACCAGGGACCGTCTGGACCAATTCCGAGATCTTCTGAACTGCTTCTCGTGACGCACCGGCATCCATGAGCGTCCCGAAGGTCGGATACATGATGAGCCAAGCCGCGTAAAAGATCATACCGCCGACCAAGATCGTCGCCGCAGGGTCAAGAAAAGCGTATGATTCGCCCCAAATGAGACAGAACCCAACAGCAGCGGCAGCCGGAATGGAACTCAATGCGTCGCTTCGGTGATGCCAGGCATTCGCAACGACTGCGGAGGAACGGATCCTTCGTCCAGTTTGGGCCGTAATGCGGTAGAGAAACTCCTTCACGACGATCGAGAGCAGAGCAGCAGCAAAAGCGAAGATCCCTGGGGCAGTGTAGACGTGCTCCGGCTCGGAAGTCATTTCGTACAGCGCAGCGACGGCCCCCGTGATCAGCTTCAGCCCCGCAAGACTGAGTACCACGCCGATAAACAGCGTCACGATCGTTTCCAGTTTGGCGTGTCCGTACGGATGTTCCTCATCAGCCGGACGCTCCCAATACCGCGCTCCCACGATGACTGCTGCATCCGTCACGAAATCGCTCAAACTGTGGACTGCATCCGCGATCAGCACGGAACTGGAACCCCAAATGCCTGCCGCAAACTTCAGCACAACAAGCGCGGCATTACAGATCGCTCCCAGAAGCGTGATCCGATAAATCGTCCTAGTATGTTCGGGGAATGCAGATTTTGACGAAGTTTCCATTTTCTAAACTTTCAAATACGGACTTTTACATTGAAAATACGGCAAAGATCTAAATGGAAATATACAAAACCGATCCATCCGGGAACTGCGTACCAATTTCACCACTGAAGACACGGAAAACGCACAGAGAAACACGGATCTTAACACAAAAAGCAGTGAAAAACAGACTGCTCGAACAAATTTTGAAATTTTAAAAATTCATTTGCGTCTTTTCGTGTATTCCGTGAAATTCGTGTCAGGGCACGTTCACTCCCTTTTTCCTCTTTCTTTTCAGTGTGGATCTGAGTCACTTCGGTGCACTCAGTGGTGAGATCGGAACCTGGATCGGTACGCACTTTCCGGAAGAACCGCAAAAACATTCAGAGCGTACCAGCGGGGCACAGCTCTGAATGTTTCTCTCTTTTCTGCTACATGGAGTAGCCGTAGCGTTCCTGCATTTCGAGCATCCGGAGGCGTTCCTGCTCTTTTTCTTCGAGCGCCTGCAGATGAATGATCTTCAGGATGATCAGCCCGATCGTGATGGTGTAGAAAACGCTTTCCATTGCGTACAGCGAAACGAACTGAGCGGAACAGCCGTAAGCAACGATGGCTACGAAAACCATTCGCGCGTAATGGTACATCGCAGGGTCAGGTACTTTGATCCTCTGGAAAATGATCGGAAGCATCCGGAGCGCGGAAGTAAAGAAGAACATCAGGAGGAACAAAAGCGCTGGGATCCCGGAGTCAACGGCAGCCTGGAACCACGTAGAGTGCGCTTCCAGAAAGATCCCGAATCGGCTTTGCGTATACGATGCCCACTTCGTCACCCCGACCCCGAAAACGGGTTTCTCCCGCATGACGATAGCGCAGTTCGTCCAGCTTTTCAGTCGCGATTGTGCCGAACCGTCCAGATCTTCCATGTTTGCGAATGCCGTAACGAATCGCTTTCGGGGAGTCTCGCCGAACATGGAGATCCCAACGACGAGCGCCAGCGCAAAAATCGTCAGGTTCGTCATCGATTTGGGAAGGACTAGGAACGTGAAGATGAACGCAAGCACCAACCCCAGCATACCGCCTCGAGACATGGAAAACATGATGACGTGCGCCTGAAGCATCGCCGCCAGAAACGCAAGGCCCTTCAGACAGACATTCTTTTCTGCAAGTCCAGTGAAAAACGCCAAGATAGATCCGACGACCATCGACACAGCAAAGAAGTTATTGTCCATCCCCGCGTATCCGGTCTGCTGCAGACGGTTGAATCCCTGAAGGTAGGACATATTCAACTCAAAAGCGACGAACCCGTTCGCAAAAATGATGACCCAAATGAACATTCGGAGGCGTTTCGGCGTGTCGCACAGGGAAAGCGCAATGAGCATCGCCAAAATAAGACGCACGTTCATCAGGTTCTGGACCTGTCCCATCGGTGTCCAGCCCGTCACGATCGAGGAAATGAAGACCCAAAATGTGTACGCACAGAGACAGGTAAACGGCAGCGTCGCCTTCCCGATATTCAGGTTGCCGAAATGATTCAGCGCCCACCCTACGATCAGCGGATACGCCACGATCTCCGAAAAACCGATCCCGGTATTCAAAAACGTCTCGTCCAAAGAGTAGTACCAAAGCGCGTTGGGGACCAGCACACCGAAGAGAACGTACACGCAGATCCCGATAAACGGCATGAACGGTGAGGCAAAGATACCCAGCACCGTCATCATATAAACAAAAATGTAGCCTTTCATGACTTCGATTTCTCCAGTACGATCCGATATTCGGCAAGACGGCTTCTTCCTGATGCCGCCTTTTGATTTTCCTGATTTTTAGGACAGTTCGTTTTCTGATCCTGATGAGTTTCGCTCGCAGTCCGAGACTTCGCACAGGAACGTCTCCAGCTTTTCCAACTGTACCGACCAGCCGTAGGATGTCTCAACCATTCGGCGTCCATTTTCGGAAAGCCTAGAACGCAGCTCTGCATTTTCAAACAGTTCTGAAAGTTTTCCGATCCAGTTTTCGGGAGTCCCGCAGACCAGCAGATCTTCCGAAGTCCTGCAATGGATCCCTTCCGCAGCTCCCTCCGACGCGATGACCGGCCGCGACATGGAACACGCTTCCAACACTTTGTTTTGAAGCCCGCGCGCGACCTGAAGCGGAATGACGGCCGCTGCCGCACGTTTAAGATACGGACGCACATCCGGGACCGTGCCAATGAGGTTCATTCCGGGAGTCGTCTCCGCAAGCTGCTTCAATCCAGGACCAGGCCGACTGCCGACGACGTCAAACTCGCAGGCTGGAAAACGTTTCCGAACTTCCGGAAGCACATTCTTCACGAACCACTCGACCCCGTCCGCGTTCGCTCGATAATCAAGCGCGCCAACAAAAACCAGACGCTCCGGTATCTCTGCAACGTCCGCCAATTCCGGAGCCTCCGCATTGAAATACTGCGTATCGACCCCGTTCGGAATATCACGGATCCAAACCTCTTCCGGGATCTTTCCCGCCGCGAAACTTCGGTAAAGCGCCGTCTCTTCCGGCGTGACGGCCAAGATCCCGGCACAGCATTTTCCAATGCCGATCTCCAGCTTGCGAAGACGCTCGCCTTCCATCTGAAAGACGCACTTTTTCCATCCACGCGCACGGGCTGCATAGTCGAACCATTTCTGACTGTCAACGTCCACAAGATCCGTAACGACCGGCGTCTGCTCGTTCACCGTCCCGCGGAGCATATCCAGATACTGTACCATGCTGGAACAGAAAACGACGATCCGGTCAAACTTTTCCGTCGAGACCAGATGCCGTAAAGCCGCTTTCAGCTTCCGATCTCCAAAAAGCCCTTCCGTCATGGTTTTCCCGCACAAAAGGGAAACTCCCGCACGGATCCACCGTCGGCGTTTGCCCCACGGAAAAGCCAGCACTCCAGCACACAGTTCGTTCAGCACTCGATGCGAGTCCTCCGCAGGTTCCTGCTCATAGAGCGTCGCGAGATGCACACTCCCCATCTCCGCGAAGCGTTCCAAAAAATGAAACGACCGGATACTGTCTCCGCGATTCGGCGGATGCGGAAAACGATGCGTGATGAAAAGCGTCTTCATGTCTGCACCTTCTGAAACGGTTTTTGAGATCCCGGCGGGATCGGAGACTCCCAATGGAACTTTCCCAACGGTAAGCTTCCGGAAACGAAGATCGCCGCGAAAAGTCCTCAGATCAGGAGTTCTCCTTTTTCTTATTTTCGTAATTAATGGACTCGGACAATGTGCCAAAAGAGAAATCGCGTAAAAGTTTGCGCAGTTTCACCAAATTTCTTCCAAGTCCGACCCGATGCCGAAACTGGACGGCCCGCGAACCGAATGGAAGCCGAGGCTGCTCCGGATCCACTTCCCAGGGATGTACGTAAAAAATGAACGGACGTTTCTCTTTTTGATTGATCTTTCTCAAAAAATAGCGTGTCAGCGCGTAAGGATAGAGCCGAAAATATCCGCCCCCGGAAACCGGGAGATTCATTGGCCCCAAAGCCGAGGCGGTCGGCGGGAATTCCCAGATCAGCCCCTCAGACGTCATGCGCTGATGGATCTCACGCGGAGCATCCGGGATCCCGTACCGGTCATGGTAGATCGGAAAAATACTCGAATCGTACCGAAATCCCTCTTCCGCCAAAATATCCAGCGCCCAAAGCGACTTCTTGGTGATGGAAAAACTCGGCGCACGGAACGCTTCGACCTTTTGCCCGGTCAGATCCTCCAAAATGGCCTTCCCTCGCCGAAGTTCCTCGCGAAACGCTTCCGGTTCCATCTCGTAAATGAGAGAGTGCGAGAAACTGTGGAATCCGATCTCATGCCCCGCGTCGGCAATGGCCCGTACGAGCTCGGGATGCTTTTCTGCCTGCCACCCCAAAATGAAAAATGTGCCGCGCGTCTGCGTTTCCGACATCAGATCTAGGATCCGCGGCAGACTTTCCATGATCCGCTGTGGGTAATTCTCCCACTCAGAACGCGGAATGGATCTATCAAAAGCCGAGACCTGATAAAAATCCTCAACGTCGACCGTAAAGGCATTCAGAAATTCTGACGGTTTGCTTTTCGCCATCTCTCACCGTATTTCAGTGTCTATCCAAACAGTCGGCTGCACTTCGGTCCCTCTTCTGGAAAAGTCCCCGAAATACAGCCGCCTCCGACATGATCCTAAAAAATTCTCTCATCCCGCTGATGCTCAAACGATTCCAGCCGCGCTCGGCTTCATCATTCACGAACGCTCGGAAATCTCGGCGTTTTTTGCTTCTTCCATTTCCGAAACATCCGCATTTGCCGACCCCGCCATTCTATCATTTTCAGCTGCCTCGCGTTCCTGCATCGCGATACCGTCCGTGTAGGTCTTGAACATGGGGTTCGACTCATCCGTACCGTGCCGCATATACTCCGGCACCACGACATCCCGGCGGATGCCAGTCCAGTTTCTGCAAAAATCGCCCGGCAGGAGACACAAACGCATGAACGTCGTGACGAAGATCTGAATATCGATCTTCAGTGAGCCCGTTTTGATATACTCCAAGTCCAGCGTCAGTTTACGGCGTACGCTTTCCAGATCGGAATCGGGCGGAAGATTGATCTGCGCCAACCCCGTGACTCCCGGCGGAATGAGACTCCGATTGTCGTACCCTGGGATCGCTTTGGAAAGATGGCACGTAAATTCCGGACGTTCCGGACGCGGACCGATCAAGAGCATGTCGCCGTACAGAACGTTGAAGATCTGCGGCAGCTCATCCAAATGCGAGGCACGCAGAAGTTTTCCTAATTTCGTGATACGCGGGTCATTCACACTCGTCCAAACCGGACCGGTCTTCTTTTCGGCGTCCGGGATCATGGAACGAAATTTCATGAGCGTGAAGACTTTCCCATTCTTTCCGACCCGGCGCTGACAGTAAAGGATCGGCCCATCCGACGTCAGGAAAAGCAGGACCGTCACGATCGCCATGATCGGCAGTCCAGGAATCAAAAGGAAAAGCGCGACCAGCCGGTCAAACCAGATCCGGTACGTGAAATAGGATGACGGCACGATCGGCTCGACCTCAACGGGGCCATCACCGTGCGATGATACAGTCTCCTCCTGAGAAGCGGCTTCCGAATGCAAGGTCTGCATGAATCGATGCGTCTCACTGTTTTGGAGGATCGCCGTTCCTTTCACCGAAGGTTTTTTTTCAAAATCACTCGTGATCGCGGACATGTTTTTAACCAAAAATGGAAATTTGTTTTCTTTTGGTACATACAGTCTCCCTGTATATTGTACCACGATACTAAAATCATCGGCATTATTTTTCCGAAAGTTTAGATTTTAACGATTTTGCTAAAAGCCAACGGCAAAAAAAGACTTTACGCTTTCAAATCCATTCCGGATCCTGCGTAAAGTCCTGTTTTTTCAGTCTTTCAACTTTTTATTTCCGCTGCCGTCTCAGTCTTCCAACGCTTTCAGCGCCAGCTGCCTGCCGCCTTCTTCACAGAGGGCAAGTACTTCCGGAGCGGGACGCCATTTGCATCGGATCCCCTCCGCCGCCGGAGTCCACTGCATCTTCTCGAACCAGGCGGAGATCTCTTCCACCGCACCTTTTCCCCAGCCGAAAGAACCGAACGCCAGCCCGTACTGGATCGGGAATCGGAGTCCCTGGAGGTAAGTCATCACCGCTGCCATGGTCGGAGTGGGAAGTGTATTGAGCGTGGCACTCCCCAACGCGCAGCATTTCGCGTCCATCGCCGCCGTCGAGATCTCGGTGAGCGTGCTTTTCCGCACATGATGCATCTCGCAGGCAACTCCCGGCACAGACAAAACGCCCTCGTAGACCGCTTTCGCCATGATCTCCGTACTCTCCCACATGGTGTCGTAGAAGATCACGACTTTCTTCTTCGCGGTCTTCGCCGCCCAGCGCTGGTACGCTTCCAAGATGGCTCCGAGATTTTTCCGCCAGATAACTCCGTGGCTCGGCGCGATCATTTCGATCTCCAGCCCGGCAGCCGCCTGCAGGACGCGCGTTACCTGCGCACCGTACGGGTACACGATGTTTGCGTAGTAGATCTTGGCTTCTTCCATCAGGACATCCAGCGGCAGTTCGTCATCAAACCGCTCGCTTGATGCAATGTGCTGTCCGAAACCGTCCATCGAGAAGAGGAGTTTCTTCTCGCCGACGTACGTGAACATCGAATCGGGCCAATGGACCATCGGAGTGTGGATGAACGTCAGCGTGTTTTCGCCGAGGGAGATCGTCTCGCCGTTCGCAACGATCCGGAATTTCCAGCTGCTCGTGTCCGTGTACCCGCTAAGGATCTCGCGGCATTTGGCAGTGCAGACGACTTCCGCATTGGGCAGCATCGGCACCACTTGCGCCATTGCGCCCGCATGATCCTGTTCCGCATGATTGCAGATCAGATAGTCGATCTTATCCAGATCCGTCAGCTGCTGAACGTTTTTCAGGAGCGTATCCGCCGCGGCTTTTTTTACCGTATCGATCAAAACAGTCTTCTGGTCACGGATCAGGTACGCATTGTACGTTGCACCGCGCTCCGTATTGTAACTGTGAAAATCGCGAATATTCCAGTCAACGAAACCGACCCAGTCAATTCCCGGCAAAAGCTCTGTGTGCATTGGATCTCTCCTTTCAAACGTAAACGTTTAATCATCAAAACAAAACACGAACCGATCGAAATGAAGTGTCGGTATGAAGCCTCCGTCCATTTCATTTCCTGATGTTTTCAGCGTCATTCAAAACCTGAAATTTCAGAAACTATTTAGCTTCCCAGAGTCCGTGCAGATTGCAATACGCACGCACTGTCGGCTGGATATTGAGCAGGCAGCCGCTCGGCGGGCAGCTGAATTCCACTTCCGGAAGTTCACCTGGACGCAGATACTTGCGCTGCATCCGGTCCTCGGAATGGATCTCGATGAACCCGATGAAATGTTCGTCCGTCATCGGATGCGCAACGGAACCGACGGAAACTTTCACGCCATACTCACCGCGGGAAAGGACCGGAACGTGTTTTTCTCCGGAAGCGTCCGTCGAATTTTCTTCCAGTTTCTCCATCGGCTTGCCGCAGCAGGTGAGTTTACCAAAACCGTCATTCAGGGCTTCCACCATGTTTCCGCAGACTGGGCAACGGTAGATCTCAAATTTTTTCATTAGATTTTCCTTTCTCATAAAAAAATGGGTTCAAAACTTTCTTTTATTGGTGATATTTTATACCAAGATCCATTTTCTGCAAGGGGGAAAACGTTTTTTTTGCCGATTTTCACTAAAAAAGTTAAAATTTCGTTTCGTTTCCTCCTGCATCCCGGATATTTTCACGATTCCTGCGTCAAAGGATGAAGCGCGAGAGATCCTCATCCTGTGTGACGTTTTCCAGTCGGGCGCGAACGTATGCCGCATCGATCTGGACCGTTTTTTCCGCGAGATCCGGAGCATCAAAACTCAACTCCTCCAGCAGACGCTCTAAGATCGTGTAGAGACGGCGCGCTCCGATGTTCTGCGACGTCTGATTCACCCGCCACGCATAGTCCGCGAGCGCTTCGATGGCGTCCGAAGTAAAATCGGCATGGACTCCTTCTGTTTCGAGGAGTGCCTGGTACTGGCGAATGAGAGCATTTTCCGGCTCTTTAAGGATCCTGCGGAAATCGTCTTTCGTCAGATCATGCAGTTCGACGCGGATCGGAAACCGTCCCTGAAGTTCCGGCATGAGATCCCCCGGTTTGTTCTGGTGAAACGCGCCGGCTGCAATGAAAAGAATGTGATCCGTCTTCACGCTGCCGTTTCGAGTTTGGATCGTCGTTCCTTCCACGATCGGCAGCAGATCCCGCTGGACGCCCTGACGCGAAACATCCGCACCGTGCTGCGAGTTGGAGGCCACTATCTTGTCGATCTCATCCAGGAAAATGATCCCGAAATTCTCGGCAAGCTCGATCGCGGAGACCTGGAGTTTTTCTTCGTCCAGCATCTGATCGCACTCGGCATCCAAAAGGAGTTTACGTGCCTCGTGTATCGGAAGTCTGCGCCGGATGCGCTTTTTCGGAAGGATCTTTCCCAAAAGATCTGAAAGTCCATTTTCCATGTCATTTCCGCTGACCTGCATCATCATGATCGGCGGTTTTTGACGTTTTTGTCCCGGTATCTCGATCTCCCGGTCCTCGAGCAGCCCTGCACGAAGCTGGATCCGAAGCGACTCACGCTCTGCGGCTGCACGCCGTTTCGCTTCCTCTGAAGCTTGGATCCCCAGCTGACGCAGACTTTCTTCCGTTTCCGCTGGGGTTTCCGTTTCCGCTGGGGTTTCCGTTTCCGCTGGGGTTTCCGTTTCCGCTGGGGTTTCCGTTTTCGCTGGGGTTTCCGTTTTCGCTGGGGTTTCCGTTTTCGCTGGGGTTTCCGTTTCCGCTGGGGTTTCCGTTTCCGCTGGGGTTTCCGTTTCCGCTGGGGTTTCCGTTTCCGCTGGGGTTTCCGTTTCCGCTGGGGTTTCTGCTTCCGC
>SUVI01000001.1 GCA_015062085.1 Planctomycetaceae bacterium
TGTCAAAGATAAGCCAGTCTTTTGAAGACTTGACTTTCTCTTAAGTTCAATTGCTTTCACTTAAGATGCGAGATAATATAACACATTCTGAAAATCCTTCAAGGGGGGTCCCGCCTTTTTTTTCAACTTTTCTCGACACCAACCTCTAAAAACCAACGCCGCACCCCGTGTTTTTACGAACCAAACGCATTTCCAAATTTTTTTAATTTTCTCTTATGATCCCATAAAAAAAGGCGTTTTTTCGCAAAACCGCCTCTCTTTTTTCTTAAAACACAGCGTTCGAGGCTGCATTTATCACTTATTTTCGTCATTTTTTTCTGAAGAATTTTCCTCTTCGGCCTTCTTTGCTTTTCTCCATTCCAAGTATGGGGCGAGTTCGCCCTTTACTTTGACCAGAGTCGCTCCCAGCAGCGCAATATCATCGCCGAATCCGACCATTGGCAGCAGATCCGGCATCGCATCCATCGGACAGATCACATACGCGGCCGTCAGTGTCATCAATGCGACAGTGGAAGCTGACACATTCGTGTACCGTCCGGCTGCGTAATCCTGCAGGAGGGAAAGCATGTATTGGAATTCACGCACATGGCGTCCCAAATTCCGTGCTTTCCCCATTGCTTCCGGCAAATTTCGGATCACGCGCATTAGGTTCCATCCGCGAACAAAATTTTCCGGTCTGAATGCCATAAGCCCGAGCCTTCCAAACTGATTCAGAGGGTGAATTCGTCCTCTTCTTCCTGTTTTTCCTGTTTTGCGTCTTTTTCAGGTTCCAAAGTCCCGTCCGGGATCCCCAATTCCAAGCTGCTGTCATCTTCACCGTCTTCCAGTACGGGAGCATTCGTGAGGACCTCATCCTCTGCTTCTCCCATGACAGCATCGGCTCCTCCGTCAGACGTGAGGGGCTCGCCGGACGTACTTTCACCCTCGGCGTTTCCGTCCGCATACAAGGCACTCTTCAACCCGTGATATTTTCCATTCAAGAGAGGATCTACCTTGGGCAGAAACACCTTAAGGAACTCTTCTGCAACTTTCATGGTATCGCCATCTTTAGTCTCCAGAAGGCTCACATACATTTTGCATATCGGTTCATTCGGCTGCCATTTCATTCGCGGAAAACGGGGAGCCTGCCAGCCTTCCTCCGCATCTTTCCATCCCCAGAAAACACGCTGATCGTATGAATTTCCATTTTGATCCCAACCGCGAAACACTGCCGTGTTGAAGGTCGCGATACGGTCTTCAGGAATCATTTTTTCCGGATCATTCGGATCAGGTAATTCCACAATGTACCCAACAGAGAGTTTTTCCACACTATCCAGCTGTTCGTTTCCGCTTCCGACGAAACAGACATCCGGCGTATGCGCCCCCACATTTCGGCTAAATCCGCAGGTAATGTTGATGTGAATATCCGGATTTTCGTAGGATCCGCGATACCGTCTCGCCAGCGAGCCGTACGCACCTGCGACACGGCGTACATCTTCGTTTTCGATCCCGATGACGTCCTCGTCGACGTTGGCTTTCCAAGCATCGACAGTCATCGGCAGCGCCTCTTCAACGGCAGCCTTGAAAGATTCGAGCGTTTCGCTGCGCATTTCACCCCAGCGTTCCGTCGCGACCCCCTCATAGTACATCGCTCCAAGGACACCGGCAACACACAGGAACAAAACCAGAAAAATGGATCTATTTTTGATGAATTCCATGACAAAACCTTAAAATGTAAAAATCTGCGACTAAAATCTTCCGAAGCACAAAAACGGAAACACCCAAACGGGGACCGCCGCGTATGAAGCAAGTCCCCGACGTGCTGTGTGTCACTCTCAGCGTTCGATCTCACGGCATTTCAGGCAGAGGTAACCCAAAATGTAAAGCGGAACAGCATATCCGATGACCGTGCAGAAATTCATGAGCACCATGTCGAAGGAAATATTGAACCCCTGCGCGACGTACTCGGAAGTATCGAATCGGCTAAATGCCGGAACAAGATACGACAGGAAAAGCACAAACGCCTGAAATACAGTGTCAAGCATTTTTGAAATGATGACCTCGTAGGAGTTCATGTTCAGATCGATCGTCATGTTTTCCTGTCGGAACAGACGAATCGCCGCCTCCATAGGTCCGCCCCCCTCAACTTCGCCGGCCCCCATCATCGCCATGAATTGATGGAATCTGCCCCCAAGAGTCATGAAGAGGGTCGCGAGGACCGTCACCGGCGTGGAAAGGAACGTACTGAAAACGACGCCGTAGATCGTCACCAGAAGCATCTGGAACCAGATCCCAAGGTATCCCTTGAAGAAGTTCCATGCAAACGGCGCATCGCGATGCCGCAGGTACATATCGGGCTTTGCCGCACCGAAATACTGTCCGCGTTCCAAACACTTCACCCAGACCTCCATGACGTTTTTCAACTGGATCTCACGCCCCTGCGCATCAAACTGGCTGGATTCCGGAGCTACGAAGTCAGCGAAAAGGTCAAATTCCGCACGGCTTGCGCCGCCGACGTTGAGTTTCTCTTCCGGAGGATACGACTTCAGCTCACCCCCCTGCCTCGCGATCTTAACAGCGACTGCGCTCGCACGAGAGGCGCTCGTTCCGTTCGGATTGCGGTGACTGGACTTCAGGTTCATTTTGTCCGCACTGATGTTGATCATGCGCGGCACACGGAAGACCGATTTTCCGCTTTCATTTGACTGGAAGATCTCCACCTCAAGCATCAATCCCGTTTCCGGATTCCGAATGTAAAAACCGCCGATGATCTGACGGGCGATCTGCCCTTTGTGCGTACGAAAAACTTCTTGCGTGAACTCAAACTGCAGGGCACCGTCGACCAGAGCCGCCGGCGTAATGTTGTCAAACTGCCAGATAAAAGCAGCGTCCGTGTTTCCCGCAATAAAACTTCGGTACTCCCACTCGTCGCCAACGTTCACGCCTTTTTCCGATACGATCCCACGCTGGTCCAAGTACCCGATGTCACCATATTGCACAACACGCGCACGGTACATTTCGATCGGCGGTCCGAGCTCAAAATGCCGACTCCCGTCCGGCCGTTCCGTCATGCGGATCTCATGCGTGTGATCCCGGTTCGGCGTCAGGTACGGTATCTTATTTTCTTTGTCGAACACGATCTTGTGGCTGTGGTCGCGCGCCGTCGTCGTCTGCCCCCGTTCCAGAAGCGGATTTTTGTCGTCCAGGCGCAGTTCCTCCTGGACCGTGTGCGTGTGCGCCTGCCCGCGGATCACGAACCCATAACTCACCAGCCCCATCGGAACGAGCAATGCCGTTCCAAGGAGCGCGAAACCAAAAATGCGCCCCAGCACGATCTCAGAGATCCGGACAGGCTTGGTCACGATGGTGTGGATCGTCTTTTTCTGAAAATCCGCAGGAAGACTGAATGCCGTAAGCAAAAGCATCAGCACGATCGTCAGATATGCCGTCGTATTGAAGATGAAACTGACGTACAGCTGCGCAGGATGCGGGCTCGTGGGGTCAAGAAACATCCCGGCAAACAAGACGATCAGGACGAAAATGATGAATACGACGACTACCTTGCGGCGTATCGCTTCCTTGAAGGTCAGCAGCCCCAGCGCACCCACGCGTTTCCCAGAAATCGAAAAAACGTCGGCAAGTGTCTGCCTCATCGTCTTTTTCACAAGCAAAAGCGCTTTCTTGGGGCCAAGGCGCAGGCTGGAAAAAAGCATTCCCAAAAATCCCAGCAGCAGGAAAAAGACACAGACCGCCATTCCCCATTCCAGGAACGCAGATGGAAGCCACGTGAAAATACTCGGTACATTTTCCTCAATTACCATGCGCTCAACCTCCGTTTGCCGTGCCTGCAGGTGCGTCGGTCTTCTCTTCCAGCAGCGCAGAAACGGCATTGCCGATACCATGCGCTCGGCGTCCCGGATGCAGCCGGCTCTCTTCCACGATGCGCAGGAACAAATCTTCCAGCGTCGTACGCGTGTTTCCGACCGACTTGACCTCGCCGCCGTACTTCTTCACGATCTCGCGGATCTCCTCTATCGCCGCGTCCGGAAGCGTGCTCGTCTGAATGTCCGTCGTGTCCTTCACCGTCAGCAGACTGTCCACCCGGCCGATCTCCTTCAGCTCGCCCTGGAAGAGGATCCCGATCCGGTCACAGACATCCTGAACGTCCGCGAGAAGGTGACTGCACATCAGGACCGTCTTCCCCTGACGCTTCAGATCCAGGATCAGATCCTTCATGTCGCGTGTCCCGATCGGGTCCAGACCCGACGTCGGTTCATCCAGGATCACAACCTCCGGATCGTTGATCAAAGCCTGCGCCAGACCAACACGCCGGACCATCCCCTTCGAGTACTCCTTCAGCTGACGCTTCTTCGCATATCCAAGACCCACCATCTCGATCAGGTCATTCGCACGCTGACGCCGGACCGCCGCCGGAATGTGGAAGAGCTTCCCATAAAAATCCAGGATCTCTTCCGCCGTCAGAAACCGGTAAAGATACGATTCCTCCGGTAAGTATCCGATCCTCTCGTTCCTGCGGACGTCACTGGCATTTTTGCCAAAGATCAATGCCTCCCCCTCACTCGGAAAAAGAAGCCCCAGCAAAAGTTTGATCGTCGTGGTCTTTCCAGAACCATTCGGACCCAACAGCCCAAAGATCTCTCCCCGATTGATCTCCAGATCCAGCGATTTGAGCGCATGGACCTTTCTGCGTCCCCAAAAGTCACGGTAAATTTTCGTAAGGTTTCTTGTTTCAACTACGACTTCAGACATAAAAATTCCTCTTTATGTGTCGGTTTTATTTCATTTCAAAATCAGCAAAAAAACTCCGCCTGCTCTCAGGAACGCAGCTTCCCGCCAGAATTCGATACGCACCGGATCCGCGCACGGTTTCCTCTCTCGAGGTAAAATATTTTCTCTATTATACACAGAATCGGCATTTTTTGGCAGGGGGATCCCATGAAAAAACCGAAAAATTTCATACTTTCATGATTTTCCGGCAAAAAAAGAGGGACATTACCGCAATTTCTGCCCTTTTCGTTTCATTTCAGGCCAACCCGGTAAAATGAAAAACAAACCGAAGCCCCGCAGAGACACTGCTCCGATCTTATCCGACACCATATTTAAGGGATCCGCAAGTACACTCTTCGGAAAAATTCAATAAAAAAGTTCTCCCCCCGCCTTGCATAAAAATCAAAAAGTGGTAGAATAGTTTCTTAGAGAATTTAAAGTCTCTTTTTTTTAGATTTTATCATCATGGCCGAGTGGCGGAATGGCAGACGCTGGGGATTTAAAATCCCCTGTCCGGTGAGGACGTGCGGGTTCGATCCCCGCCTCGGCTATATGGGGCTAGAACCTTTTGGGTTTTCAGCCCCTCTTTTTTTGCCGAAGAAAATGCGTTTTGTGCCGTGTTTTGCGACACTTGATGAACTAAACTTTTCTTAACGTTTTTCTTTATTTTTCACTCTTTGAAATCTGCTTGCATCCCGGTGTTTCTCCCGGTCTGAATTAAAAAATCACGAAAAAACCGAAAAAACATGGACATTTGATTTGAGATCACTCTTATTTTCCGCGTCTTTTCGGTTTTTGTGTGTTCTCCGTATTTAGAACGCCCACATCATTCCGCCATGGGAATTTCTACGCTTTTATATTTATCTCGCCTGACCGCATCTTGGATCGCTTCTGCCGTCATCGCCATGGAAATGTACCCAACGTACTGAAACAGTAAATTAATCCCAGTGATTATACTAGTACAAAGTAGTACCAAAGTAAGCGAAACGGGCATTACAAACTGAATAAATATCGGAATAATTCCTGCCAACAATGTCAATATCACGTTGGCCAAAACAACACCTTCTGCGGCACGCGGAGCTTCGATCTTATATCGACGAGCAAAAGCATTCAAGTTTTTGGCAAGACCATATACAGCAACAAATCCCCAAAAAAGGTTTGCGATCGGTACAAATAATAGCATGACAGCCAGCCCCGGGGTTACGTCGACCTCACGACCTTGGATCAACCTCCAGCCGCGATAAATGAACATGAGGTGAAAGCAACCTATTAGCAGTAGACAGCCCCAATACAAATAGGGGAAATTGCCACCCCCTTGCAAGTTTCCCAAAAATAAATTTGAGAGTCCAACAATATAAGTTAAGACTGAAAAAAAATGAATCCCACGACACAATTGAAATAGGCACCATGTCTCAGCTGAGGTCTTGGCCCATAATTCGGTGTTTTGGACACTTCCGGCATGACGGAAGAGAGGGGAGCCGCCTGCTCTGCGTCTGACGAACTCTCTACTTGCTGTGTCTGTCCACAATGAGGACAAATTTCAGCAGTCGGATCAACCATCTGTTTACAGGAATCACAAAATTTCGGAGCAATAAACATTCCGCATCTCCATTGCAAATCATTTAAGGAAATTTCACTATTCTCCAAATCGTACTAGACGGTTTGGAGTCACAGATTCTAATTATATCTCTCTATATATGTGTGTCAAGAGTCCTAGAGGAAATTTTTGAAAAATTTTAAAATTTCGGTAAATTATAAATGCAGAACTGATAAAAATCTACCAATTTTTGTCACACAAATGTCAGAATTTCACAAAAACAGATAAAAAGAACGGCGAGGCGCGTCCGTTCAAGGAAACGCCTCGTGTTCTGTTTGGCATTGGAGGTTTGAAGATCTTCATGTGCGCCGGTTCGTTCCCATCTGCCGACCGGATCCCCAAAAAAACCGTTCGGTCAGGAACGGTCTTTTTGGAGAAGAGGAAGGGGAGCAGCATCAGGTCTCTGGGGCTGCGTTTTCTGTTCCCGAAGGAAGTTCCGCAAGAGGTTCCGCTTCTGCGTTCATCGCCATTTCTGCTTTATTCTCCTGCTGGACTTTCTTTCCCTTCGCGAACATGGTTCCGCCGCTGATGGTCAGGATGGACGGGAGGTAGATCAGGTCTCCGAACAGAGCCATGAACAGAAGCAGAAGCATCATGATGCCGAAGTAAAGTGTCGGCGTGAAGGTACTAAACGCGAAGACCGAGAGGCCGAACGCTGAGATCAGCGTGGTCTGCGTCATGGCGGTCGCGCAGCGCCGGTAGGCGGAGAGTGCCGCATTTTTGTGCGAGAGCCCCTCATCCAGAGCACGGCGATACCAGGTCAGGTAGTGGATCGTGTCGTCCGTCGCGATACCCAGTGCCACGCTGGCGGTCATCATAGCACCCAGGTCGCACAGGACTCCCAGCCACCCCATCATGCCGAAGACGACCGCGATGGGGAAGATGTTCGGGATCATCGAGCAGAAACCGCCGAGCAGGTTCTTGAGCATGATCATCATGACGACGGAGATCGTCACGAATGCCAGCAGGATACTTTCGAAAAGGCTCGCCATCAGCTCGTGCTGCGTTTTATAAACGAGCGGGACCGAGCCGGTGTAAATGGCCTCGACAGCCGGTTTCTCGCCCGGTTCCTCCAGGCCCTGGTCTACGAGCCATTTTTCGATGACCGGGTCGATCGTCGCACGCAAATCGTCCACAAACAGACCGTAGTCAACGTCCGTCAGCGCCTTGACGCGGCACGTGATGCGGAAAAGTTCGTCGCCGTGGTTGACCTGCCATTGATAGATCTGATTCTTGGTCTCGTCATACTGTTCCTGCGAAACGATACCGTCTTCCTTTGCCTTTTCGATCCCTTCACGCAAAGTTTCGAGTGTCGTCAGACCGGCTGAGGCCAGCGTCTCGGCAAGCAGCCCGGTGATTCCAAGCTCCTCAAGTGTCGGACTTGGAGTGTCTACTTCGCCTCTTTCAAATTTTTCGCGATGCTTGCGTTCCGCAGCAAGGAGATCGTATTTCGCATACTCGCCAAGTTTTGGGTAATTGCGTATGACCTGACTGTTCCACCCTGCGCGGACGGCCATGCTGCCGCCTTCGGGATCCGGAAGGAGCTTTTCGACCGAGAGCACGCCGCCGACGTGTCGTTCACCGTCCGATTCCTTCTTTTTCACGTTGAAGAAGAACTTTCGCGGCGGTGCGACCGGCCCGGCTTCCGCAGTCCCGATCTTGTGGTCGACCAGTTTTTCCTGGACCGCTTCGACGGCATCCTTGATGAGGATCGTACGTCCCTTGAAACTCTCCTTAACGCGTTCATTATCGAAGCGGACGACGATCTCCATCGGAACCAGCGGACCGAGATTCTCTTCAAGCCACGTATAGTCGTGAATGATCGTCGTGTCCTGCTTGAAGAAGTTCATGAGCTTGACGCTCGGGATCAGACGGCTGATGCCCACGAATCCCAGACAGAGAATGCACGAACAGACCGCCATGACCAGATACGGATGGTAGATGATGAAATGTCCGAGTTTCTGCCATTGCGCGCCGATGACGTCCTTGCGTTCCACTTTTTCGCCTTTTGCTTCGGTTTTCGCCATTTTATCGGCAAAACGATGTGATGGGAAGAGCTGAAGGACAGCCGGAACGTAAAGGAAAATGATGAAGATCGAAATGATGACGCCGATACCGGAGTAGAGACCAAAGTTCCAGATCGGTCCGAGATTGCTCGTCATGAGAGAGAAAAGCCCCAGTGACGTCGTGACTGCCGACACGATGACTGGAACGAAAGCATGTTTCACCGCACGTTCCACTGCACCGCGCACTCCGCCTTCTTCTTCGAGCGCATCATGGTAGTAGTTGATGAAATGGATCGCGCTGGACATTGTGAGCACGTAGACCAGCGGCGGCATCGAGAGCATGATGGCGTCCGTGGAGGAACCCGTAAAGTTCACGACCGCCAGAGAATATCCGGTCGCGAAAAGGGCTGCGCAAAAGACGATGAGGACCAAACGGACACTCCGCAGGCACAGACTCGCGATCGAGAAGCCGACGATCGCCGCCAGCCATGCAAGACGCATGAGCGTTCGGTTTCCTTCCACGTCGATCGACACATTATCGACCGGCGAGCCTCCCATGTGCAGCTCCGACGGCTGGAATCCCGGAAGAACGATGAGGTCCTCCTTCGCGATCGATTCGCGGCGCAGTTCCGTTTCCGTCGGTTTATCCGGGACCGGGATCTTGATCTGACGCTCCAGAAAGTTTTTCGGTTCCACAGGACGCGGGGTCTCCGGAAGCGCAGCCTGGATCGCTTCGACAGCCTTGAGCTGTGCGGGGGTGAGCTGCGTCCGGTCAAAAACGAATTCCTGACGCGCAAGGCGGTAGATCTCGCCGACCGCGCCTTTCATGTTCATTCCTTCACTTCCAGGAAGCAGGTACATGATAGCGGCGGTCTTGTTGCCGTCCATGCCGATGAGCGACCCTTTCAGCCTCTCCACAGCCTCCGGCATACTGATCGCGGAGCCTTCTGCCAGCTCTTTTGCATAATCCGCACCAGAGAAGTACGTTGCAAAAAAACGCAGATTGTAGTCCTCGACCAAGACTTCACCCTTTTCGTCACGACGCGGCAGAAGACGGTGCTTCATGACGTCCAGACGCGGGTCATCCAGCGTGCAGCCCTCCCAGCTCATGAGAATGAACTGTTCGTTCGGAAAGTTCTGCTGGAACCAGTTGTGCAGCTGTGATTCAGCAGTCCCTTCCGGAAGCCACTCCTTAATGTTGTTTCGCACATTTTCCAAGGTCCGCTTCACCCCCACCGCCATGATCGGCAGCGTAAAGGTCATGAGGACCAGGATCAGGAGTGCATACTTTTCGTAAAATGTCTTTTTCATAAACGATCCCATTCGATCCATCATTTTTGTGCGTTCTCTCACACCGCGCCTCGCACTCTGCAAAGGGAACGCAAAAAATCCGAGAATACTCACTTTAAGTATAGCACATTCTTTCCGTTTCGTCTATGGGGAAAATCCTTTTTTTTGTCATTTTGTATCGATTTTATCGGCACTTGCGAAATTCGTCTCAAAAATTCAGGCGTTAAAATTACCCCATCTTTCTCATTGTTTCAAAAATAAAAGATCCGCATTTCACGAAAAAGAAAAAGACTGCGCGATCCAGAGCAAAACGAGCAAGTTTTCCGTTTACGCAAAGACAAAAAACTAAAAAGTTTACGTAAAGACAAATTCAGGTGAAAATTTTCCTTTTTTTGAGTCACTTTCATGAAAAAATCCTTCGGACGGCTTGCATTTCCTTACATTTTGAATATAATGGGTACTAATTCGTAAATTTCTCCATTTTTCCTTTCCTTTTAACCAACTAGGGATCCAAAAATGACCAAACCCCAGGTAATCCTGACCGGTTTCGCTGACGAAGGCGTTTCCAAACAGCTCGAAAAGTCCATCAAGGAACAGTTCACGGCCTACGCTGCCATTGGACTTCAGTATTACAGCATCCGATTCATCGACGTCGGAAACGGCACCAAAAACGTCATGGCGCTCACGATGGATGAGATCCAGACGATCCGCGAGATCCAGAATGATTTCGGTCTGAACGTCTCCTCGATCGGATCGCCGATCGGCAAAGTCAAGCTCGTGGATGAAGAAGACGGCACTAAAAACCGCTACGTCCCGTTCAATGAGTACATGGACGAAGTCAACCGTGCCTGCGAGATCACGCACGCACTGGAAAGCAAACTCATCCGCGGTTTCTCTTTCTACCATCCGTTCGGCAAAGACCCGCACGACTACATGAATCAGGCAGTCGACCAGCTTTCCCAGATCGCCGAGACCTGCCACCGCAGCGACCTGACGTTTGGTCTGGAAGTGGAACCGAATCTCGTCGGCGGAAACGGATGGCTCATGGCGGAACTTTACCAGAAGATCAATCATCCGTCCATGACGCTCGTTTTTGACGTCGGAAATCTCGTCGTTCAGGGCTTCGATTCCTGCGAGATCCTCGACCAGTTCCGTTCCTGTCTGCCGGGTCTCGGCTGGTTCCACGTGAAGGACTACCGTCATCCGAAACCGGTGAAAAAAGGCGATCCGATCGACGAAGAGCAGCTGAAGAATTTCGTTCCGTGCGACTTGGGCGACGGCGGCCATGAGGCTATTTTCCGTGAACTGAAAAAAGCGCTTCCGGAGATCGATGCGAAGCTGAAGGCTCGCGGGATCCCGGGATTCTTCATCGATCTGGAACCGCACGTCAAAGGCGGCGGACAGTTCGGCGGATACAGCGGTCCGGACGGTGTCGGTGTGGCGCAGCGTGCGCTTTGCCGTCTGCTCGACTACGTGGGGATCGACTATCATCTCCGCGACTTCGACGACATTCTGGCTGACCGCGGTTTCTAGATCGCGGACTGAAATGAGATTCGGGGCGAGCGGTTTCGACGTTCGCCTCTTTTTTTGAATAGAAATTTAAATGAAATTTGGAATGAAAACGGAGACGTTATGCGCGGAATGAACTTTTTTTTGAGTCTGGTCATCAGCTGCCTGCTGCCCCCGGTTTCTCTTTCAGCGTCGGAGAGTGCTGCAGAAAGCACGATCGAACGGACTGCAGAAAGTACGGCTGAACTCACGGTCGAGTGCTGGACGGCGGCGGAGTGGGAATTTGAATCGGCGGGTGATTTTACAGAAAAAGAGGCGTTTTACCATGTGCAGCTGGACGTCGAATTCCGCTCTGAAAAAGGGACGGTCCTGCGAATGCCGGCGTTCTGGGACGGCGGGAAGACCTGGCGGGTACGGTTTGCGCCGACCGAGCCGGGAACGTGGAGTTTCACGTCGGTCTGTTCGGAAACCGGAGATCCCGGACTGCACGGAAAAAAGGGGACGTTCCAGTGTGTACCGTACACGGGTGAGCTGGAGATCTACCGACGCGGTTTCATTCAGACGCGCGAGGGGCGGAAATATTTGGTCTACGCGGACGGAACGCCGTTTTTCTACCTTGGCGACACGCATTGGGGAATGATGTCCGAAGAGTTTGACGAACCGGGACCGCACGCCGGGGAGTTGAAGATCGAGTCGCATTTCTGCTATCTCGTGGACCGCCGTGCCGAGCAGGGATTCACCGTCTACCAGTCGGAACCGATCGGCAAGACGATGAACTTTGCGGACGGCATCTCGATGGAGGACGTACGCGGTTTCCAGAGCATGGACCGATACTTTCAGCACATTGCGCTTCGGGGGTTGGTTCACGCCAATGCGCAGTTTTTCTACCCGTCCGAAATGCTCGCTATCCAGCATGACGAAGCCTACCTGAAACTCCTGACGCGATACTGGGTCGCACGCTATGCAGCCTACCCGGTCCTCTGGACTCTTGGGCAGGAAGTAGACGACGATTTCTACGAAAAATTCTCCCGAGATGCCAATCCGTACGTGAAAGTCTGCGCGTGGATCCACGAGTTGGATCCCTACCGCCATCCCATGACGGCGCACCAGGAAAATATCTGGCATACGACACGCAGCGGAGTCGGAAAAGCGCATGCATCGCTCTTTCAGGAGGTTCCGGGGCACACCTGGTACGGCGTGCAGTGGAGTCTGCGGCTCAGCAGTCCGCCGAATACGGCAGTCGCTAAAGATTACTGGAACGATGGAAAAGGGAAACCGGCGATCCTTTACGAGGGACTTTACTGTTTTCTCTGGACGGAAGATTTTGGTGCCCGGGCGCAGGGGTGGATGGCGTTTCTGAACGGAATGTACGGCTACGGCTACGGCGCAGCAGACATTTGGCTCTACCGCGGAACGTACGACATGAACACGACCTCGACCCATGACGGAGTCTCGCAAGTCACGCCGGAAGAAAAAGCGCTCAAGTGGCCGGAAGCGCTGGAACTTCCCTCGGCATCGCAGGTGATCTTCATGAAAGATTTTCTCGAAAAGCGTGCGTGGTGGGAGCTGATCCCGGAATTTGCCGTTAGTCACGAGGGACCCGAAGCCGGCCGAAGGATGGAATTCGTACCGAGCTCTCCGTCCGTTTTCCGTTTCGCTGCTCACGACGGGCACCGCGAGTTCCTTTTTTACTTCTACTCCAAGGCGCTGGAGACCGGAACGCTTCAGGGACTCGAACCGCAGAGCGAGTATGCGTGCACGTGGTTTGATCCCCAAACGGGACGTTCGATGGAAACTGTCTCGCAAAAAACACTCCCTTCCGGGACGCTGGAACTGCCGCAGAAACCCAATGAGCAGGATTGGGTCCTGTGCGTGATGCGAAAGTGAGGCGCGATCCTGTTTTAGACCAGAGTCAAGAAACCAGAGTCAAGAAAAGAGAAGGGTTGATAGACCGGAGTAAAAATCGGCATAAAGAGACGAATTTAGTTCAAATTTAGGGCAATTCGCCAAAAGATCCGGTCCCCCTGCTTGCATTTTTTGAGATTTTGGATAAAATAAAAGTGGCGTATTTTCGTATCCTGTTTTGGGGCATGGACTCGAAATGTCAGAAACGTTTCCTTTTGCAGACAGAGTGATTTTCATGACTGATTCCAATTCCAATCCGAACCCCGTACAGCAAAGTGCAGCCCGTCCGAAACGCGGCGTTCCAGAAGGCCTGTGGGTCCGCTGCCCAGGCTGCCAGGAACCGATCTTCCGTAAAGAAGTGGACGAAAACCTAGGGATCTGCCCGTTGTGCGACTACCATTGGTCCATTTCCGCCCGAACGCGGATCGCGCAGCTGATCGATGACGGAACGTTTGAGGAATGGGATGCGGACATGCACTCGACCGACTTCCTGAATTTCTTCGACAAAAAATCGTACGCAGACCGCCTCGTAGCTGAGCAAAAAAGAAATCAGCTCAAAGACGCCGTCGTAACGGGGACCGGCATGATCCGCGCTCGCCGGGTGGTCTTCGCGGTCACAGACAGTAATTTCATGATGGGAAGCATGGGAAGCGTCGTCGGTGAAAAACTCACTCGTGCGGTGGAGCGCGGCACGGAAATGAAACTCCCCGTCATCATCGTCAGCGGGACCGGCGGCGGTGCGCGAATGCAGGAAGGGATCGTTTCTCTGATGCAGATGGCTAAGATCTCCGCAGCGCTCGCACGTCACGATTCGGCCGGAGAACTCTTCATCTCCGTCCTCACGAATCCTACCATGGGCGGCGTCGCAGCGAGTTTCGCGTCACTGGGAGACGTGACGTTTGCGGAACCCAAGGCGCTCATCGGATTCGCAGGACCGCGAACCATCAAATCGACCGTCCAGCTGGAACTTCCGGAAGGTTTCCAAACGAGCGAATTTCTGCTCAAGCACGGGTACATTGACCGCATCATTCGACGGCCGGAGCTGAAAAGCGAGATCGCACGTGCGATCGACTACTGCGGAAAATAAATCGGTGAAGGTCCTGTGCCGGGCATGATGCCGGGTGCGGGACTTCGGTTTTTCTTGACTTGGAGAGAATGAAAATGCTTTTCGATACGCACTGCCATCTGGATGATGAATCTTTTGCCGGCGATGTCCGCAACGTCATTGCGCAGGCCAGGTCGGCCGGAGTCACGCGGATGCTGACGCAGGGAACGTCCATTTCCTCGTCGCTTGACTGTATCGCGCTGGCGGAAGAATTTCCGGAAGTTTACGCCGCCGCCGCTATTCACCCGAACTGTCTGATGGAAGAGATCCCGCGCTTCGGCGATGGATCGGTCTTTCTGGAAATTTTCTCTCAAATGGCGAAAAATCCGCGCGTGCGTGCGGTCGGAGAGACGGGCGTCGATCTCTACTGGCACGACACGCCGATCGAGATCCAGAAACAGTACCTTGCACTTCATTTTGAACTGGCGCGACGCACGAAACTCCCGGTCGTGATCCACTGCCGCGATGCGGAAGAGCCGCTTTTGGAGACAGCGCGAAAGGATTTTGAAAAAAACGGTCCGGTGCCGGGCGTGATCCACTCTTTCAGCGGAGACCTGACGTTCCTGCGTGCGTGTCTTGACCTGGGATTCCACATCAGCTACTCCGGGTCCGTCACGTTTAAAAACAAATGCTTCGATTCCGTGCGAGAAACGGTCTGCGAGGTCCCGCTCGACCGGATCCTCGTCGAAACGGACAGTCCGTACCTCACGCCGATGCCGTTCCGCGGCAAGATCCGGCGCAACACACCGGAGTACGTCCAGCACACTGCCCGATTTCTCGCCGAGATGCGCGGAATGAGCGAGGAGGAATTTTTCGCACAGACGACGCACAACGCACTGAAATTCCTTGGGATCACAGAGTCCTGAGGCACTTCGAAATGCTCGGCCGTTTGCAAGAAATGGCCGAAGTGCGTGCATTTACGGCATTTTTGGAAAAAATTTCCCAGAAGATCATTCCCCGTCCGCGAACACCTTGACAACACTATTTTCGCATGCTATAATAACACACGATGAGGCGATTTTTGTTTAAAAACAAAAAATTTTGAGATCACCGTAAAAAAAATTGCATAAAATCGGATCCTCTATAATAATACAGAGTTAAAAAATTTCCAATTACCTGAAAGGACCATTATGGCCGACTTTGAATACACCGTCCACGACGACCGCATCGAAATCACTTCCTACACCGGCTCCGCCCCCTCCGTCACCATCCCCTCGACCATCGACGGCCTCCCCGTCACGGATATTGAAAAGGGCGCGTTCGTCAGCTGCGAGAGCCTCATGTCGGTGATGATCCCAGAAAGCGTGACGAGCATTGGAAATAAAGCGTTCTACTACTGCGATAGCCTCACGTCGGTGACGATCCCCGACAGCGTGACGTGCATTGGAGATGGCGCGTTCTACGAATGCCGCAGGCTCACTATTTACGGTACAGAAGGTTCCGCAGCCCAAACGTATGCAAAACGCAACAAAATTTCATTTTCCACGGATCCGTCACCGTATTGCGACGCGGCCGGAGTCTGTTACTCCCACGACGGCAAAACGCTCCTCGGCGCTCCCCTATCGCTTTCTGGCGAGTATACGATCCCAGACGGCGTGACGAGCATTGGAAAGGAAGCGTTCGAAGACTGCAAGAAACTCATGGCGGTGACGATCCCCGAAAGCGTAACGAGCATTGGAAATCGGGCGTTCTTCAGCTGCCACAGCCTCACGGCGGTAACGATACCCAAAAGCGTGACGAGCATCGGATGGGAAGTGTTCGAAAACTACCGCAGGCTCACTATTTACGGTACAAAAGGTTCCGCAGCTCAAACGTATGCGAAAGACAACGAAATTCCATTTTCCACGGATCCGTCACCGTATTGTAACGCGGACGGAGTCTATTATTCCCACGATGGCCAAACGCTCCTTGGTGCTCCATGGTCGCTTTCTGGCGAGTATAAGATCCCCGACAGCGTGACGAGCATTGGAGGCTGGGCGTTCTGCTGCTCAGGACTCACGTCGTTGACGATTCCCGACAGAGTGATGAGCATTGGAGAAGGCGCGTTCTGCGAGTGCAGGGACCTCACGTCAGTGACGATCTCCAACCGTTTAACGAGAATTGAAGAGTACGTGTTCGCCGGCTGCTCCCGCCTCACCTCGGTGACGATCCCAGAAAGCGTGACGAGCATTGGATATAAAACGTTCTACAGCTGCGACAGCCTCACGTCGGTGACGATCCCAGAAAGCGTGACGAGCATTAGTTTTGATGCGTTCGACGACTGCCATGACGACTTGGTGATCTACGGGAAGGCGGGATCGAAAGCAGAATGGCATGCAAAGGAGAATCGGATCGGATTCAAAGTAGAGTAGCGGTTTGACGTTTTGTTTTTCGCGCAGAGGCAGCGGACACACGAGGTTTGATGCCGCGGTTTCATGCCTTTGCGCGGTAACTTTTTCCACCTGCCGAAACTCTGGATGCGAGTCAGGGATGAACATCCCTAATTGCCATTTCCATGGAATGCAGAATCGCACAGAAGTGACGTTCCGTTTCTAGAACGTGACCTGAAAACGCATTCCGTAAACGTGCATGAATCCGTCGATCCCATCAACGTTTTCGCCCCGTTTGTTGAAGCCTTCATAATCGCCGTGGACCAGCGCGTAGTTGAACATCAGACGGCAGTTCTGGTTCAGGTACCAGTTCAGTCCCCAGACGTTCATGAGCGATTTTCCGTAAAGTCCGGAATGGAAATCGGCAGCGGCGTACCCGTCGGCGAGTTCCGTCGTGTCGGCCCACGTGCACATGTACGCGATCTCCCACGCGCCGGGTCCCGAAAAGACGCCGACTCCATCCCGGCACGTGCGGATAAACGGCTCATTCGGTTTCAGGCGTCCGTAGCTTCCGCCAGCCTTGCGGTAATTCCGACTCTCGCCCGTCAGCGTGTACGCCGCCATGACGTACCCGGTCTGAACCAGCGCGCTCCCGGCCCGGTCATCTTCCATGAAGAAAAATCCGTGCTCAAAATCGATCGAAAGCGGACCGCGCATCCAGTAGAGTTCCAGACAGAAAACATTCATGCTGTCCAAACCGTCCAGGATCCCAGTCTGAAGCACGTTCGGCGCGATCTGCGAGTTGCTCAGGAAATTACAGCGCGTCGAGTGATCGGAAGCCTTTTCCTGGTCGTAGCTTCGGTAAGAATATGACGCACCTAAATGTGTAAAGAAACGCTGGCCCTGCGAGTTTTCCTCATAGTATGGAAGGTATGTCACGCGCGACGTAAACGCCATGTGCCCATGTTCGCCGACGCAGCTCAGATCATCTTCCGGCATACTGGACGCAAAAAGTCCCGCCGCCCACGTAAAACGATCCGCCTGACTCCAGTTCGAGAACATGAGCCCATTGTTTCGGCTTCCGCAAATGCCGCGCATTGAGTTCAGATACGATTTTTCCATCAGCGGGCAGCACTGAAACGTCGTCAGCTCATCAGAACTCCACGGCTCCTTCATGTGTCCGACTTTGAAATCTACTCCGCTCGGAGTGTTTACCAGACCGATCCAGGCGTCTTTCACGGTTGAATTGGAAGCATCAAACGTAACGCGGTACTGGATCATATCATACATTGAGCCGCTTAAATCAAGCCAGATCTGACGCGGTTTGCATCCTGAAACGTCTCCGAAACCGGTCGCGTACTCCATTTCGTCATCCAGCGAAGAACCTGCCGCGTCCCAGAGCAGCACTCCGCCAAGTTTGACGGACGGCGTCTGGTACTTTTTCAGGTCATCCGCCTCTTTTTTAAGGCGAGCCTTTTCCTGATCCTCCGCCATCTGTTTTTTTACGGCTTCCAGATCCGCCTGCATCTTTTCCCACTCGGCACGCGGTACAGAAACAATCTCGAAAGAGTCTGCCGCATCCTCCTCGGCAAACAGAGATACTGTAGGCAGGAAATACCCCAAAACCAGTATGATACACCATACGGTAAAGCCTGAAATCCTTTTCATAGCACTGCCCCATAAATGGTCCTGAAACACAGTCCAATGCGACTACAATTCACGAGACATTTATCGACTATTCTAATGTTTACGATCAAGAAGGAGAAATGAAGGAGACAAATTTTGCTCATTTTCCCCAAACATCCAGATGAACGCCATACGAAGATGAAAAAGAAACGATTTTCCGCCGACCTGCCCCTTGCGCAAAGTTCGGAAGAGAATATAATGGAAAAGTATGGAAAAAAATGAAAAAAGATCCGCACGTCTTCTCTCCGAAATGGAAAGAGGAGACGTCTCATTTCACTGGAGAGAAAAATCATGAAACAGATCAAGTGTCCGACCTGCGGCCGAATCACAGAAACAGAAACTCCCCATCCCGGCATCACCTGCCCGAACTGCTCTCGTGCCCTCGTGGGTGAAAATGCGAAGATCTCCAACGTCTGCTTTTTCTGCAAACAGGAGCTCCGCCCGAATGAGACCGCGATTTTCTGTCCAGCCTGCGGAGTCGAGTACCATGCGGACTGCTGGCTCGATAATGACGGGTGCGGAACGGAAGGATGCGAGTATCAAGATTGCCTCGCGCCGATGGAACTTCCCGCAGCGTCTACAGTTTCCGCCTCTTCTCCCGCAAACGCACAGGTCTCTCAGTCTTCCGTGACGCAAAGTGCGGAAGCAGCGCTGGAAAAAACCATGAAGGATGAAATTTCGGATGGTGAAGATGACTATTTCGTGATCAAGAGCATGCCGACGGCTCAGGATGAAGTGCAGACGCAGAAAAACGAAGATGCGCTGATCGAAGAGAAAATGGCTAAGATCCGAAAACGTGCAGAGATGCCGGAACAGAAAAAGCTTTCCTTGCAGGATTTTTTGAATTGGAAAGATACGCCGCGCGACACGAAATACGATTTCGACGGTCCGTGGCTGAAAGATCCCTACCTCTTCCAGAAAGCGAAAAATTATGCCATTTTTCTCGTTGGCGGAGCGTTCGGCGGCGCAGTGCTGGGCGTATCTTTCATCCTGGTCTTCCTGATCCTGAAGTACATTTTCCTTCACTCGATGCTCTCGTTCAACTTCATGGTCTTTCTGTTCATCGCAGGGATCCTCCTCGGCATGGCGGCAGCCGTCTATTTTGCGTACCGAACGATGGCGACGCTGATCGATAATTGACGCAGGAAACAGCAACACGTTTCCGCTTCCCAGCATAAAACTCGAGCCGGGATCCTTTTTTGAAAAACTCCCGGCTCTTTGATTTTTTTCTGATCCGCAAACAGTCGCGTAAAACCCGTCAGAATCTGCGTTTTTCGTAGATGGCCAATGCGTGCAGTGCCGTCATGATCCCTTCGATCTCCGTACTTGAAGCATTCGTCGGGTTCCAGTACATGAGCTGGAACTCCAGCAGTTCATGGACGGTCGAGACCGCTTTGAAAATGCGCGGATCGTTCAGTTCTTCCCGCGGCGTGACCGTTACGAGCCAGCGCAGAATGTGCCCGCTTGCGAGAAGCATTTCCGTTGGTCTGTTAGGCGTGACTCCTTTTTTCAGAAAAAATTCCGGATGCCAGATCCCGATCTCGTTTTGAAGATCGAGCACGTACGTTCGCCAGCTTTCCAGAAATTTTTCCGCACGCGCATACTGACCATCCAGTGGTGCGTCTGTCCGTATCTGACGGCACCGGATCGCACAGATAAGCCCCAAAAGCTGATTCGTCGCGGCAGAAGTGCCCGTTTCGACCGGCCGGTCCAGTTCATTTTTGATAAGACGCTCCAGAGTCCAGCGCTCGCCATCGCCAGACTCCCACTCCGCATCCAGCGGCAGATAGTACGACAGCGCGATGAGCGTTTGCGAAAGATCACGCCCCCATCGGCAGTTTTTCTGCTCAAACTCCACAAGATCTTGGATCTGGAACCGTTTTTTTCCGTGCCGCGAAGCGACACGGGACGCTGCGGAAGACTTTGCGGTTTTCTCTTTTTCCAATGACCCCGTTTCCGTACTCCCGCTTTTCGAGCTCGCTTCCTGTTCTGCCCCTCCCGCTGGAAAACGATAGTCGTTCGGCACTCGTGCGATTGCCAGTGCGGCAAGAAGCTGGCCGGAATACTGCTGGATCCCGTACCCAAGACGCGGCATCAGGCGTTCTTTACTGTTCGTGAACGCGGACTCTTCACCCATCGGAATATTCCAGCAAAGAGCGCCGATCGCGTTAAGCCGACGGCCGGATTCACGTGCTCCGTGGTAGATCTCCGCGTCACAGCCGAACGGCATGATGTACGAAATGACGTCGATCGGATGATTCTCCTCCGAGCTGAGACTGATGTGCTCGTAAATACGGAGTATCTGCTGGATCTTTTTCTGAAGCTCCAGCTCTTCCGCTGAACAAGACGGCTTCGACGGCTTCGGTAATTTACGTTTTGACGCCTGTACTGTGCCTGAAACAGCTTTCCGCTTCCGAGCGCCTGCGGACCGCGGTGCCGTTTGCGTCTCAAGAGCAGAGCTCGCGGAACTTTCCGGGATCCCCAGGGTGAATTCATCCGTTTCCGCCTCGAGTTCCATTTCCGCCTCGAGTTCCGGTCCATCCTCGAGTTCCGGTCCATCCTCAAGTTCCGGTCCATCCTCGAGTTCCAGTCCATCCTCGAGTTCCAGTCCATCCTCGAGTTCCAGTCCATCCTCGAGTTCCGGTCCATCCTCGAGTTCCGGTCCATCCTCGAGTTCCGGTCCATCCTCAAGTTCCGGTCCATCCTCAAGTTCCGGTCCATCCTCAAGTTCCGGTCCATCCTCAAGTTCCGGTCCATCCTCAAGTTCCGGTCCATCCTCGAGTTCCGGTCCATCCTCGAGTTCCGGTCCATCCTCAAGTTCCGGTCCATCCTCAAGTTCCGGTCCATCCTCAAGTTCCGGTCCATCCTCGAGTTCCGGTCCATCCTCAAGTTCAAAATCCATCGCGGGCGGCAGCTCAAAAGAGAATGCGTCCTCCGCATGAAGAGTAGACGTGAGGAATGCAGCGTTTTGGCCCAAATTCAAGGAAACGTCCAGCCCATGGAAAAAAAACGTGCTGCCGCATAAAACGGCAACTCCGCCTTGGAGGAGTTTTCGTAAAAACTGCGGGAACGGAACTGAAAAAAAGCGGAATGGATCTGCCATGACTCGACCAATGGACCTTTTTTGCCTCAAAGGAAACGCGACATTAAAAATTTTTCTACGTGTTCTCTCTATCGGCAAAAAAAGTCCACCGGCTTCAATGTCTGAAACAGGATTTCTGTTTTCTGTGTGAAGAAACAGAAAGGGCAGGATCGGCTCAGAAAGCATCCAGCATTTTTTCCAGACGCTTTGCCGAAACGCTCATCGCAGTTCCCAGTTTTTGCGCAAAAAGCGAGATCCTGTACTCTTCGATCGCCCAACGGAATTCTTCAAGCTCTTCGCTTTCCATGCCGCGCAAGTCAAAATCCTTACGGAGTCTCTCGTATTCCGACTGGAAGTGTTCCAGCTCGCGGATCTGCTCCATTCCACGAGTCAGTGCGATCCTGGTGCCGGAATTCGTTCCGGAAAGTGCCTGAATGCGAGCCTCGATCCCGCGGAAGTATCGGGCAAAATGCTTCACGTACTTCCAGGAAGTGCGCAAGAGAAAGTCCGGCGGCGTAAGTCGGCGTATCTGCGCATCCAAATCGTCCACGATCGGCTGGAAGGGCTCGTAAAGCGCTACGCGGGACGGCAGCGCCTCTTTTGCACCATCCTCTTTTGTGGAGGAGACCGACTCTGTTTGCGCGGCATTCTTTCGAAGATTTCCGAAAGATTTGACCTGCACGGTCCCGATCTTCAGCTGCGATGCAAGGTCATTGACGGCATGGCGTCGAGAATTCTGCGCACAAATGCCGTTCAGTGCACGAATCGCCGCATGATACGCTTTCCAAAGCTGCGCAAGCGGTTCGGGAAGTTCCTGCACGACGATGGAGATCCTCCCCTTTGCGAGCTTCACGATCCGCTCGTACTCCTGCAGATCGCGCGGCACACGATTCAAAAGCGACGGCATATCCGCCAACGCAGGGAAACCGGACGGATCCAGTGCAGTCTGCGCGACCAAGTCGCAGATCGTGTCTGCAAACGGAGTTTTCGTCGTCTTGATGAAGTAGTCCGCCTGCATTTTCATCTCGTGAAAGTGCGGCATCCAAAGCGCCTGCCGGGTCAATTCCTGGTTTGCTGAGTAGCGGAAAAGACGCATGACGGCACGCCGAGTGTTCAGCTCAGCCTGAAACTGGGAAGTTGAAAGACGGATCCCGACCGTTTTGCCTTCATCGATCAGCATCGGAAACGCAGAGATCCGTCCGGCTCGCGAAGAAGCATCCAAAAGCGTGGATTCTATCTGGACCTGGACCGGAAGTTCACCAAAATTCCAAGAGGTCAATCCGCTGCGCGTCCAGCGGGAATCCTCGACCAGTGCGAATTTTTCCGACGCCTGCTCTCCCACGTGCAGCAGGACCTCGCGAAGACTGCGGCTCTGAACGAGAATATTTCCCTGCGAATCACTGACCCGAATGTTGATCTGAAGCGCCTCCGGAATGTTTCCAAAATCGAGATCCTTTTCCCGAATGTACTCGCCTGCGATCCGAGTAAACTCTCCCGCAAGCACCGTCCGGAGATTCCCGACACCGAACGGAATGCGCGCACAAACCGCTCGGGCTGTGTCCGGAGCTGGGATCAGTTTACGGCGCAGTTCTTTCGGAAGCGACTTGATTAGGTATGCGACTCGTTCCTCCAAAAGTCCCGGAATTCCCCATTCCAATGCGCTTTCCTGAAGCTGATGGACCGTCTCCAGCGTCGCGTGGAGCGTAACGCCGTCCGTTTCCCCCCCCGGCTCGAATCGGTACTCCAGCGGGAATCGATAACTGGACGTCATGCAGGACGCCGTTGAGGAACGCGACTCCATTTTCCCGGACGACTGAGGAACTTTGACGGTCTCTTTTTCCCGCGGTTTCTCCGCAGCCGGGGACTCTGAACGCACGGCAAGAGCGCCAGGATCTGAATTTTGCGTTTGCGTTTGCGTTTGTGTTTGTGTTTGTGTTTGTGGTTTCGCCGGCTGCACTTTCGATCTTGCGGACTGGACTTTCGGTTTCGCCGGCTGGATGACCTGCCCGAAAAGACGGATCTCACGCATCGGTACGTCCGGAGTTCCGCTTTCTTGAGCAGTCTTGGCACTGAAGGAAGTGCTGTCACCGGAAGTGCTGTCACCGGAAGTGCTGTCACCGGAAGTGCTGTCACCGGAAGAAGCGTCCAGATCGGTGAGGAGCGCCCTGCTCGTTCCGGCCTTTGGCGGCTTTTTCATCGCAACGGGACTCGATGTGTACGTAAATTCCCCCGAGAAGGAATCCGGAAACCGTTCCGCAAGCGAAGCGTCCGCAGATTCGGAGACCAGATCCTCTTCTTTCATCTCCAGCGACTTCAACGTTTCCGTGTCCGCTTTCCGGAGCCATTTTTCAAGAGATGCGGAGTCCGAAACGGTCTTTGGAATGCGCTGGTCGTAGAATTCGTAGAGCTTCCACAAACCGGGCAAATAGTCAAAACGGCGCAATTTTGCCTGGACCTGCTCCAGCTCAAACCAAAGCTCGCGATTCCAGGAATAGAAATCGGCCCGAGACTGCCAGTTTCCCTCAACGAGCCCCAGCTGAATGAACATTTCACGCGCCTTTTCCGGATCGATGGCGGAGTACGGAACTCTGCGCCGCGGAACGATGACGAGACCGAAAAGTGTGACCTTTTCGTAGACCATCACCTGATTGTTCTGCTTCGACCAATGCGGTTCACTGTGCGTTTTCGTCACCAGATGTCCGGCCAGCGGCTCGATCCACTCCGGATCGATCACGGCATTCGTTCGGAGAAAACGTTTCGACGTCTCGACCATTTCCGCAGCCATGACCCAGGCGGGAAGCGATTTTTTCCTGGGTGCCGTTTCGGCAGTCTCCGCAACTTCATTCCGGGAACCGTCCGCCGTGCTTTCAGGATCTTCCAAAGTCCTGTCTTCCGTTCCATTTTCCAGAATGCGTCCGTACGCATCCAGATTTCTTCCCCAGAGACGATGCCCGGCCTTTGGACGATGGATCTCGTCCGCTTCCGAATGGTGCTTTTTTGAAATTCCAGCCGAAGACGAAGTGCTCCCGGCAGCATTTTTGGCATTTCCTCCTTTTTCAGGACATTCGCCTCCCGTGAGCTTCAAAAGTCCGCTTCCCGGCCAAAGGACGCATTTCCCGCCGCCGCCAACGGCATACTCCTGCGGAAGGGGCGTTTTCTGCCCAATGTTTGAGAGCAGACCGCTCAAAAGGACTCTATGGATCGCGTCGTACCGTGCCGCCGTCTGTTCCGGCTTTTCATTGGGAAGAGCTCCAAGAGCCAAAAAAGTCTCGTCTTCAAAAAGGAGCGTCTTCGGAAGCTGCGCCTCCTTCATGAGATCCTGGACCATTTCATGAAGCTGATGGCAAACATCCTGCCATTCCCGCATGCGGTTCCATGAAAGGAAATTCTGCCTGCACGCTTTGATGAGCTGACTGCGGGAAAGTTTGTCTTTCATCCGGGAATAAAAGTCCCAGATTTTGAGGAACGAGAGAAAATCGGAACGCGGATCCATGAACTGCACGTGAGCAGCATCAGCTTCACCCTGCTTTTCGACCGGACGTTCTCTCGGATCACGGATCGTCAGCGCAGACGCAATGACTAGGATCTCGCGCAGTGGATCGACCTGGAGTCTTTCTTTTTCTTTCTTTTCAGTTCCTTTCTTTTCAGTGCGTCTCCGTTTCTTTTCACGCTGCGGCGGAAGAGGCCCCGTCTCTCCACGGCCGGATCCTGGAACAGATGCTCCAGCGTGAGCCTCCTTCGCCATTTCAAGCGCCTCAAGAACCATGCGTCCGATGCGCGGATCGACCGGGAGTTTGGCGAGTTTCTGTCCGAGCGGCGTCAGTTCTCCTTCAGCAGAGGCTTTCGTGAGTGCTTTCAGTTCAAAAAGCGTCCGGTAACCATCGCGAATGGAGGCGATCTTCGGCATGTCGATGAACGGAAAGGACTCGATCCTGCCCAGACGCAGTAATTTTGTCTGCAGAATGACCGACGCCAGGTTCGTGCGCTGGATCTCCGGCTGCGTGTACTCCTCACGTGAAAGGTAGTCCTCTTCCGAGTAAAGCCGAATGCAGACCCCCGGACCGATCCGCCCGCACCGCCCTTTACGCTGATCTGCCGAGGCGCGGGAAATGGGCTCGATCGGAAGACGCTGCGTTTTGGAACGTGCCGAGTACCGGCTGATGCGGGCCGTTCCGGAATCGATGACGTACCGGATCCGCGGGACCGTCACGGAAGACTCCGCAACGTTCGTAGCAATGACGATACGCCGTTTTTTGCTCACCGGATTGAAGATCTTCTGCTGCGCGTCAGCAGGAAGCCGGGCATAGAGCGGAAGGACGTCTACGTTTTCGTTTCGGAAGAGAGAAAGGCGCTGACGCTGAGATTCCCCCTGAAAGAGTTTCACCAGCTCATGAATGTCCCGTTCCGTCGGCATGAAGACCAGCATGTCGCCAGGTCCTTTTTTCGCGAGCGTCTCCGCAGCCCGAATGACCGCCTGATGCACATCTCCATCGTGAATGATGCGCACAGACGCCTCTTTTTTGCGCTCACTGCGTCCGCGTCCATTCCCATTTCCATCCTCGTCGTCATCCTCATCCTCTTCAAAGATCGGCTGGTAGAGGACGTCGACCGGGTAGGTCCGTCCTTCAATGGTGAGGATCGGCACTCGGCGAGTCTCCGTTTCGAAATGCGCCGCGAATCGGGCAGCGTCGATCGTCGCGGAAGTCAGGATGATCTTCAGATCCGGCCGTTTGTCTGCAAGACGGCGCAGGATGCCGATTAAAAAGTCGATGTTCAGCGAACGTTCATGAGCTTCGTCAATGATGAGGACCTCGTACTGATTCAAAAATCGGTCGCTCTGCGTCTCGGCAAGCAAAATACCGTCCGTCATCAGCTTGATGCACGTTTCCGGCGACGTGTGGTCTGTGAACCGGATCTTGTACCCGACGAGTTTTTCCGGCGGAATGAGCGTCAGCGGTTTTTTTTCAGAAGCAGAATTTTCGGAAACGGAATGCTCTTTAGAGACCGGAGCCGGTGCGTTTTTGTCTGCGTCTTGAGTTGGCGTGTTTTTTTCCGGAGCCGGAAGCGGTTTCTGCCGTCCCATGGAGATCTCCTGCGCGAGACGGTTGGCGATGGAGATCGCCGCGATACGCCGAGGCTGCGTGTGCCCGATGAGCTTTCGGACGCCGAAGCCAAGTTCCAGGCAGATTTTGGGAAGCTGCGTCGATTTTCCCGACCCGGTCTCCCCGCACAAAACAACGATCTGGTTCTCGCGGATCGCTTTTTTGATCTCCTCCCGACGCGAAGAAACAGGCAGTTCTTCATCAAAAACCAGTTCCGGAATGCTCAACTCCCGGCGTTTGGCGGCCCATTTCTCTTTTCGTTTTCTCTCGAAACGCTCCTTTTCCCTGGAAAAATGCGGATCTTTTCGTTTTTCAGATGCGGATCGCGGATCGGGAGAGGATGCGGACGTCTCCATTTCAGAAGAAGAGGAACGTTTTTTGCTGGAGTTGGGCTGGTTCATCGTAAATCGTTTCAAATTCGGAATTTAGGAAAATTTTCCCCGAATTCCGAGCAAAATCGTGAATGCCGGGGGATCCTCTTTCAGAAATTTTCAGTCAGACTTCGGTTTTCTGCTTTTCATTTCCACAGCCGCCGCACTGTTTGCAGTCCGCGCAGGAACGGAAATCCGGCTTGAGCCACGCTTTTCCTTCGCAGGGACTCGTCTTCATGAATGCCGCGAGGCGCACGAAACGCTGCACGATCTCCGGAGCCAGAATGTGCTCCATCTTGCACGCAGTTTCGTCGGCAAGCTGCGGGTCGACGTCCAGAAAATCGCAGAGGAACGCACGGATCTTTTCATGTCGGCCGACGATCTCCCGCGCATAGTTCTCACCATCCGGAGTCAGCGTCACGAATGCGTATGGCGCATAGTTGATCAGCTGGCGTTCTCCCAAAGCACGTAAAGCACCCGTGACAGAGGCATTCGAGACTTTCAGAGCTTTCGCAATGTCCCGCGGCCACGCAACTCCGTTTTGGTCAATAATGTTGAGAATGGCTTCAAGGTAGTCTTCCAAACTCTCGGAAAGATGCTTCGACTGTGAATTTTCCATGGAAATCTCCGGGAATGAAGGCTGAAAAACGTCAAAATTTCGGTTACCGTACAGGAATAGCTCCCGCACGTATTTTTTACTAAAATTCCGGACGGCCGAAATTCGGATGTATCGGACGTCCGGATATTGCGTCACAAAGCTTCAGGATCCGCAGATCACTCGTACTTCAGGACCGCGCCGGTGTCCGCACTGGTCGCCAGCGCAGCGTAACGGGCCATCCAGCCGGACTTGAAGCGCGGTTCCGGCTTCGTCCAGTTCTTTTTGCGTTCGGCAAGTTCCTCATCGGAGACCTGAACGGCAATTTTACGCGCCGGAATGTCGATCTCGATGATGTCTCCGTCCTTCAGAAGCCCGATCGGACCACCAGCTGCTGCTTCCGGACTGATGTGGCCGATGCAGGCGCCTGCCGTACCGCCGGAGAAACGTCCGTCCGTGATCAGAGCGACCGAATCATCCAGCTTCACGCCTTTGATCGCCGTCGTCGGAGCGAGCATTTCCTGCATTCCGGGACCGCCTTTCGGACCTTCATTACGCACGACGACCACGTCGCCAGCCTTCACTTTGCCTGCGACGATACCGTCGTACGCTTCATTTTCACTCTCGAAAATGACTGCCGGGCCGGTATGCTGCATCATGCTCGGCTTCACGCCCGCCGTCTTGACCACGGCACCGTTCGGAGCCAGGTTGCCGAAGAGGATCGCGAGACCGCCTTCCTGATTGTACGCATTTTCAACCTCGCGGATACAGTCCTGCGGATCGAAGTTGAGTTCCAGTTCGTCAATGTTCTTCGCTTTGCGTTCAACGCTCATCGCCGGCGTATTGCGGCAGTTGCCCGGTTCGATCGCCGCCAGCTCAAGCGCTTCCTGACAGACCGTATCGCGGGAGCGGATGTCCCATTCCGCGATATTTTCGCCGAGCGTCTTGCCCGTAACGGTCAGGGCGTCGAGTTTCAGGAGTTCCGGACGTCCGCGTTTGATCGTTCCGAGAATCGTGTGGATACCGCCCGACTGGTGAACGTCTTCGATGTGGTAGTGGATCGACGGCGAGACTTTGCAGACGTTCGGCGTCTTGAGGCTCAGCTCATTGATGCGGTTGATGTCGTACTGGATCCCCGCTTCCTGCGCGATCGCGAGAGTATGGAGGACCGTGTTTGTGCTTCCGCCCATCGCCATGTCAAGGACCATCGCGTTGTCGATGCTGTCCTGCGTGATGATGTCGCGCGGGAGTCCCTTGAATTCCGCGCCTTTTTCTTCCAGCTCGTAGACCATCGCAATGACGCGCTCGGCCGCTTTCTGGTAGAGACGTTTGCGCTCCGCACTCGTCGCCAGGATCGTTCCGTTCATCGGGAGGGCCATACCGAGTGCTTCGCAGAGGCAGTTCATCGAGTTGGCCGTGAACATTCCGGAGCAGGAGCCGCAAGTCGGGCAGGCGTTCTGCTCAATGTCGAGAAGGTCTTCTTCCGTCATGCGGTTCTGCTGTTTGGCGGCCGCACCGACGAAGATGTCGATCAGGTCGATCGCTTTTCCCTGACGTTTTCCCGCTTCCATCGGACCGCCGCTGACGAAGACCGTCGGGATATTGCATCGGACGGACGCCATAAGCATACCGGGGACGATCTTGTCGCAGTTCGGGATGCAGATCATGCCGTCGAAGCAGTGGGCGTTGACCATGGTCTCGACCGTGTCTGCGATCAGTTCACGGCTCGCGAGCGAGTACTTCATACCAACGTGTCCCATCGCGATGCCGTCGTCGACCGCGATCGTGTTGAAGACGAACGGCACACCGCCGGCCTGACGGACGCATTCTTTCGCCACTTCCGCGACTTTGTTCAGATGAACGTGACCCGGCACGATGTCCGTATAGCTGCAGCAGATCGCGATGAACGGCTTGCCGAAATCTTCTTCTTTCACTCCTGTCGCACGAAGCAGACCGCGGTGGGCCGCACGGGCGTCACCCTTTTTGATCATATCTGAACGCATTTTTGTGTCCTTCTTTTAATTCTTTTAAGGTTAAGGAAAGGATCGGCATTCCCAAGCGGACCATGCGTCTGAAACGCTCTCCTTTCCAAAAAATGATGAAATTCTCTATTCTATTTTAGCATGAAATCCACTCTTTGTCGAGGGGGAGAGACCAAAAATCTCACGATCCTGCCAAAAAATTTGTCCAAAAACAGTTTTTAACGCATTCCGGAACTTTTTTAGGCTCTTACGGAATGTGCGTACCAATCCAAGTTCCGATCTCCCACTGAGTGCACAGAAGAAACTCAGACTCACACTGAAAAGAAAGAGGAAAAAGGGGGAGTGAACGCGCCCTGACACGAATTTCACGAAAAACACGAAAAGAAGCGAAAGATTTAAAATATTTCTGGTCGCCTTTTGATGAATTTCGCATCTTTTTGAGTTTTTCGTGTTTCCTTTCTGTGTCTTTCTGTGTCTTTCTGTGTCTTTCTGTGTCTTTCTGTGAACTCTTCCGTGTCTTCAGTGGTGAAACTAGTACCAGTTCGGATGGCCCCTTTTTTAACGCATTCCGAGATACTACCGACGCAGCATCAGGAGCGTTTTGACGGCAGTGATGCTCTCTTTCAGGGAGATCTTCGACGTGCCGCGAATGCGGTCCTCAAAAATGATCGGGACTTCCGACATGGTAGCGCCAACGAGCTTCAGCCGCCAAAGGACCTCTTCCTGAAACGAGTATCCTTGGGACTGAAAGCGCGAAAAATCGAGTTTTGCGAGCGTCGAAACACGGTAATTTCGGTACGCCCCGCTGATGTCGTGAATGGAAAGCCCCAAGAGAGTACGTCCAAACGCATTGATGGAACGGCTCATGAAATGCCGGCGCAGCGGCCAACCAACGATCCCGCCTCCGCGAATGTAGCGGGAACCCGCCACGACGTCTGCGTCCGCACACGCGATCGCTTCAAGGTACTTCGGATGGTGGCTGAAATCCGCGTCCATGTTGATCATCCGGTCGTAGCCGTTTTCGATAGCGTACTGCATCGCAGCGATCGTGGCGGCGCCAAGCCCGTTTTTCCCGGCACGATGCAGGCATTTCAGACGCGGAAATTCCTCTGCATGTGCGTCACACCATTCGCCCGTTCCGTCCGGCGAGGCATCGTCGATGACCAAAACGTCAAACGTAAAGTTTCTTTCGGCAGCGAATCGGTCCGTCTCTTCAAAAATCGCCGGAACGAGATGCGGAATATTTTCAATTTCATTGTACGTCGCGATCGTGACGAGAAATCGTGTCGTGTTCATGAGTAAAGTATCCGAATTTTCTGATTTTTCATCTGAATGAAAGCAGGAATGAAGCCCAAATCGGGGTCCAGACCTCCCAAAGTAAAAAACCGGCCCGGCACTCGCTTCCGAATGCCGGTTCCGAAACACAAAACATTTAAAAATGCGAACTAGATGCCCTTCAGTTCATGCAAACTAGATGCCCTTTAGTTCCATGATGAGCCGGAGCATCAGCTCTTTCACCTCGTCGACCTCTTCCGGATTCGGCAAATTGTGCGAGGAAAATCGACCGCCCGCGTTCGGAATGTGGACTAGGTCTTCGAGACGCGCCAACGTGTTTTCCGCATTCTGAAGCGTTTCGGCATCCTTCAGCGAAAGGTCCTCAAGCGCCTTCACCCGCGCGATCTCTTCACGGAAGATCTGAATGTACGCGGCATCCTCCACCCCTTCACGCGCCTGCTCAAGACGGATCGTCGAAACGAACTCGTTCACACCGAGCAGCTTGTCCGGGTAGAAAATGTATCCGTCACCGTTCGGATAGAGCACGTAGTATTCCACACCAGGCTGATCCGTCTGGTAAATGTACGAGTGCCAGCCGTACTGGTACGGATCGTAAGTGTACCACGAAGCGCCCCAGAATTCGTAAGCGTCTGCACCGTATTTCATGCACCAGTAGGGAAGCATGCGTTCCGAGGCGCAGTACGGCGTGTCCGTGCACATCTGACCGTCGGTCGTCCACCAGATCCGGTCACCGCGCGCTTTCGATTTTCGGATCTGCTCTTCCGGGACCCGGCCGTAGTGCCCGATCCCCCAGACATTAATGTGCCCGTCCCATTCCGGAACGTGTCCCCATGTGCTGGAGTAGATCGGAATGTTCGGATCGACTTCGTGGATCATCTCGCAGCACGCGATCATCTGCGTGATGATGTGCGGCTGATAATAGAACGGTTCGTCCGAAATGTAAAGAACGAAGTGCTCGTCCCAGCCTTTCTCTTTCAGGTGATCCCAGAAAAGACGCAGTTTGTCTTGGTAGACCTTTTTGAATTCCGGCCTCAGCTGACTTCGGTCCACGCCCTCAAACGGCCACTCGCCCTCGTACGGCTGGATCCCCTGACGCGGACGCGGCGGCATTCCCCACCCGAAACAGTACCAGTCTCCCGGAAGGTACGTCCGCTGGATCTTCAGCTCGTGGAAGAATTTCTCGCACGCAGCGTCAAATTCCGCGAAATCTGCCGTCCATTTCCCCGTTTCGGCATCATATTTAAACTTTGGTTCTACTCCGATCTTGTCGGGCGCCAGCCGTTTCGACGCAAGGAAGTCCACCATGTTCTCCACAAGTTTCTGAGCGTTGGATTCGTGCCAGTACTCAATGTGCGAGGCGCGGCAGTCGTAGATCGCAGTGCAGACCGGCTCGTCCGGGATCGCGAAATCCTTCACGTCCACCGAAAACGGCACGGAAGTGACTTTTCCCGTCTCGATGTCCCGAAGGAGGATCTTGCCGGAGTAAACTCCCGCCGGGATCTCTTTCGGCGTCTTCACGATGACGGAAAGTGCACGAGTCTCATTGGCGCGGAACCCGAGAAGATCCTGTTCTGCAAAACGGCGGAGACGTTCCGAATCGCTCGAATATTCGGCGTTTTCCAGCACTTTCCATGCCGCACGCGCCGCATTCAGGTCCGTAAAGCGAGCTGGATCCGCCACGTTTGTTGGATCTGCCGCGTTCGCCGTGTTCGCCGGATTTGCCGGATTTGCCGGATTTGCCGGATTTGCCGCAGCGTTTAGATTCGGGAAACGGATCAGCGGATCGGGCCACCTGCCGACCCAGCCGTCTGCGCGTCCGATCCCATTCGGAAGTTTGCGGAACCATTTCGCCTTCCGCGTATTGTAGTAACTGGTCACGTGCTTCACCGGAACGTACCCGACCGCAAAAAGCTCCGTCGGAAGGACCGTCTTTCCGTCCCGCGAAACGGCCGGACTCATGGCGATCTGGAATTTTTTGTCCTCCGCCCAGCGGAACGCAAACTGAATGGTCTCTTCCTCATTTTTCGCGGTCGAAACCGTCCGGAATGCGTACTTCTGAAGCTCTTCCGGATTTTGCGGCCACGTGGAATCCGGGAAGACCTTGATGATCGGCGGGACCTGGAAAATGCCGACTTCGCCTCCCTGGAAACGCTCCAGTGCGCCAAGTTCCATCTCCGTCACGAACACATTGTCGCAGCAGAATGTTTTGGGAGCGTCTATCGTCAGCTGGAGGACCATGAACGCGGCATCCTGCGGTGCTTTAAGCATTCCGGAAACCAAAGCCCACTCATTCGCACCCCCTCCTGAAGATGTGCAGCTGACCATCCCGCCGCTCGCACAGAGCTGGTGATCGGCCGTGTGAAAATGCGCGTGGATCGTGAGATTTCCAGAATCCTCCAAGTATTTCATCCAGGCACCGCAGAAGTACGTACGGTTCGCCTGAACGGGGATCGTCTGCCTCCAGCCGTTCCAGCTCGGTCTGGCTCCCGACTCAAAACGAGTTTCGGCACATCGGCGTCCCAAGATCCCTCCTTCTGCCTGCGGATCAGGAACGTTGAACGAGATCCCCGGCCCCGTCGGTCCGTTCGTCCACGCGATCGGATGACCTGCGGCGTCAAGTTCTTCAAAACCGGGATCCTGCACGAGATTTTTCGTCAAAACCGCAGTGAGCGCCGCGACATTTTCTTTCGTCAGTTTCTGGGTCCGCTCACTGACCTGCTGAAGAGAAGTTCCGGGAAATCCAGAGTCATTCTGGACCGCGTCGCGTTTCTTTTGAGCCGTCTCTTTTCGGGAAACTGCGTTTTTCTTCTCGCAAAGAAGCAGGTACGTGACGCTGCGCGGCGGCAGTTCCGGCGAAACGAAAAAATTCATGCCCCACGTCTCGAAAGGCAAAGGACGCCCGTCCAGCCCAAGGACCTCGACGGAGGCAGGATCTATTTCGATCCCCCAACGCACACCGATCTGCGACGCGCTCACGTTCACAAGCGGAACGCGGACCTCATCCGAGGCGTTCATGATGCGAATGAATGCAAAACGCGGAAGTTTTTCCGTGCCGAAAAACTCCACAGCATCCCACTGTTCCGTCCCTCCCGGAAGCGTGCGCGAAGGATAAAGTTCCGAAAAGGGGAATTTCTCAACACTTCCTGCCGTACAGGAGATCTCAAGATCGTGCGCTCCCGGATCTGAAAGAAGCTCCATCCGCACATCGTCCGCCCATGCCGTTCCTGTTCCGCGCAGCACCGTTCCGATCGTGACCCGGTCCGCACCTTCCGGAACGGTGAATTCCGCAGAAGTCTGCTTCCAATCGTAAGTCCCGGCACCAGCGTAAAGCATTCCAGACCCCATCATCGGTTTGGCCGCATTGCCGACATGGTAAAACCAGCCTGCGTATCCCTCGACCCCTTCCACTTTCGTCCAGCCCGTCATGCGCCATCGCTGACCGGGCTTCACCGGCACGGCACTCTGACGCGCACCGATCCATGTGTGCTCTGCTCCTTTTGCCACGATGGTCTTGATGGAAAAACGTCCTTCTTTTGCCAACTCGTCCGTTCTGAAGATCTGATGTTCCGCGTCACTCACATCCAGATCCCAGCCGCTTACTTTAAGTTCCCCCTCCTCAAAATTTCCATTAAAAAAAGTACGTACCGACCACCAGTCCGGAAGCTCCCACGCTTTGGGATTGCCGAAGTAAACGTAAAAAGTCGTTTCCTGCGGGATCGTTGTCAGCTCGATCGGGATCGTCAGACTGGAATCTGGACGCAGGCATCCTTTCGTCTGCGGGACCCGCTGAGGATCCAAGATCGAGAAAAGGTACTCGACGCCGTGTTCGTCGCAGACACGCACTTCCTCCGCCGAACGTCCCGCCATGGGAAGCAGTTTTTCACGCTTTTCCTGCGAGGCAGAAGCCCATCCTTCCGGCGTCACGACCGTAAAACGGAATTCGTACGGAGTAAGTTTGGAATTCATTCCAGCCTGTGGATCCGCTTTCAGATCCTTTGCGTTTTTTTCAGCATCTGGCTCTCCAAGTTCCGCGTTTCTGCGTTCCAATTCCGCACGCTGTTCGTCGGAGATCGAAAGGCGGATCGGGATCCGATACTTCCAAAAGCCATCTTCAGCTCCGTTTAGCTGCGTGTGCCATTCCGTATCGGCAAAAACCGCCAACGAAAAAATGTGAAAAATCAAAACGGCACAAAGGATCACTGTAAGGCGGCGGGCTGTGCGTTTTGTATCCGGGTAGTTCCGTCTTTTCATAGCAAGACCTTTCGAGTAAGAGGATGAAACCGAAATCTATCTGGATTATACCATGAAACCAATTCAAAAAAAAGGGGGAAAGAAGCGATTTTGAAACAAAAAAAGAAAAAAACCGGCCCAAAACTCACGTTTCAGGCCGATTTTCGAAAATCATGAAACGTCTTTCAACGTCTCACCTCATGAAATTTAGTCGTTCTGCTTCAGAACTTCGAAACCGGCAGAACCGCCGCCGCCGCGCAGGTCTTTCTGCGGGGTCACAGCATGGATCGGAGTCGCACGCGGAGCTTCGTCTTCGACTTTGCTCTCGGTTTCTTCAACGTCGCCCGTCCAGTCAACGCGTTTGCGGGAAAGACCGATCTTGCGGTCTTCCGTGTCAACACGGAGGATCTTGACTTCGAGTTCTTCGCCGACTTTAACGACATCTTCCGGATTGTCAACTTTGTGCTCAGCCAGCTCGGAAATGTGGAGCAGACCTTCGAGTCCTTCACCCAGACCGATGAAAACGCCAAAGTTGGTGATCTTCGTGACCGTACCCTTGACCAGCTGGCCGGGTTCGTACTTGCTCGGGATCTCGCTTACCCACGGATCGTCGGTCATCTGTTTCAGACCGAGAGCGATACGACGGCGAGTCTGATCGACGGAGAGGACGCGGCATTCGATCTTCTGGCCTTTTTCGACCATTTCGCTCGGATGCGTGATACGGCGGGTCCAGCTCATGTCGGAGACGTGGAGCAGACCGTCGATGCCTTCCTGGATCTCAATGAACGCACCGTAGTTGGTGAGGTTGCGAACGGTACCGGTGACCGTGCTGCCGACCGGGTACTGGTTGGCGACGGCTTCCCACGGATTTTCCTTCGTCTGTTTGATGCCGAGGGAAATTTCCTGCTTCGCTTTGTTGATGGAAAGGACCACCACGTCGATCTCGTCGCCGGGGGAGACAAGTTCGCTCGGATGATTGATGCGCTTGGTCCAGCTCATCTCGCTGATGTGAACAAGACCTTCCACGCCCTCTTCCAGCTTCACGAACGCACCGTACGTCATGACGTTGACGACCGTGCCCTTGACCACTTTGCCGGCCGGGTATTTGGCTTCGACTTCTTCCCACGGGGAAGCCGTCTTCTGCTTCAGACCGAGAGCGATCTTTTCCTTTTTGTAGTCGACGGAAAGGATCTGAACTTCGATCTCCTGGTCAAGCTGAAGCATTTCTTCGGGGTGATTGATGCGGCCCCAGCTCATGTCGGTGATGTGGAGGAGACCGTCAATGCCGCCCAGGTCGACGAACGCACCGAAATCGGCGAGATTCTTGACGATACCGGTACGGAGCTGGCCCGGCTGGAGCTGCTGGAGCAGTTCCTGCTTCTGGGTCTCGCGTTCCTTCTCAATGAGGTAACGGCGGCTGACGACGATGTTGCGGCGCGGTTCGTCGATCTTCAGGACCGAGCACTGAATGGAACGGCCAATGTATTCGCCAATGTCGGCCGGACGACGAATGTCGACCTGGCTGGCGGGCAGGAACACGTTGACTCCGATGTCCACAAGAAGACCACCCTTGATTTTGCGGATGACGGTACCGGTGACCACATCGCCTTCGTGGACCGATTCCATGACCTTCTTCCAGGCTTCGATTTTTTCTGCCTTGCGTTTGCTCAGCATGATCATGCCCTTGGATTCATCCATCTGGGGCATTCCGCCGGCGTTGCTGCCGTCTTCAACTTCTTCGATCAGAACACGGATCGTGTCGCCCGGATTCGGCAGTTCCTGACCTTCTTCCCATTCACTGCGGGCGACGAGGCCTTCACTCTTGAAGCCGACGTCAACGATGACGAAATCGCCTTCAACGCGAATGACTTTACCTTCTACGATCTGATTGACGGTGAGGTTACTGCCTCCCCAATCCAAATCTTCCATCTGAATGCCGGCAAATGCGGAATCCAGTTCACCATCCCAGTTGTTCTGATTCTGGTCCAGTCCAAGAACTAAGTTGCGATTAACCATTAATTAAACCTCTGAAGCTGCAAAACAGCTTCATACACAAAATTGTTAGCGGCCCGATTTTCCGGTTTGGCACACACCATCACCTCTAAAGAAAATCTTACATTTAACCAAGATACCAGATTTTCAGATTTTTTCAAGGGGTGGGGAGAGAAAAAAAGAAAAGATTGGCAAAAAATGTCCGATTATGACGATATTTCTGCATTCAATCCCATCAAAATCAGAAATTCTGCTCAAAATCGGAAATAAAATGCCGTTTCATTCAAAATTTCACTCCAAAATTCTCTTTTCTCAGACTCTCCGGGACGATAAAAAAATAAGTGATGCCGCGCAGAAACGGTCTGCCTGCTTTTTTGCCTGTCGCAAGAGGTCCATATTATGAAAAAAACGCCATTTATCCAACTCTTTTTTTTCCTCCTGTCTATCATTTTGTTTGGAGTGGGCGGCTATTTTTATTTCATGAACCAAGGAAATTCCATTCAGTCGACTGCGTTTCTGAGAGCCGGTTTTCTTTTTCTGATCGCTGCCTGCTTCATCCGTCAGATACTTCGCCTTCCGAGATGGACCGACATTGGCTGGCTTCCGCTCGCTGCGGCCGTCATTTCATGGAAGCTGTACCTCCTGAAATTTGCGGTCCCCCTTTCGCTCATCCTCGTTTTTCTCAACTCACCGCTCGCACGCGGAAAATATCGCCAGAAATCATGGCGTGAACTTGGCAAACAAAGGAAAGATCCCGCAAGACAAAATTCTGAAACTCCGAAAAACGGAGACGAGCCGGAGCAAGATGCCCACGACATTGCGGCCGAAAAACTCCAAGAAACGGGACAGCCATTCGACTCGGAGACTGTTTCTGGACCGGAGACTGTTTCTGGACCGGAGACTGTTTCTGGACCGGAGACTGTTTCTGGACCGGAGACTGTTTCTGGACCGGAGATGAAAGACGTCATCGGCGCTGAAGTGGGTGAAAAAAGTAAGGAACGGTTTGAAACGGCAGAGGAAAGTGTTCCTGAAACGCCCTGCGGATCGTGCGAAGGCGCCTCGGAAGTGAAATCGGAAGTGAAATCGGAGTCAGCTGCTCCGCATGAGGGTGATGGAGTGAAGAGCGGGACCGCTTCTGCCCCCAAAGCCGACGGACGGAAAACGGAAAGAAAGAGGCCCTCTTCGGATGTCCGCGGACCGAATGCGAAAAACGTCATGTTCCGTGCCCTCAGCAGAGTCGCAGGCCGGCAGGTCGGAAAAGTCATCCAAAAAGTCAAAGAAAAAGGAAAAGACTGACGCCAGGTCCACTGGCACCGGCTCCCAACGAAAAAACGGGGCTTGGCTTCTGTTTTCAGCACACTGGCGGTGCGGCATTGCACGCAAAAAGGTGTACGCAAAAAGGTGTACGCAAAAAGGAAAGAAAATGGACGGTTCGATTTTGAGATTAAAGACGAATTCGCGTGAGCTCATGCTGACGGCGCCGCTTTGGATGGCGATCCTGAACGTAACGCCCGACTCTTTCTCTGACGGAGGACGGACGGGGGTCCGGGAGTCTGCGGAGCATGCGATGCGCCTTCTTGCGCAAGGGGCGGACATTCTGGACATTGGCGGAGAAAGTTCCCGGCCGGGAGCAGATCCAGTCTCTGCGAAAGATGAGATCGAAAGGATCGGACCGGTGATCCGCGAGATCCTGACTCGGAGTGCCGAAAATGGACTTCCGAAACCGTTCCTCTCCGTGGATACTTACCATCCGGAAACGGCCGAATTTGCGGTCTCGCTCGGCGTAGAGATGCTCAACGACATTTCGGGACTGCGCGATCCTGCGATGATCCGGATCGTGCGGGATTCCGGCGCAGCGGTCTGCTTCATGCACATGCAGGGAACGCCTAAAACGATGCAGACGGCTCCGCACTATGAAAATGTGCTGGAAGACGTTTTTTACTGGCTCGCACGACGCCGGGACGCTCTTTTGGAAGCGGGTCTGGAACGTGAAAAGCTCGTCGCGGATTTTGGGCTCGGTTTCGGAAAAACGATGGAGCAGAACTGGATCCTGGCGGAAAATGCACGCCGATTTCAGGAATTGGGGATCCCGATCCTTGCAGGACATTCGCGAAAATGCTTTCTGAACAGGATCCTGGAAGTGCATCCGGAAATGGACCGCGACGATGCGACGCACGCCGTCTCCCGTCTCCTCGTCCTTCAGGGAGTCCAGCTCCTCCGCACACACGTTCGGCCGGAGATCGAATGAGAAACTTGACGACTTCCATTTCCTGAAATTTGGAGCACTACATGATGAACCAAACGAACCCTACGATGCAAAGACGCCATTTCTGCCGGCTTACCGTTTTTTGGGGGGTGAGCGCATTCACATTCTCCGCAAATGCCTGGGAAGCGGGACCGGTACTAAAAGTCGGACCAGGAAAGGATTTTGAACGGATCGAAGATGCTGTCCAAGCCGCAGTGCCGGGAACGGAGATCATCGTCTATCCGCGGAAAGGCCGTGAACCGTACACACAGGTGCACATTCTTGTCCGAACCCCGAAACTCACGATACGTTCAGCAGATCCGAAACATCCCATCGTGCTTGACGGAGCAGGATTCGACTATTCCGGCGCAGGAAGCATTCCGCGTGCGATCGTTCAGTTTAATGCGGGCGCAGACGGCGGAAAGCTGGTCGGGTTCATCCTCCAAAATGCGCACGCTCAGACGCACAATGCGGCCGGAGTTCGTATTTCGCAGGCAAACGGCGTGACGGTCTCCCGCTGCATCATCCGCTCGAACGACATGGGGGTCATGAGCGACGGAAGCGCTGTTCAAAAGACGGGTACCGACCAGAGGATCGAACGGTGCAGGATCGTACGGAACGGTGCGCTGGAAGATGCAGGCTTCAACCATAATCTCTACCTCGGAGGGCACAGTGCAGTGGTCTCACGCTGCGATATCGGCTGGTCACTGACCGGACACAATCTGAAAAGCCGCGTCCATCAGCTGACGGTCTCGGACTGCTTCATTCACGATGCCGCGAACCGTGAACTGGATCTCGTAGACTCCAAGGAAAATACAGACCAGCCGAATAGCAGTACGCTGCTGTTGGGAAACCGGATCGTGAAGGATCCAAATTGCCAGGGAAACAAAAACGTCATTCATTTCGGCACAGATCAGGGAGTGCTGCACGACGGTGTGCTGACGCTGCGGAAGAATTTCATCGAAACACCATTTTCCTCGCCCGTGATCGATCTAAGTGACGGAAAAGGCCTCGTTCTTCAGAAAAATCGTTTTTCAGACGCAGGTTCTGGTTCCCGTGCTCCGCTCGTCCAGCAACGGACCAAAATCGACATTCCCATCCGTGGAAGCGAAAATCAGTTTCCAAAAAATTTTATCCTCCCGGCATTTGGCCAGATCCCGCAGGATCTTCAACGCGGAAAGTAAGGGAAGCGGAAAGTAAGGGAAAACGGAAAGATCACGAAATGATTTGGGGGAATGTGAGTCGTTTCGTGATCTTTCGTCCTTTTCTTTCCGGCTTTTCTTTCCAGGAGCGTCTTTGGAACTCCAAGGACTCTAAAAGGTGCAAAGAGCGGATTTTGAGAAAATTTTCTCAAAAACTTCTTAAAAAAGTTCTAAAATCGCGCGAAAAGATTGACAAAAAAAACATTTACGTTATAATTGAACGTGTATAGGTTCTGAAAACTTGGGCGTTTTAGGAAAAAAGGAATGAGTCCGCGCGGCTTCAGGACCGCTTCAGCTTCACAAAAACTGTCTTGCATTGAAAGGAATGACGATGCCGGAAAAAACACAGAAAAACCGATCGACTGCAGCCAAAACGTTTTCCGTTTTTCAAAAATGTGTGTTCATCACATTTGTGCTGCTTTGTTTCATATTGACTCCGCCCCTTTTGGCGGAAGAGAAAGAAGATACTATGAATTCGACGCCAGCTTCGGCAGAAACAGCCAAAACGCAGAACACGAAACTCCCGCCGCAGAAGATCCTTTCGCAGTTGAGCTATCCGAACGACATCACGGTAGCAAAACTCGCAAACGGTCTGACCGTCATCGTTCAGGAAAACCACACTGCTCCGGTCGCCACGGTCCGCTGCTCGGTGAAGAATACCGGAAGCATCAATGAATCGGTCTACCTCGGCGCGGGTCTGAGTCACGTTCTGGAACACGTGGTTGCAGGCGGCTCCACGACGAAACGCTCGGAGAAAGAGATCCGTCAGATGATCGATACTTTCGGAGGCGTGACGAATGCGTACACAAGTCTGGATGTGACTTCCTACTTCATCGACTGTCCGGTACGCAACGTCGAGACGTGCATCGAACTGATCGCGGACCAGATGCAGCACGCGGCGTTCGTTCAGGAAGAATTTGACCGCGAGCTGGAAGTCATTCAGCAGGAACTTGCAGACGGCGAGGAAAACCGCGGACGCGTCATGTGGAAAATGATGCAGGAAACTCTCTTTCAGGAAAGTCCCGGCCATCTCCCCATCATCGGCTATCTGGACGTTTTGAAGCAGGTGACGCGGGAACAGATCATCGATTTCTACCGCAAACGCTACATTCCGAACAACATGGTATTCGTCGTAGTCGGCGATATCAATACGGATAAAGTCCTTGCACAAGTCGCTCAGGAATTCGCCGGGACGCCGCGCGGCATCGATTCCAACGTCTTTCTGAAACCGGAACCCCGCCAGATCACACCGCGTGAAGCAGTCCGCGAAATGGACGGTTCCTCCACGGACATCCGCTTGGCGTTCCCGACGGTCGATCTCTACCATGAAGACCTTTATGCGCTGGATCTCCTTTCCTACATCCTCAGCGAAGGCGACAGTTCCCGCATGGTCCGCGACATGGTCTACGATCAGAGTCTCGTTTACGCGGTAGGCACTTCCAGCTACACGCCGACATACGCTAATGGATTTTTTTCCGTCACCATGAGTCTGGATCCCGCAAATGAAGCAAAAGCCGTTGAAACCGCGCTTGCGCATCTTTACCGAATGAAGACGGAACCCGTGACGGAAGCGGAACTCGCAAAAGCCAAAAAACAGAAAGCCTCGGAGTTGATTTTCGGCCAGCAGACCGTACAGGCACAGGCTGAATCGCTCGCGCAGAGCTACATGTCGACCGGATCGCCGCTTTTTGATGAGATCTACGTCGAAGGACTGCAGAAAGTCACTGCAGAGCAGATCATGGCCGTCGCACAGAAATATTTCCGTCCGGAAGTTCTTTCGACGGTCCGTATCGTACCGCTCGGAACGCTGGAAGCGGAAAAAAAGACTAAAAATAAGCAGGAAACGGCACAGAATAATGACGTTCAGCAATTTACGCTGGAAAATGGACTGCGTGTCCTGATCAAGCGCGATACGCACCTCCCGATGGTCGACATAAAGATCTACTCGATCGGCGGCGACTTGAGCGACACGGCCGAAACCGCAGGACGCGCCGGTTTTGCGGCTCTGATGCTCGACAAAGGAACGAAAACGCGCAGTGCGGACGAGATCACCAACTGGTTCGACTCTGTCGGCGGCTCGGTCAGCTTCTCCGCAGGCCGGTTTACTGTCGGCGGCACCGCAACGGTCCTGAAGGAAGATTTCCCGAAAGCTCTCGAGATCTTTGCCGACTGCTGGCAGAATGCCGTTTTCCCGCAGGATAAATTTGAGCAGGTCCGAACACTGCTTCTCGGTGCCGTCATGCGCCGTGCCGAAAATCCGCGCGCGGAAGCATACGAAGTTTGGGCAGAAGCACTCCCGGAAACGACGCCGTTCCATATCGTCAGCGGCGGTACGGCAGAGAGCATTTCCGCTATGACGCCCGAGTCGCTTCGCACCTTCTTCCGCAAAACGGTCCTGGATCCGGAAAACTCCATCCTCACGATCTACGGCGACGTGGATGAAGAGGATGCCGCGGCGCTTGCGAAGAAATATTTTGGCGGGATGCCGAAAGATCCTGCTCACCGCAAGGTCGATTTTGACCGGGCAAATGAACTGACCGAGACCCGTAAGATCCATAAGGTAACCGGCAAAGACACCGGGATCGTCATCATTTCGTACGCGATCCCGTCGATCCGCGATGAAAAAGAGATCATGGCACTGCGTCTGCTCAATGCCGTCGTCGGCGGTTACGGATACCCGGGCGGCTGGCTTCATGCGGAACTGCGCGGTGAAGGGCTCGTTTACGCCGTCCACTGCGTCTCTCGGACCGGCATCGCTCCCGGATACATGATCTTCATCGCGCAGACTTCCCCGGACGGAGTGGATGAAGTCGTCGAACGGCTCCTGAAAAACGTTGAAAAGGCCGTGGCAGGCCAGATCACGGAAGAAGAGCTGGAGACGGCGAAACAGAAGCTCATGGCTCTCAACGCTCAAAGCGACACGACGATCGGCGAGCAGGCTTCCGTGCAGGGACTGAATGAACTTTACGGTTTCGGCGTTGACTACGAAAAATCGTATGATGCGCGCGTGGAAAGCATCACGATGGAAGACGTCCTCGCCGTTGCGAAAAAGTACCTGACGCGGCCGTACCTCCAGGTCACGACCTCAAATCAGGAGAAAAAATAAAAAAATCGGATGAACTTCCGGGAGATTCCATTTTCAAGCAAAAGTGGAGTTTCCCGGCGCTCCGAATCAAAGATCCATTTCCCATTTCCCATTTCCCAAGGATACCCAAACCATGGCCAGATCCAAATCTTGCGGCTGCGGCTGCTTTTGTGCCTCGAGTGACCCGAAAACCTACGCGCAGGAGATCTGCGATGCGCTGATGAAGACGGACTTTGAAATGTTGAAAAAGATCGCGAAAGTCCTTCTCGCCGCAAAAGAAAATGGAAAAATGATCTTCACGGCCGGGAACGGCGGGAGCGCTTCGACGGCGAGCCACATCATCAACGATCTGACGAAAGGCTGCCGGCTGGATCATCGGGAAGGTTTCCGAACGACCTGCCTGAACGACTCGAACGTACTCGTGACGTGCCTGGCGAATGATTTCTGTTACGAGGACGTTTACGAACTCCTCCTCAAAACGCTGGGAGATCCCGGTGACGTCCTCATCGTGTACAGCGGGAGCGGAAACTCGCCGAATATCGTGAAAGCGTGCATCCAGGCTCGCAAAATGGGGATCACTGTCATTGGTTTCGGCGGACGCGACGGCGGGCAAATGGCGAATTGGTGCGACTACTGCCTCCTCGCTCCGACTTGGTCCATGGAGCAGCTGGAAGACCTGCACGTCGTTTACTTTCACTCACTCGTCTGCATGCTGAAAGAGATGCTCCGCACGACGTGGGACATCGAGATCTTCGAGTATCCGACCCCCGCGCAGTCGCAGGCACTCTACTTCTTCAGCGAAAAAGACGTCAAAAAGATCCCCGGTTTCGAGGAGTTCGTGACGGCAGTTTCGGAGGAAGAGGTGAACGACTGCGAGGAGTCGGAAGACGATTTCATCGTTTTCTGCACGAGAAAAGAGGAAGTGGAAGAAGCGAAAAAAGCCGGAGCTTACGTTGTCGGCATCGCGTGCGATCCGCAGGTCCTGAATCAGGTGAGCGAACGAAAGCGCGACATGCTGGTCAAAGCCGGGGCGGACTGCATCATCCCGAATTTCACGAACGTGAAACGGCTCATCAAATTCCTGATGAAACGCTGATGTTTCGCGCTTGGACTTCAAGAAAAAGCTCCCGCATTTTGCAGAATGTGCGGGAGTTTTTTTCATTTTCTGCTCTCTCCTGTTCTTTTCCGCCTTCCATCATCTTTCTTTATCCCATTCATTTCTCCATGAAAATTTACGTCAATGATTTTGTGGTTTTTCGTAAAAATGTGATGGAGATCACATAATTCCTAATAAAAGTGTGATGGAAATCACGAAATTATGTAGAAAAGTGTGATTTAGGGTTGCGTTTTCTCAGGCACGGTGTATAATAAAAGCAGGATCCTGTGTCGAAATGGATCAGAAAAAGAGTGAAAGAGAGTTTCCATGGAACGATTTCTTTTGAAAAAATTGCTGGACTGGAAGAGTTCACCCCATCGCAAGCCGCTGATTTTGAAAGGGGCACGTCAGGTCGGCAAGACGTGGCTGCTGAAAGAGTTCGGCAAACGCAGCTACGAGAATACGGCATACTTTAATTTCGATGAAAACGGAGAGTTTCGCCAGTTTTTCGAGATGACTAAAAATGTGGACCGAATTTTGCAGAATCTCATGCTGGCCGGCGGGCAGAAAATCGTGCCGGAAAAGACGCTGATCGTTTTTGATGAGGTGCAGGATTGCCCGAACGTCATCAACGCCATGAAATATTTCTGCGAGAACGCACCGCAGTACCACGTTGCCTGTGCCGGTTCGCTCTTGGGGATCGCGCTGGCTAAACCATCTTCTTTCCCGGTCGGAAAGGTCAGTTTTATGCAGGTCGATCCCATGACATTTTCAGAGTTTCTGCTTGCGAACGGCGACGAAAATCTGGTTCAGTATCTGGAAAGTGTGGAGACGCTGGAACCGATCCCCGACGCATTTTTCAATCCGCTTTACGAGAAGCTCAAAATGTTCTACGTGACCGGAGGTATGCCGGAATCGGTGCGGATGTGGACAGAAGAGCGGGACGTTCCTGCGATGCAGACCATTTTGGCAGACATTCTCAGCGCGTATGAGCGCGATTTTGCCAAGCACCCGAACGTCAGCGAGTTCCCGAAGATATCCATGATCTGGAAGTCCATTCCTTCTCAGCTGGCCAAGGAAAACAGAAAATTCATCTACCGGGTCGTGAAAGAAGGCGCAAGAGCCAGAGAGTATGAAGACGCACTTCAATGGCTGGTGAATGCCCGGCTGGTGCACAAGATCTACCGCTGTACGGCTCCCGGATCACCGATTGCGGCTTACGATGACCTGTCTGCGTTTAAAATCTACCTGGGCGATGTGGGGCTGCTTCGCCGTCTGGCACAGTTGGCCCCATCGGCATTTGAAGAGGGAAACCGTTTGTTTACCGAGTTCAAGGGCGCACTGACCGAGAATTTCGTACTTCAGGCTCTGCTTCCGCAGTTTGAAGTCGTTCCTCGGTACTGGACCCAGACCAATCCGCCGTACGAGGTCGATTTTCTGATCCAGCGCGAAAACGCGCTCTTTCCTGTGGAAGTTCAATCTGAGGCCAACATTACAAGCAAAAGCCTCCGAAAATTCAAGGAACTGTTTCCGGACAAAGTGAAACTCCGCCTCCGTTTTTCGCTGAATAATCTGAAGCTGGACGGCGATGTCCTGAACATTCCCCTCTTCATGGCCGACCATACGGACCGCCTGATCGGACTGGCACTCGAACAGCTCGATCTTCGGAAATGAAATTTTCTTCCGCGGCAGAAAATAAAAGGTCCATCTAGTAACTGCATCACTGTTCGCAGTTGCCGGACGGACCATAAAAAACGGCATCTAGCAGTTTTTCGCGGGCTGCCGATGCCGATTTTTTTATGAGATCTTTTAGAGAGGAGGACCGTTTCGGTCAGATCTCTCCGAAAAGCGTGAAGGGACTGGAGTCGGTGATCCGAACTTTCTGGAGATTCCCGATGAGGGAGCGCGGACCGTCGAAAACGACGATGCGGTCGCACGGAGTCCGGCCGGTGAGCTGGATGATGGAATTCGAGTCGGAAACCGCTTCCGGAAACTCCGCCGCTCCGTCGAGAAGCGGAAGTTTCATTGCGCTCTTGCTCGTCCCTTCCACCAGGATCTCGACTTCCTGACCGACGAATTTCGCGCTTTCTTCCGTACTGATCTGATTCTGGACCGCCAGAAGCTCGTTGTTTCGGCGGCGTTTCACTTCCTCCGGAACGTCATCCTCCCAAAGCTCGTACGCCTTCGTCCCTTCACGCGGGCTAAATTTGAAGATGAAACTGTTCTTGAACCGAATGTCCTTCACCAGTTCCACCGTCTGCTGGAAATCTTCTTCCGTCTCGCCGCAGAATCCGACGATAAAATCGCTCGTGATCGCTGCGCCGGGGACCGTTTCGAGGATCTGTCGGCAAACGTCGCGGTACTTTTCCACCGTGTAGCCGCGATTCATCCGCTTCAGCTGAGCATTGGACCCGCTCTGTGCCGGCACGTGGAAGTACGGCATGACGTGCGGAAGGTCGCGGACGGCTTCAAACAGATCCGGCGTCATGCTGTTCGGATGGCTCGTGACGAAACGGATCCTTTCCAGCGGCGTCGTTTCCGCGATGCGCTCACACTGCTCCAGAAGCCCGGAAAGGCGCGTTCCGGACGGCTGGTCATGGTATTTGCTCACCGTCTGTCCAATGAGCGTGACCTCCCGGCATCCCTGATCCACGAGCTGACGCACTTCCGCAAGGATCTCATCCACCGGTCTGCTCTGCTCCGGACCGCGAACGTATGGAACGATGCAGTACGTGCAGAACTGATCGCATCCAAACATGATCCGGACGTACGCCATGAACGGATTCTGCCGTGCCGACGCTTCCCGCATCGGATCGTAGAAATCGAAACTGTCTTCGACTTCGTGTCTTCCGCGTCCGCGCCTCTCGAGGCTCAATTCCATCTGCGGGCCTTTTCCTGCCCGGATCTTCGCGAGGAGTTCCGGTATCCGCGCGATCTGACCCGGTCCGACGACCAGATCAACGTACGGCGCACGCTTGAAGATCTGCTTATTGTCCTTCTGCGCCATGCAGCCCATCACGCCGATGATCTTTTCCGGATGCGCCTCTTTCGAAAGACGAAGACGCCCCAGCGCACTGTAGATCTTGTCCTCGGCATGCTGGCGGATGCTGCACGTGTTGAAAAGGATGACGTCTGCTTTCTTCATGGACTCCGCCTGAGTGAAGCCCTCCCGTAAAAGCGTCGCGATGATGAGTTCGGAATCCAGAACATTCATCTGGCATCCGACGGTTTCAATAAAAAAACTTGGCATAAATCGGAAAATGAAAAATCAGATCAGTCTCGGAAAATAAACGGAAGGCTCCCCGCCGACTCAGTCTTTCCGCTCGCTTAGTTTGCGGAAAAGCTCGATCTCTTTCGGATCATACGGCGTGTGGTCCTCACGGTAGAGGTCGTGGAACCAGACTTCTGGTTCGCCTTTGGTCTCATCCCAGCCCCATGGGTACTGCGTCTGGAGTTTCCCCGGGATCAGACCCCAGTTCAGGGCGCCGACGCGGTACTTTTTGAAAATCGGAAGAATGTCGAAGACCGTACAGTTTCTCGTGCCGCGCGCAAGCCATTCCTTGCAGATGAGCGGACGGCGGAATTCGGAAAGAAGCGTGACCAGCTTTTCCATCGTTTTGGCATTCGAGTAGCAGTGGAAGCTCAAAATGTCCGAATTCTCGGCGAGGAAGACCGCGATGGGAGTCAGGTGCATTCCCTGGATCGCAGAGGTGAGCGGGATAGGCGTTTCGATCCTGCGCGCCCACGTCCAGAGAAGACGCAGGAAACCGAGCGTGTGGTGCCGGTCCCCGCTATTGTACGGTTCGTTGAAAAGATCCCAGAAAAGGATGCGCGGATCGTTGCGGAAATACTCCATCGTCTCCATGATGTAGTCTTCCATCCAGCCCCAGTTTTCCGGTTTGTGCATGACGCGCTCCTTGCCCGGAGTCTGACGCCACTCCCCATTGTGGACTTTCGGCGGTGAAAGCGGCTGGGGGCCGCGGACGCTCGGTTCTTTTCCGCCGTTGGTGAAGAAGTTGAAGCCCACGCGGATCGCGTGTTTTTCGCAAAGGTCGAAAAACGTGTTGATGTTCGCGTAGAAATCGGTTTTTTCTTCTTTCCAGAGAAGGTCATGAACGAAGACACGCACGGTGTTCATGCCCGTTTTGGCCATCAGCGCAAGTTCCTCATCGATGATCTTCGGGTCGAAGGTCGATTTCTGCCACATTTCAAGCTGATTCACGGCATACGTCGGCACGTAATTGCATCCCAGGATCCATGGCTGTTTGGCGTACCAGGCATTCGCTTTTTCGATAGTCCAGCGTCCGTTCGGCTCAAATGTGTCCGTCGTGACGGCCGGTGTCTGGGCGGCAGGAGCTGCGGAAGGTACGGTATTTATGGTCTCTGCGAAGGAAACAGAGCGGCTCATGCCTGCTCCGGCGGCTCCGACCGCTGCGGCAAGCGAGGCTTTCAGAACTTCACGTCGATTCATGGTATTCTCCTTGATGAGGATGCGAAAAATGAAAATCTACGAGAATAGAACGCGAGTACTCCGGTAAATCCTGCCCCCGCGTCCGTTTTCCCGATTGCCGGCTTACTCACTCGCTCAGTGCTTTGGCGATACCTGCTGCGCCGATGAATCCGGCATCTCCGCCAAGTTTCGCGAAATCAATGATGGTCGTCGCCGAGCAGGTCGGAAGTGCACGGGCTTTGACTTCGTCGCGGATCGCCTGGATGAACGTGCGTCCAAGTTCCGACTCGTTTCCGCCGAACGTCATGGCGCCGCCGATGTAGATGGCGTCCGGGTCGATCGTGTGCATGAGCGTTGCAATGCCGATGGCAAGATACTTCGCCGTATCGAGGATGATCTGCATGGCGGCCGCGTCGCCTTTCTGCGCCTCTTCCGCAACGACTTTGGCTCCGATCGTGTCGAGGTCCGCACGGCGGGCAGTCAGGGACGTTGCGGCTCCGGAGTCGATGAGTTCCTTCGTTCGGGCAATGACGGCGGTCGCGCTTCCGTAGGCTTCATAGTGTCCGGGACGTCCGCAGCCGCAAATGCGCGCGTTCGGCGTTGTGTCGATGATGGCGTGTCCGTACTCGCCGCCTTGGGAATGCTCGCCGTCATAGACCATCCGGTTGATGATGATGCCGCAGCCGATGCCGGTCCCGAGGGTGAGGAGGACCATGCTGGTGATCGGTTTGTCCGTGCTCACGGCTCCGTCGGGCGTGAAGACGTTCTTTTTCGCGTCTTTTCCTTTTCCGACCCAGTATTCCGCAAAAGCGGCCGCAGACGCATCGTTCGCAAATTCCACGTAGATCCCGCACGCTTCGCTCATCATGTCCGCGATCGGGCAGTACTTCCACTTTTCGCCAAGATTCGCCGTCTGGAGAAGTTTACGTCCCGGAATGTCCATCGGTCCCGCAGAGGCAAGCCCCGCTTTCGTGATGTCTGAGCGTTCCAGACCGGCCTTGGCCAAAATATCGTTCACTCCGTCCGCGACGCGCCGGCAAGCCGCTTCCGGACCTTCCTGAATGTGCGTCGGGACCGAGCCTTTCACGAGAATGCTGCCGTGTTCATCCAGGATCCCAATTTTTGTATTCGTGCCGCCAAGGTCGATACCGAGATAGTATTTCATGATACGTGACTCCAAAATTTTTTGTGGGCAGGAAAGTGCCTTCGGAAATGCAATCAAATGGGCCGTTTTTCATGTGCGTTCACCCTGCATGAAAATTCACCGGCCAGATACCGTTTATTTTAATCCAACTCGCAAAGAAGACAAGAGGTTTCCCGCATTTTTTCACAGATTTTCCGCAAGAAAACGGAAAATTTTACGAGTAAAGACGATTGGGGAAACTGAAAATCAAAATACCGGCCTTCCGTAAAGAAAAAACGGATCCGAAAAAACGGATCCGAAAAAACGCTCCGCTCCGCCTTCAAAGGCCTTTTGGGAACACGAATGAAAGCAGAAATCGATCTCACTTTTCTCGCGGGATGAAGATCCAGTGCATGAAACCGACCGTAGAAAAAGCAAGTAAAATGTAACCGATCTCATTGCGGATGGGGATCTCCTTTTCCGGAAATTTCAGCTCATCACCCGTCAGCGCCTCGATCCACCAGCGCTTCCTCTCGATCGACGGATCCTGTTTCGCAAGGATCTCCGTCCCCTGCGATGTGAGCGTCACGGACTTAAGGAAAAGGGTCTCCAGCCCCAGCAAAAGTAGAAAAACCGCCACAAAAAGCCAGATCTTTCGGAACATAAAACCCTCTTTCGTCAAATTCTCACGAAGCCGTCAAACGCATGAAACGCATGAAACGCATGAAACGCATGAAACGCATGAAACGCATGAAACGCATAAAACGCAAAGCGCGTATCCTGACGCGAATTTCATGGAAAACACAAAAAGACGCGCCGTCAGAAAAAACGGCGCGTCCGGATCGTTTCTCAGCAGGTCTTCACCTTCACCTTCACCTTCGCAGCAGCGGCTTTCACGCGCTCGCGCAGAGCCTCAATATCCGCATCCGGCGCATCGTACGTTACCGCAACGCCCATGCGGCGCTTCGGACGAGTCGACGGTTTTCCGAAAATGCGAACATACGTGTTCGGCATCTGAAGCGCGTCTTCCACCCCTTCGTATTCAGCCGGATCCGGACTCGCTTCCGTCGCAGGAATGACGGCGGATGCCCCCGCTTTCAGAAGCTGGATCTCTGTGATCGGCAGTCCCAGGATCGCGTAGAGATGAAGCTCAAATTCGTTGAGATTCTGTGTGTTCGCAAGCGTCACCATGCCAGTGTCGTGCGGACGCGGGGAAAGCTCGGAAAAGTAGACGCCCTTCTCGTTCGAAATGAAGAATTCGACGCCCCAAATACCACAGCCCGTCAGAGCTGCCGTGACCTTTTCCGCCATATCCTGCGCAGCCTTGAGATGCTCCGGCTTCATCGGCATCGGCTGGAAACTTTCCTGGTAGTCTCCTCCTTTCTGAACGTGACCGATCGGAGGGCAGAAGAGCGTTTTGCCGCATTTCTGCGTCACGGTCAGGAGCGTGATCTCGTAGTCGAACGGAATGAATTCTTCCACGATCATCTCCACAATGTCGCCGCGGCTTCCGGAAATTCCGTACTCCCACGCACTGTCAACGTCTTCCGGACCGTTGATCTTCGACTGACCTTTTCCCGACGAAGACATCAGCGGCTTCACCACGCACGGGTACCCGATCTCGTTGACGGCATTCACGAATTCTTCCTTCGTCTTGGCGTAGAAGTATTTCGCAGTCTGAAGACCAAGGTCAACAGCAGCCAGATCGCGGATCGCACGGCGATTCATGGTAAAATTGACCGCGCGGGCGCTCGGAACGACGTGAAGTCCCTGATTTTCCAACTCGTAAAGCCGTTCCGTACGGATCGCTTCGATCTCCGGAACGATCAGGTCCGGCTGATGCTTTTTCACGACCGCTTCCAGAGCGTCGCCGTCCAGCATACTGAAAACTTCACACTCATCTGCGACCTGCATGGCCGGCGCTCCCGCGTAAGAGTCACACGCAATGACGTACTGTCCCATGCGTTTGGCTGCAATGACGAATTCTTTCCCAAGTTCACCGGAACCGAGAAGAAGGATCTTGTGGATCATAAAATCTCTCCAGAAATAAAAAAAACGCAACTCCCAAAGGAGAACGCAGCAAACCAACACCGTCTTCCCGCTCAGTTCGGCACGATCGCACTGAACGGCCTGATGAATGACGAAAACCGACTGTATTTTACCCGGTTTTGAATTTCAGAAAAGGGGGAGGGGGAATTTTTTCCTAAAATTTTTCAATTTCTCCCATTTCAAGTCGTCTTTTGACGATTTTTCGTGCCGCGCGGAACAAAACAAACAAACCTCAATCGGAAATCGAGATCTTAAAAGGAGGCGATTGCGAGGCAAGCGGTGCCCCGCTCCTCCTTAGTTTCTCGCCAGACTTCTGCATGATCTGACAAAATTCCTGCTTTTCCCGAATGAGATTGAAATCCGACTCCTGCTCGACCAAGTCACGAAAAGAGGGATCCAAATTCAGACACCGGGCGAGACTCTGCAGGCACGACTCCGTCTGCTTTGCCAACGCATAATAGCACGCCAAATTGTAGAGGACCACCGTATTGTTCGGCTGGATCGAAAGTGCATTTTCAAGAGACTCGATCGCAAGATCACACCGGCCGACCCGCTTCTGGCACATTCCGATCAAAAGCCAGTAACTGATCTCAGTCGGTTCCAGCAAAACTGCCTGACCAAGCGGATACAGCGCGTCGCGGTACTTTTTCAGATGGAAAAGTGCATAACCTTCCAAATAGAACAAATGGGACGTGAATCGCAGACGCAGCTCACTCGCTCGCCGGATCTCTCCCAGCGCATGTGCAGGCATCTCCAACTCCAGGTACCCTTCTGCCCGAAGCGTGAATTTCTTCAATCGAATGGAATCGAACGAATCAGCCACCTTTCCCCCTCCTCAGAAAATGATCCTCTTAAGACATTATACACGAACTGAAAAGAAACGCAATATTTTTTCACAAAAAAAAGGAAATTTCTGAAAATTTTCCAGAAAAACACAGCAGACCTCCATCAAAATCCGCAAATCCAAAATTTTCCAAACACTCAAACACGCAAATTACATTTAATTCACGTTCCGATCACATTCAAGATCTTCTTCAAATTTTACAGAAAAAAAGCCCCGCATTTCCTGCGAGGCCAGCGGATGAAGAGGGACTCGAACCCCCGGACGCTTTCACGTCAACGGTTTTCAAGACCGCCGCAATCGACCACTCTGCCATTCATCCAATTTCAGTTCATTTTACCCGATTTTCTTTTTTTGTCAAGGGCAGAAATGCGTTTTCTACTCTCTTTCCTGCAAATTTTTCAGAAAATAGAACGTTTCTTCTGCCGCACGGTTTCCGCTCACCACCGCACTCTCCATCGTCGCAGGAAGCTGCGTCGCGGTCCAGTCTCCGGCAAGGAAAATGGAAGGAAACGGCGTCAGCATCGTCGGACGGGAATGCTCCATCCATGTATTGCATGAAAAAACCGCCGCGGGACAGCGCGTCGTCCGAAAATGCAGAAACTGCGCCTCTGGAAAAAGCATCTGAAGCTCCGCGCGCACCAATTGCTCAAGAGCCTGTGGTTTTGCGGAAACGCATCGGTCCGCGTCGCTCAAAAGCGCCTGATGGTAAAATCCGTTCCGGATCCGTTCTGCCGATGAGACTGAAGCGGTACCGGAGTGAGAAACCGCAGGAACTTTCTGCTGCTCAAAACCAAATGGCGGCCGAAAGATCCATTGGATCGTTTCCCGCGGAAGCACGAGATCCGGCTGCGGAAACAAAACGCGGTCCGTCCAGAAATGCACTGCCGCGATCGTGCGCGGTTCAAAACGTTCCGGATGAAAAACATCCAGACTCACGAGTTCCGGAAGGAGTTTTCCAGCCTGAAACCACGGTACGGCAAGAATGACGGAATCGGCGCGGAATTCCGAACGGGTCCCGTTTTTCGGATCCAGAACGAGAAGACGTCCTGGAACGATGCGCTGCACAGAAGTAAGACGGTGAAGACGGATCCCCATTTTCTCGAGAAACGGCGTCAGACCCCCGTCAAATATCTCGCGCAAAGGAGATTGCGGGATCCAGAAATGCCAGCCCTCTTTCGTCTCGAAAAACATTCGGCGAAAAACCGTCTTCGCGATGCCGGCGGAAACGTTCTCCATCTGGTCGCTGAATGCCGACAGGATCACCGGATCAAAAAAATGATTTAAGACCGGTGCCGGGCATCCAAGCTCTTCCAGCCAGGCATGGAATGTGCTTCCAGACGCAGGAGTGGACCTCTGGATCTGACGGCAGACTCCCAGAAGCTGCAGACGCTCCAGACGGCTCAAATGGCCAAGTCCCCAAAGCGCGGGAAGAAGATGGAACGGCTGCGGCAGGAAACGGGAATTCCGAAATGGAAAAAAACGAAGCGGTCCGGTACCTTCCGACGCTCCCGAACGCACGCAGAACGTCATTTCCGTCTGAAGTTTCCAGAAACGGAGCAGCTCCGTCCTCCGGAGAAACTCCAACATCGCCGTGCAGCAGTTCATCGTCAGATGCTGCGCACCGTCAAGCAAAACTCCTTCCTCCGAAAGAAACCGCGACGAAGCCCGTCCGCCGAGAAATGCCGACGATTCAAAAAGATGGATCTCCAACGGCATCGGCGTTCCATTTTTCTCCACATCTTTCGCGAGATCCCAAAGACGCACGGCAGCCGAGATCCCGGAAAGTCCGGCTCCAACGATGGCGACTGTGCGTTTGCTCTGGGACATGAGATCCTGCCTTTGAATTCGGAAAACGTAACTCGATCTTTTTACTTAAGTATCGGCAGAAATTTGGCGTAAAATCAGAATTTTGGGCACCCCAGTTGAAATTTTGCCTTTTTGCCGCAGAATGAAGCGGCAGAATGAAGCGGCAGGATGAAAAATGAAGACGTGAAACGGATCGGCAGCTGGCATGGAAAAAGAAAAACGGAAGAAACCAAAGCTCCGGAGTAGACCAGAACGTTTCATTTCTTCCGTTTTCACGCACACTCAGCGGTGGTTTACTCTTCCGCTGCGGCCTTTTTCACGGTCTTTTTCGCTGCTTTCTTCGTGACTTTTTTGGCGGCCTTTTTCTCAGTTTTTTTTGCCGTCGTCTTTTTTTCCGCTTTTTTCGTCGCCTTCTTCGCAGCTTTTTTCGTCACTTTTTTCTCGGTCTCCGAGACGTTTTCAGCCTCCTCCGATGCCTTTTTCGTGACTTTTTTGGCAGCTTTCTTCGCAGTTTTCTTCGCAGTTTTTTTCGTCGCTTTTTTTGCGGCTTTTTTTGCGGTTTTTTTCACTGCTTTCTTTTTCGCTGGAGCTTTTGCCGCACGGGCCGCCAAAAGTTCCAGAGCCTCTTCCAGAGTCAGCGCCTCCGGATCCGCCGTCCGCGGCAGCGACGCATTCGTGGTTCCATCCGTAACGTACGGTCCAAACCGACCCGCCATCATCCGGACATCTTCCTCTGTGACTGGAGATTTTCCGAGCACTTTGGCGGCCTGACGGGCAACTGCCGCTCTCTGCGTTCCGCCTCCGCGCCGATTCTTCGGCTGAGCCAGTATCTGGACCGCCTGTTCGAGCGTCACATCGATCGGAGAAACGTCATCCGGAAGAGACCGGGTCTCCTCATTCCACTTAACGTAGGGGCCGTACCGGCCATTCGACGCAACGATCTCGGCACCATCCTCCGGGTGAACGCCCAGAGTACGCGGAAGCTGAAGGAGTTTTACGGCTGTCTCGAGGTCCACTTCTGCGGGATCCATCCCTTTCAGGAGTGACGCATTCCGCGGTTTTTCCTCGTCATCCGCGTCACCACACTGAATGTACGGTCCATAGCGTCCGACTTTGACGTAGATCGGCTTACCGGACTCCGGATCCATACCGAGCGGTTCCTCTCCCTGATGCGCATTGGCAAGCAGTTCCAGACCTTTTTCGACCGTGAGTTCATCCGGCGCCATGGATTCCGGAATACTGACCCGAATTTCCCCCTGCTCCAGGAACGGTCCGTAGCGTCCGACACGCACATGAAGCGGCTCCCCGCCGTCTTCCGGTACGCCGATCTCGATCGTACTGATCTCCCGCGCGTCGATCTGGTCCAGCATATTCGCCAGAAGAGGACGCAAACCTGGGACAGTCTCCTTTTTACGTCCCGTTTGGGGGTCTGAACTCGGAGCTCCTGAGTGCGTTTCATCTCCAAAATAGAATTCCTGGAGATAGTCGATCCACTCCCGCTCACCGCGGCTGATCGCATCCAGATCGTCTTCCATTTCGGCAGTGAACTGGTAGTCGATCAGGTCAGGCAAGTGCGTTTCAAGCAGTTTGCAGACCGCAAAAGCGACCCACGTCGGAATCAGGACGTTCCCGCGTTTGAAGACGTAATTGCGCGCTAGGATCGTTTCGATGATGGACGCATAGGTACTCGGACGGCCGATCCCCTTTTCTTCCAGCGTCCGCGTCAAAGCAGCTTCGCTGAACCGGTTCGGCGGCTGAGTCGTGTGGACTTTCGGATCCAGCTCACGGCAGAAGAGTTTCTCTCCTTCCGCGACCGGCGGCAGGATGCGCTCACCGTCCGGCTCGTCCATTTCGTCAGTCCCTTCAATGTACGCACGAAGGTATCCGGGGAACGTAATCGTCTTTCCGGAAGTGGTGAAATCTGCATCATCCAAACGCAGCGCGATCGTCTTGCGCTGACCGACAGCATCGACCATCTGGCACGCCACGGTCCGTTTCCAGATCATGTCGAAAAGTTTGAACTCATCCGGAGAAAGGATGCTCTGGACCTCTTCCGGCATCTGAAATACCGTGCCAGCCGGACGAATTGCTTCGTGTGCTTCCTGTGCATTTTTAACCTTGGTCTGGTAGTGCCGCGGATGGGCTGGAAGGTACTCTTTGCCGTAGATCTTTCGGACGAGTTCACGCGACGCATTGAGCGCTTCCTCGGAAAGAGCGGTCGAGTCGGTTCGCATGTACGTGATGTACCCGTTTTCGTAGAGGCTCTGCGCGACCGTCATCGTGCGGCGAGCCGTGAATCCGTACTTTCTGTTCGCTTCCTGCTGAAGCGTACTGGTGGTGAACGGCGCGGGGGGACGCTGGACGAAATCTTTATTTTCGACTTTCGTGATGACCGCTTCCGGAGTCTTTTTCAGACGCTCCAAAAGAGCCAAGACCTCCGCCTCCGTCATCTGAAGGCAGTCTTTGTTTTTCAGCACTCCTGTGCCCGCATCAAAATCACGGCTTGCCGGGATCCGCCGACCGTTCACGGATTCCAGAGACGCGTGAAAATTCTGATTCTGTTTCGTCTCGAAAAGTCCAAGCAGATCCCAGTACGTCGCGCTTCGGAAGGCCATTCGCTGCCGTTCCCGATCCACGATCAGACGCACCGCGACGCTCTGGACTCTTCCTGCCGAGAGTTTCGGGCGGACTTTACGCCAGAGCAGCGGGGAAACATCGTATCCAAAAAGCCGATCCAAAATGCGGCGGGTCTCCTGCGCACGTACGAGCGATTCGTTGATCTGACGCGGATTTTCAAGCGCACTGAGGATCGCTTTCTTGGTGATCTCATGGAAAACGAGCCGATGGACCGGGACTTTCGGTTTCAAGACCTGGCACAGATGCCAGCTAATGGCTTCCCCTTCGCGGTCTTCATCCGTCGCGAGGTAAAGTTCATCCGCTTCTTTCAAAAGCGACTTCAGTTTGTCGACCTGCTTTTTCTTTTCTTTCGAAACGATGTAGACCGGCTCAAAATCATGGTCAACGTCCACGCCAAGATACGCCCAATCTTCACCGCGGTATTTTTCCGGAAGCTCTTTTGCTCCCTGCGGCAGATCGCGCACGTGTCCGATACTGGCTTCGATTTCGTAATTGCTCCCCAGAAATTTGCGGATCGTTCGCGCTTTTGCCGGGGACTCGACGATGACCAGGGATTTGCTCATTGATTTCATCTTTGGATCTTTGAGTGAATGTTTTCAAAGGAGGAGGGGTTTCCGTATTTCCTGCTGGGGAGACGAGGTTTCGTTCGCTCCGCGTGACTGACCGCCAACTCCTCTTTAAGTTTACGTTTGGAGGTAAAGTACTTCCGATTCCGTTCCATCCCGCTTACCGAGCGGGGGCCATACCACTGAGTTTCCCGATCGCGGCGCGGAACACCAAGATGCACAGGCGCACTCCGGCACTCTCCGGAAATTTTCCCCAAACGGCATGGAACCGGCACAGTACTAAAAATTTAAGTCTTCAAAATCCCAATTATTCCAAATTTCTGGATTCACGCAAGAGGGATTTTTAATTTTTTCCCAAAAAATTGGAAATTTTATCGAATTTTTGCGTCGGCAGCAGGATTTTTGGCAAACGAGGGCTCTTTCACCTCCTGCTGGATGACGCACAGGAACTTTTCATTTTACGGAAAATCGGCAAATTTAGTTTTCCGAAAAAAAAGATCTGGGACCATTTCGTAAGATCTGCCGGCTCACACCCTTGAGGAAAATGAAAGTTTTTCTGGCATTTTGCCGATGAACGAAACGTTCCGCGAAATTTTTTATTTGCGTGCTTTTCCCGGAAGATCAGGAACTTTCCGCTTGAAGAAAAGGACGTTTTTCGTATTTTTCGACGCAGGCGCACCCATGCCGTACTGGATCCCCGTCTTTGACTCTCCTTTTCCGATTTGGCTGCTCGGCATCATTGCTTTGGGGCTGGGAACTGGTACATTTTTTTGGCTGAAGACCCGAAAAATTTCCGACTTTCCCTTTCGTTGTGCCGGGATCACCGTTTCCGTACTCTTTTTTTGCGGGATCGCTCAGCTTTCGTTGGAAAAAAAGAGCGAGCCGGTGACGGAACTCCTTTTCCTGCTGGACGATTCCCTGAGCATGTCGTTCCCCATGACCGTTTCAGAAAACCAAGCGGGGCCAAAAACGCAGCCAGACGCAGAAACGCAGCCAGACGCAGAAACACAGCCAGACGCAGAAACGCAGCCAGACGCAGAAACGCAGCCAGATGCAGAAACGCAGCCAGACGCAGACGTTCCCACTCGATTCCAAACGGCCTGCCGTCTTCATGAAAGTCTCCTTCCACTTCTGGAAAAGGAAGGGTTCCAGCTCCGTACTGTTCGTCTTTCGGAACTTTTTTCCAGCGGGAATGAAATGCCGGCTCCAAATGAAAATGCGCAGCTGCGGTCAGACGTTCCTCCTTCCACGGTCCCAGAGTTTCCGGCAACGCCATTGGATCAGGCGCTAAAAGCGGCACTGAAACTGCATTCCCAGCCCTCAAACGGGCAGCCAGTCCACCGTGCAGGGATCCTTCTTTTGACGGACGGAGCGGCAACGGACCGCACTCTGGGAGAAAACGCCCCTGGGACTTCCGAAGAACTTGCAGTCGAAAGGAACTGCGCGCTCTTTCCCATCGTTCTCGGCGAGGAAAAAGCCATTCCGCAGATCTTCATTCAATGGCAGGATCCCAGAATAACGGTACTCTGCGGGGAAACGGCAGCATTTTCAGTGCGCGTCTTTGCAGAACCGCCAGCCGGAAAAGATGTGGAAGTGCGCCTTCTCGACACGGAAACGGAAACCGTTCTGGCACAGACCGTGTGCGCGTTTGAAGGATGTGCCGGTTTTCTGGATGCAGAACTGAAATGGAAACCGCAGGAAGTAAAAAAGTACTCCCTGCGTCTGGAATGCCGTTTTACGGAAACGTCCGGGCACTTAACGCAGTCCGGAAAACCAACGCGCTCCGAGAAAAAAGGAGCTGACGGGGCAGGAAACTACCGCGGCGCGTTCCTTCACACACCGCTCTCGATCACACTGGATTCCGCAGAAAGAGTCCGGCACGTCCTTCTTGTGACGGCAGTACCGACGTGGGAATTTCGCGCACTTCGAAATCTGCTTGCACGTGAAGAGACCGTCCGTCTTGAAACGTGGTCTCCGCCCGGTACTCCACTTGCGCTGGACCCCGGCCAGGATGCATGCCAACGCGCAGACTTTCTGTCGATCGAGGAACTTCGCGAGCTCGACGTTTTGATCCTAAATTCCATTTCACCGACGGATCTTGGCGAAGAAAACCTAAACACACTGACGGCTGCGTGGCTCGGCGATGCAGAAAATGCAGAAAATGCAGAAAATGCAAAAGACGGTGTTTCTCAAGACGCGGATGTCCCACAGAGGACCGATTCGCGCGGTTTGATCCTGATCGCGGGACGGCATTTTCGTCCGGAAAGCTGGGAGCGTTCCGAATTGGGACGGCTTTTCCCCGCTGCATTTACCGGAATGACGCAGCCGGAAACGCCAGAACGCAGGTCAGACGCGGAATGGTCTGAAGAAAAGCGGCTTTCGCTGACCGCGGCAGGTTTGGCATCGGAATCGTTTCGCGGAGTCGTTTCAGACGATTTCGCGCCGCCGATCTGCACATTCTGGACCATTCCGCAAATGCGGTCCAACGCGGAGATACTCGCAGAATGTGAAGGCACCCCCATCCTCATTCTCGGCCGCGGCCAAGGCGTTTCAACGCTCTTCCACGCCACTGAAAATCTGTGGAGATGGCGAAAAAATTCCGATGAAGTCTACCGAAACTACTGGGTCCAGTCCATCCACTCGCTCTGCCGGCCGAATTCTGAAACGCAGCGGGAAAATGTCCTCGCCGTCACGGAAAATGAGCAAAAAAACGGACAGGAAAACGAGCAGAAAACGGATCCTGAAAAAGAGACGTCAGAAAACGCGCTGGCAGCATCAGACTCAGCTCCAGTTCCGAATTCCGTCCCAGTCCAGCCTCTGCCTGCCGAACTTCCCGGTCAGCCGCTTGAATTTCGGCGTTCCATGCCGGATCCAGTCGGGATGCAGCATCTCGCGCAGAATGGAAACGGTGCGTTTTTTCATGTGAAGTCTGAAGAAAATTGGGACGCGGAAGCCATTGCGCGTGAGATCCTCCTCACCCTCCATGCCGGAAAAGACGCGGGAAATGAAAACGGACCGATCCGCACGCTTCGCCGACCGCTCTGGCCATTCTGTGCTTTCGCCGTCATTTTGTGTCTGACGTACATTTGGATCCGGGAACAAAAAACCGGCACGCAGTCCCCGAATGAGCCGTAAAAAAAGCCCGACGGTACGCTTTCGGTACCGTCGGGTCGATTTCTGAAACTTCACGTCATTCTTATTCTCTAAGACTTAGCGGCGAATGACGTCCATCCCCATGTACGGACGCAAAACTTCCGGCACGACGATGGAACCGTCCGCCTGCTGGTAGTTTTCCATGACGGCAAGCATTCCGCGGCTGATCGCGATGGCGGTACCGTTGAGGGTGTGGAGGAATTTCGTTCCTTTCTCCCCTTTCACCTTGTACCGCGCGTTCAGACGGCGTGCCTGGTAGTCCGTGCAGTTCGAAGTACTGGTCACTTCGCCAAAATCACCGCGTCCGGGCATCCAGGCTTCCAGGTCAAATTTCCGGTACGCCGGCCCGCCGAGGTCGCCCGTCGAGGTATCGACGACACGGTACGGGATCTTCAGACCGTCGAAAATGCGCATTTCCATCTCGCGCAGATGGTAGAGCATCGCTTCGCTGTCTTCCGGAAGCGTAAAAGCGAACATTTCGACCTTGGAGAACTGGTGGACCCGGTAAAGACCGCGCGACGCTTTCCCCGCTGCTCCGGCTTCCGTACGGAAACAGTGGCTCGTACCGCAGAATTTCAGCGGAAGAAGTTCCGAATCAACGACTTCGCCGGAAAGCATTCCGCCAAGCGGGATCTCTGCCGTCGCGATGAGGCTCAGGTCCGTGTCCGCGATACTGTAGATCTGCGTCTCGTTTCCGCGCGGATTGAATCCCGTCCCGCGCAGGATAGACTGTTTCGCAAGATCCGGCGTGCTCATCGGGGTGAAGCCTTCCTTGATCAGGATGCTCATCGCGTACATCTGGAGTGCCATGTCGAGCAGAACGGCTTCATTCTTGAGGAAGTAAAAACCCGCGCCCGCGACTCGCGCGCCCGCTTCAAAGTCGATCAGGTCGAGCTTCTGTCCCAGTTCCACGTGATCGAGCGGCTGGAAATCGAACTCACGGATCGGCGTCTCGCCGCGCATCAGCTCCAGATTCGATTTGTCGTCCTCTCCGATCGGCGCATCCGGGTGCGTCATGTTCGGGATCGCCATATGGATGCCGTCCAGTTCCTCGCAGATCTCCGTGAGTTTCTGGTCGATCTCGGCTTTCTGCTCGCGGAGTGCTTTTCCTTCCTCCTTACGGGCATTGCGTTCCGCTTCATCTTTAGCTTTTCCGATCGTCTTGGAAACTTCATTCGCCCGACGGTTCAGCTCTTCCGATTCCGCCTGAAGTTCACGGCGGCGGGTCTCCAGTTCCGCAAAACGATTCACGTCGACGTCGACATTTCGATCAACGCAGTTCTGGCGCACAAGCTCCAGATTTTCCAGAATGAATTTTCGATCCAGCATGGATTCGTTTCCTTTAAAATAAAAAAGTACTTAAAAAACCGACTTCCTTTTTCTGCTGCGTTTCTGCTCTTTTGAATACAGGACAGCACAGGCAGACGCACTCCGAAAAGCGTCCTCTTCTTCCGCTGTCTGTACTGTGGAACGCCGAAATGAAAAAGGAGTCAGCGTGAAACCAAATTTTTTGTTTTTTCTTGTTTCTTTTTAGGGACCAAACTCGGAATCCAACGCCCTGGTTTCCCCGAATTCGGTCACGATCGGCACTTTCCTTCCCCGAAACGATCCAGTCGCGGACCTTTCGAGAGTTTTTCGCCTACTCTTTTACTGAAATATCGTACTAGCGGCCGATTTTGTTTATTTTTCCGTCCGAAAAAAGTCCAGAGTCCGTTTCAGCGGCGGATCCAGCACGTAGATCTCTCCCCATTCAGCCTCCGGAAGCGCACCGGCTACCCGCTGTATTTTGTGCGTCTTCCACTTCTTTTCAAATCGATCCGGCTCTCGCTGATATTCTGGACTTTCCGTGATCCTGCACTCCCAGCCGTCATTCGGCCGGACTCCCCACTCATCCTCCTTTTGGGAATCGGGGAAACGGTGGATCATGTGCCCGTCTGGACTCAGGTACATTTCCGAGGAGATCCGAAGACCGCCGCGCCGCGGTTCCTCATGGATCCGTTTCCAGACCGTGCGCCAGTCTGTCTCTTTTTCAAGGCCCCGATCGTCCGGAATGGGACCTAGGTCAAAAATATTCTGGATCGTCCCCTTCCCGTACGTCCGCGTACCAATACAAACAGCCTTCAGAGGGCCCTTTCTGCCCCAATCCTGAAGACAGACTGCCAATATCTCCGCGGAACTGGCCGTCCGATGATCGATCAGAACGGCGACCGGACGCGTCCAGATCGGATCGGTCTTGCTGGAAATGGAGGTCGGCGTCTGCGCTTCTTTCCCAACGATCTGCACCATAATGCCGCCGTTCGGAACGAACATTCCACAGATCTCAAGCGCCGTCTCAAGCAATCCGCCGGAATTTCCGCGAAGATCCAAAACCAAACCGCACGCATCCGTCTGCATCCCGTGCGTCAGGAGCTTCCGCATTTCACCGGCCGTCTGCTCACCAAATGTTTCCAGTTTCACGTAAAGCGGAGCACTCAAAACCGTTTCGCCGGCAGTCCCCTCTCCAGTTTCCGATTGCGGAAACGCAGGAAGACGGTATACCCACGTACTGTCCGGACGCCGGGCAAATCCAGTGACGGAGCGTACCGGAAGTTTACGGGAAACCAGCATCCGCGTCTCCTGCTTTTGTGTGGAGGGACGGAAAAACGTCAGTTTGACCTCCGTTCCGGCCGGCGAACGCAATTTGGTCAGGATCCGCTGCGCCCTCTCTGTATCCAAACACTCTCCATCAATGGACAGGATCACGTCATTCGACTCGATCCCCGCCTCGCGAGCCGAGGAATTCGGGAACGTACAGCCGACCCGGTACTGCTTTTCTGCTTCATCGAACCAAAAAAGGATCCCGACAGTTCCGCTCTCCTGATGAAACTCTTCATTGAGTTCCTCGTAGATCACCGGCGGAATGAAACTGGAATTTTCGTCGATCGAAGCCAAAAGACCGTCAACGGCGGAATTGAAATACTCCCGCTCCGAAGCAGTCGAAACGGCATGACGGTGCACCAGCCGAATGATGTGACGCAGTGTCCCGATATATGGATCGGCACACCAGGCCGAGCAGACGGAAATACAGAGGATCGCGAAGATCCAGTAAATGTGTTTTTTCGGCATGGATCCTTTTCTGTGAAAATCTCCGTAAAACCATCCCTTGCGTCCCTGAATCGAATGCAGCGCTCAGCCATTCGTTCTTCAGGTACCTTTTTTCAGGAATCCCTCCGGCAGTTCACGCTGAAACACACAGTACCGCTCCTCGTAAAATTCCTTCTTCTTTCCATTCGGCATGAAAAAATGCGTGCTTCGGAACGTTTTTTGCGCAGCCAGATTCTCCTCCGGTATCGTCAACTCGACCGAAAACGGCCGTTTGTATCGACTGTAAAGTCTGCGGTAAAGCATGTTCATGAACAGTTTCGCATAATTGAGTTTCCGGTAAGGTTCCAGAATATTCAAATTGTGCAGCGAATAGTGATTCGTCTCGCGAACGTCTGAACGGCTGGTGACCATGATCGACCCCAAAACTTTCTGATTCGGCACATGAATGAGCGTGTAGCGTTCCGTCGAAAGCGACGCTCGGGCACACTGATCCCACCAGCTGACATTCTGTACGAGCTTGGGGCGCTTCACCGATTCCTGATAAATCATCAGATTCTGCAGGATGAAGATCGCTCCCGGCATATGATCGACTGTGGCAGAGAAGACGACATTATGCTTCACGGGAACGTAGCCGTTTGCTTTGAAGAGCGGACAGAGACACTCATCATTCTCCAGGATCCCGTTTGGCTCCCCGCCCTTGAGCAGACCATAGTAAAACGGTGCGTTCGGATAATCAGCCCCGGCAAAGACTCGGCGAATGCCGCGCTCGGCGAACTTTCTCTCGATCGCAGTCAGCAGCATCTGCCGGATCCTGTTTTTCCATTCTTCGGCTTCTTTCGGCAAAAGATCCCGCTCTGCCGACGGTTCCCGAACCACCAGCATCGCAATGTGTCCCTCCGACGGATCGATCCCCGTCCTGTCCGCATTGGGCGCAAATCCTCCATGCACGAAACCGACGGGAGTTCCGTCCATCCCGAAATGATACTTCTGCGTGTCGTCATGCTCGACGGCAAGAATAAAATACTCCGGGTCAAAAAGCAGTGACCCCAAGACCTGCGCATAAAAATCGTCCGAGGTGAAATCCCCCCACGTGTTATGGTAGGTACTGTTCTCCCACACATTAAAGATCTGGGAGTAGTCCGTATTTCTGAAACTTCGGATAATTATTTTTTTGGCCATGATGTCGTTTCCTTCAGTGAGGGGCACTGAAAATAAACTCCTTGAACTGGTAAATGAGCGTCTTTTTTTCTTCTTCCGTCAGCGTGGAAAATGTTTCGTTCTGAAACGCTCCCGCCAAAAATTCCGACGGATCAGGATCTGGGAAAAAACGGAAACGGTCCCGCTTCAGTATCCTCCATGCCTGCTCCTGCTGCTCTGGCGTACCAAATTCCAAAACCCCGACCCAAGCTGCCGGCCGACCGACCCAGAACTGCACATCATGCAGGTAATTTTCTTGTGACAGCTTCATGTTTTTCTCGATGTGCTCCAAAATATGGGTAAGCCGAAACCGGGCTTCCGGTGAAAGTTTTTCAGACTCGATACTGCCGAGGTCCATAAAAACTCCGATCCCGTATCGGCGCAGCATTTCGTCCGCATGGCGCCGAACGGAAAAATCGTCACTGTCTAGCTGGAGAATGAGTTCACGTATCGGCACATCAGCTCTTTCCGGATCAAACGGCGGAGAAAGAACGGAAAGCTGCTGCTCTTCTCCAAGCTGCGCTCTCATCTCCCACTCGATCAGAGCATTCGCAAATTTCCGGCCGAGGACGTCCATCTGCCCGGCATCCTCCGCGTAGATCGAAAAGATCCTTCCCAGCGCTTCCCGACACGCTTCCGGATGACAGAAAACAAGTTCCCAAAAGGAATCCGCCTGCCAAGAAAGAACATTTTCGCCGTGAAGTTCTTTTGACTCGATCTTTTCCTGCAGCTGCCGATCCAAACACACCTTCATCGCCTCAGTGAGCGTACCGGTCTCCAAATGGATCTTTTTGCCGTCACGATCCTGAAGCAGAAGAACGTAGGTGTTTTCGTCCCGATCCGCTCTGAAATTCAGGAGCGAAAATCCGTTTCGGCAGGAGATCAGGATGAATTCCTGACGCCCGGCGTACCTGTACTCCGCGTTCGCCATCCTGCCGTTTCCCGCAGACAAATAAAAATGAAGCGGAAAAGCCCCCTGACGAGTCACGTTTACCGTACCCGTCCGGCCCATCGGCAGTGTGAGGCAAAAACGTCCCCAAATGACCTCCGGCTGAAGACGCTGTTTCAGGTAGGGCGCTCCCCAAAGCACCCCCTCCGGAAATATCATCCCGCAAAAAATTACCGCCATCATCAATAAATTGCGGATCCTCATTCCTTTTCTCCACAAAGTATTTCTGAAAACCACTCTCGGTCAAAATTCCGTCTCGGTCAAAATTCCGTCTCGGTCAAAATTCCGTCTCGGTCAAAATTCACCGAACTGGACGACATTGACGTTCGAACCCGCTCCGGGAAGTACGAAAACGGCACTCAATTCCGGACGTTCCCGGCAAAAGGCTTCCGCTTCCTCCGGTCCCATGACGTAAAAAGCCGTTGCCAAAGCGTCCGCTTCTGCCGCAGTCGGCGCAAGTACCGTGGCGGAAAGAACGTTCATTGCGGGAAAACCCGTACGCGGATCCAGCACATGCCCGAATTTCCTGCCGTTTGCCCAAAAAAACTGCGTCGCAGACCCGGAAGTTCCCAGCGCACGGTCTTTCAGCGGAATCTCCATGAGCCGTTCGTTCGGCTTGAGCGGATGATGGAGTCCCACCAGCCAGTCCTTTCGTCCGCGTCTCGCTCCTCGAGCCAAAACGCTGCTCAGACCGCCATGAAAAATGAAATCGTTCAGTCCGAACGTCTCGAGGATCCGCGCGGCAGAATCAAGCGCAAATCCCTTCCCGATACTCCCAAGTGAAACCTTCATTCCCTCGCACCCCAGCTGAACGGCACACTCCGCGTCGTCCCACTGAATGCGTCCTGCCGAGACCGTTGCGAGCGCTTCGAGCCGTTCTTCTTCGGAAGGAAGCCGCCCTGCCCGGCGCATGAACCCCCAAACTTCTGAAAGCGGCGTCGCTGTTATGTCAAACGCGCCGTGCGTCTCTTCATACAGCTTGCCGCAGTATTTCAAAAGCCCGTAAACTTCCGGACTGACCGAGACTGGATAGTACGGTCCATCCTCATTCAGGAGGGAGATCTCGCTGTCCGGCAGGAAGTAGCTCAGCATTTTTTCCAGCCTAGAAACTTCATCCAGCGCCTCGATCGCCGCCTCGAACGCATTTTCGTATTCGCCCGCATTCGTGAAGATGACGAAATCAGCCGCCATTGCTTTTCGGGAGTACTCCATGTACTGCACGGGAGCCTCAGCCAGCCGCCGGGCCTCCGCTTCCTCCGCTTTCCGCTGACGCTCAAGCTCTTTCTCTTTCTGCACTTCCGGAGAAAAAAACTTTCCGCGCAAAAAGGATCTTCGCGAGGAGATCAAACGTTCATTTTCACCCATTCACCTTCCTCTTCCCCTTTTCCACCTGCCGCAGCCTTACTCCAGATCGTTCTGTAAACCGTCGAACGATCTGTACGCCAGATTGCGGAACTGCGTCAAACTTGCCTCCCACTGGAGCTGAACGACGCCCGTCGGCCCGTTTCGCTGTTTCGCAACGATGATCTCCGCCTTCCCCGCCAAGTTCTTCTCCTTGATCTTGTCCGGCTGTGCCTGGTAGTAGTACTCTTCACGATGCACGAACATCACGACGTCCGCGTCCTGCTCGATCGATCCGGATTCGCGAAGATTGCTCATTTTCGGGCGATGATCCCCCCCTTCTTCCGTCTGCCGATTCAACTGCGCCAGACAGACGACCGGAACGTGAAGTTCACGCGCCAATTCCTTCAGGCGTCTGGAGATTTTCGCGACCTGCTCCTGACGGTTCGTCGTCGTACCGTCATCCTTGATGAACTGAAGGTAGTCGACGAGGATCAGATCCAGCTCCCCTTTTCTTCGAAATCGTCTCGCCATCGCAGCAATGTCCGAGACCGTCCGGCTCGGCGAGTCGTCGATCGTGAATTTTGCGTGCATCATCGCACTGCTTGCTTCCTGAAGACTGCGCGTTTCCGGCGGCGCGAGCCTTCCCTGACGCACTTTCTGACTGTCAACGCCCGCTCTCCCGCAAAGGATACGCAATCCCAATTCCGCTTTCGACATTTCCAAACTGACGAACAGGACCGCCTTTCCGACCTCCATCGCCACGTAGTCCGCAATATTCGCGGCGAACGCGCTTTTTCCCATACTCGGACGCGCCGCGATGATGATCAGCTCATTGTCGTGCAGGCCGCCCGTCATTTTATCCAGGTCCGTGAATCCGGTCGGGATCCCGACGGCTCCTCCCTTCTGGTAAAGGTCCACTTTCTCCCAGACTTCCGTCAAAACCTCCATGATCCCAGAGACCGAATCATTGCTCCGCTCATCATGGACCGCGAAAATCAGCTCTTCCGCCTCGGAGACCAGCGAGTTGATGTCGGAATCCGGCTCGTAGGCTTTCTGAACGATGAGATTGCTCGCCTGAATGAGTTTTCTTGCCCTCGCTTTGTCCCGCACTACCTCCGCATACGCGCCTGCGTGCGCAGACATCGTGACCGAGTGCAGGATCTCGGCAAGATACTGCATCCCGCCGATCTTCTCAAGAGCCTCGGCACGTTCCAGACTGTCTACCAGCGTGTGCGCATCGACGATTTTGCCCGAATTGTGCAATTCAAGCAGATGGTGATACAGAATACGGTGCGCATCTAGGTAAAAATCATCCTCGCGAACGACCTGCTGAATGTCATCCAACACCAAATTGTCGAGAAGGATGCTCCCAAGGATACCGCGCTCCATATCCAAATTGTGAGGCATTGTGCGTTCCAGTGCGATCAGCTCTTTTTCAGATGGAGCGGTTCTCTTTTTTTTCGTTTTCGGTTCTGGCATTGGATCGGTTTCAAGCCTGTCTGAAAGTGTTTCTGCGTTTCCTTTTCCATTCCTCAGAATGAAAGGAGTCCGTTCCGTCCAGCGTGAAAAAATTTCCACGCAAGACCCATCCTATTTTACCAGATTCAGATATTCCTGCGAGGGGGGGGAGCGACATTTTAGGCATTTTCTTGCATATTTCTCCCCTTTACTCATTCTGAGCCGTCACAAATGGAAAGAAATGGAGAAAAAAGGAAAGAAATCCCCCCCCCGAACGACCATCTTAAAACAGCGCGGCCGGAAGCTCTCTAGAACCACCTGACCGCACGGTGTCTGTTTGGCGCACAAGATCCGCTTAATATGCGGTACGCGATTTCGCCCCCTTCTTCTTTTTCGATTTAGCGGCTTTCTCCGCCGCTTCTGCTTCTGCTTTCTCTTCCTCCGTCACGATCTTCAGCACTTTCGGACGATATTTATGGTCACGTTTCCGAATGACGCGCACATTGACGATCTGATCCGGCTCAGCCATCGGATCCGGATTTGCCGGGTCGATCCGCTGAAGCTGCGACAGAACGTCCATTCCCTTGACGACACGCCCGAAAACGACAAATTTACCGTCCATTTCCCGCATCGGTGTGAAACACAAGAAAAAACGCGATCCGGCAGTATTCGGTCCAGCATTGGCCATGCTGACCGTTCCGCGATAGTGAGTCCGCATGCTCTTCTCGTCAAATTCGTCGCGGATCGCATATCCCGGGCCACCGTCCAGAGTCTCCATCGAGCGCCCGGATTCGGCAAACAGCCCTGGAACGACCAGCTCAAAATACAGTCCGTCGTAAAAGCCCTTTTCCGCCAGATAGATGAAGTTCGCAACGGTATTCGGCGCCTCGTTCTCGTAAAGTTCCAGTACGATGGCCCCTTTCGTCGTTTCAAGCTCCACGCGAGGCAGGTCCCCCGCCGTTTTGTCCCGCTCCCGCAGTACAGACTCTTTTGCCCACGCCGTCCGATAGTAGACCAAGTCTTTCTGGAAAGCCTTGCAGCGCTCGCTCAAAACGTTTTTCGCCTCAGCTTCTGCAAAGTATTTTCCCGCCTTTTCAAACTGATTCAGCATGAACGCCGTCTCACCCGCAGCATCGTAGAGATCCGGCAAAATGTCCTGTACATTCTGCGCAAAGAGCCCTTCCAAGATCTTCGAGGCACGTTCGTACTCTTCCATCGCCAATCGAACTTCCAAAACCTCCACGATCACACGGAGCATCTCCGGATCCCGCGACGGCGCTTCATTCCACGCCTCTTCGGCATAGTCCATGAGCTTCGGGTGCAGCTTCGTCAGAAAATCCGCATACTTCTGAAGTTTCTCACCGATCTCCTCGCGTTCCTCTTCGTCGGTTTCCAGCTTGACGTACTGCTTCTGCAGCTCGCGCACATTCTGGACTGCTTTTTTGTAGGCTTCCTGAGCCTTTTGGTAGCGTACCGCAGCAGGATTCGAGACTCCGGAACGAGATGCCTTTTTCTTCGAGACCGTGCCCGGCGCTGCAGCTTCTGAACGTTCCGTTTCTTCGACTTCAGCCTCCGTTTTCGCTCCCGCTTTCGCTCCAACTGCGGCAGTTGGCCCCATATCCAGACGCGGAACGCTAGGAACTCCCTGTGCATGGAGACTCTGTAAAACAAAAAAGACGGAAACGAAACCCGTCAAAACGAATGAAAATTTCAGGCCGTGTTTCATGAAGGAAACCTTTCCGGAAAGAACTGACTGGTTCTGCAAATCGCTTACCTTTCTCTCAATTATAGAGTGTCTGACAGGAATTGCAAGCCGTTCCCCTCTTTTTTTGAGATTTTTTCCGAAATTTTTTGTGAAAATTTGCGTCTTTCCGGAGATTTACACTCTGCAAAGGTTTTTTGGCCCTAAATATGGCAAGTCTCCGACGCTCCACCCCTCAAAAAACAAAAAACGCACAAAATACCACAAAACAGAAAATCCACTAAAATCGATACATGTATTAAATTCATCACTTTAAAAAATTTATTTTGGCAAAATTCGCAAAAAAAACAAAAAATTGATTGAAGTTTTCCAAAATTATGATAAAATCTACTTATCGCTCGAAATGGCCAATGGGAAAAATAGCTGTTTGATGCGGCAGACGTGTATTCAGGAGGATGCCGTCTGTGAGAAATGTGGTCGCAATTTCCGCCTGTACGAGGGGAAAAACCGATTTCTCGTAATTTTACTCCAAGATGTGCGTCGCAGAAAGGAAAAGCTGGTTTCCTTGCGACGGCGTTGATCTCTTGAAGTAGAAGAGGGACTTCATGAAGAAAAGAAAAAAATTTCGCAGGGACGACGAGGATGTAAGGGAATTCTCCCGAAGCTGTATGGACATTTATCTGAAGGACATCAATGGAGTGGACCTTCTAACGGCCGAGAAAGAGCAGGAGCTTGCAGAGCGTGTGATGCTGGGTGATGAAGAAGCCCGTGATATGCTCATTGCGGCTAACCTTCGTCTCGTCGTAAACATTGCGCGCAAGTATGTGCGGAAAGGCTGCCCTCTGGATGACCTCGTCGAAGAGGGAAATCTTGGTCTGATCAAGGCGGCGAGCCGTTACGAGCATAACGCAGGTGCGCGTTTTTCGACGTTTGCGAGTTACTGGATCCATCAGAGGATCCGCCGTGCTCTCGTGAACATGACGAGGACCATTCAGATCCCGACGTACATTGCGGAGTACATGACCAAGTGGCTTCGCGAGGCCGTTATTCTGGAAGAGCAGCTCCAGCGGACTCCCCGTCCGGAAGAGATCGGACGGCGCATCGGTATCAATCGGAACGACATTCAGAAGATCCTCTGTGCATTGAATTCCATGAAAACCGCCTCAAGCCAGGAAACCGTCGACGGCAACGGGATGGAATTCATGCTCGTAGATGAACGGGTCCGTACGCCGGAAGAGATCGCCATCGAGAAAAGCAACTTGGAATATCTGGCGAAAGAGCTGAACAATCTGACGGAACGCGAAGCTGAAGTACTGCGGCTCCGCTTTGGACTTGACGGTAAACAGGTACACACATTGCGAGATGTGGGAGAAAAACTCAATCTCACGCGGGAAAGAGTGCGTCAGATCAAAATCGAAGCTCTCCATAAGCTCGGGATCTGCTTCGAAGTCAACCGGTAACACTGCCGGCGGCTTTGAAAATCAGGGATTTGGAAGAAATTTGAAAAAATTTAGAGAAACTGGAAGATCGGAGGAAAGAAGATCAATGGACCGCACGGAAGTCATGAACGCCATCCCGCACAGAGACCCGTTTCTTTTTATCGACGAGATCGACGAAGTCACGGAAGATCGGATCGTTTGCCGAAAAACCTTTACGGGCGAAGAAGATTTCTTTAAGGGGCATTATCCGGATTTTCCGCTCGTGCCGGGCGTTCTCCTCTGCGAGTCCGCTCTCCAGGCTGGAGCCGTCTTTCTTGCGAAGAAGATGGAGTCTGATACCAAATCGTTCGCAGGCAAGATGCCGGTCGTGGCAAAAATGAGCGACATTCGCTTCCGGCAGATCGTGCGTCCTGGTGAAACCATCCTCATTCAGGCAGACTTGGAAGACTTCTACTCCAACGCTTTCCAAATGGCTGGAACGGTCACCGTGAACGGGAAAATGTCCGTGAAACTCAAGTACACCGTCATGATGGTCGAAAAAGAATGACCTCGCTTGAAGACGATGGCCGAAACACGGGATCCTGCATCTTTAGGAGCCGGTCAAGACGCTGCGCGATGGTCTCCGCTTCCGAGAGTGTGTTTTCTCGGCCAAACGAAACACGGAGGGTACCAACTGCAAGCGGCTCAGGAAGAGCGATCGCAGTGAGAACGTGAGAAGTTTGCGTTTTTTGACTGTCACACGCAGCCCCTGTTGAAACGCAGATGCCATGCAGGTCAAGACGGTGAAGGAGTGCTTCACCGTTTTTTTCTGGAAAAGAAAGACTCAAAAGCCCAGGCAGACGCCTCCTTCCGCCGTTCCGTGTGAATGGCTGGCCGGACTGCGCGAGAAGCGTTAAAAGGCGTTTTTCAAGTTCTCGAAGATGCGCGGCAGTTTCTTTCATCTCGGTGCAGTTCTTTTTCAAAGCCGCGGCCATTCCCGCGACCGCAGCTGTGTTTTCCGTTCCTGCACGCATTCCGAATTCCTGCGCTCCGCCGTCCAAATACGGAGTCAAAGGCGTTCCGCGTTTCACATACAGAAAACCCGCTCCGCGCGGTCCATTGAATTTGTGTGCCGAAGCGGAGAGCAGTTCCACGCCAAGTTCCCGCACATTTACCGGAATGTGTCCGACTGCCTGAACTGCATCCGTGTGAAAAACCGCACCATGCGCGTGCGCGATCTCTGCCAGTTCCCGGATCGGCTGAATGGTTCCGATCTCGTTGTTCGCCAGCATCACCGACACCAGCCGCGTATCGCCGGAGATCCGTTCTTTCAGGACCTCTGGAAGGATCTCTCCCTGTCCGTTTACCGGTAAATGATCGACCGACACACCCATTCCCTCCACTGCCCGGCAAGTCCGCAGAACGGCGTGGTGTTCGATCTTTGACGTCACAAAAGACGTTTTTCCTGCCGCATTCTCAAGCGGAACGGAACCTTTCAGTGCCCAATTGTCGCTTTCCGTTCCTCCTGAAGTGAAAAGGATCTCGTCCGGCTCCGCTCCAAGACACTCCGCGATCGTCTCCCGCGCAGCCATTAACGCCTTTTTGGCCGGTCGGCTGAGAGCGTAAAGGCTCGACGGATTCGCGAAATTATCGAGCAAAAACGGTTTCATCGCTTCCCATGCTTCCGGAGCCAACGGTGTTGAGGCGGCATGGTCTGCGTAAATAAACGGTCGCGAAGTACTCATGAGAACAGTTTGCAGCCTTCCTGTTTGAAATCCTCGATCTTGTCAAGCAATTCCTCCGGAGTGACCTCCAGATAGTCCGCAAGACAATCCAGGCAGAAAAATTCGGACGCCTTCGTATCGATCAGTTTTTTGGTCAGTCCAAGCTCATTTTTGGTTAAAGGAGTCTTGGCGCAGACACGGCAGGAATGGGATTCAGTCCGCTTCATTGGAAACCTCAAAATCGTTGATGGAAAATTCGGGAATGTCTTTTCCGCGATACTCCGAGTCCATGATCCCAAGCTGTCTTTTGATGATGGCCCGCATTTCGCAGGCGCGTTTCAGGCAGTAGTGATTGAACGTTCGGGCAGAAATATCCTGCGGACAGCGAACATTGGGGAAAAGGAGCTTGAGCCAGGCAGTTGCCAGACGTTTGACCGCCTCCGTATCACGCGTGTCAGCAGCCGGCGGAACGTGAACGAGCTGATCCACGATCGCCCGGTAGGAGGTGTCGCTGCGCAGGAGATGAAGGATCGAGCAGAAATACTCGGAATTCAGCGCCCAGCCGGAGATCTTCAAGTCATCGTGCATGCGCGGTATCTTCCAGCCCTTGATGAAACCATGAAACCGGTCGATCAGAGCACTTTCGTGGAAAACGTCCGGAAGCTCCTGAAACATGTCCGTCATGCCTTCCATTTCCATCGTTTCTTTCCGAATATTTCCGGACAAAACGACTCCCGCATCGGCATTTCCTCTGATGTTTCCGACGGTATACTCACCCGATTCCATGTACCCTTTCAGCGCGGCGCGCATTTCATTGACGTCCGGAAAAGAGATCGTCTGGACTTCATCCAAAACGATGAAATCATTTTCCGCGATCAGACCGTGCCTGGATCTGGAAATGTCGTAAAACATCTTCGCACGGCTCATGACCCCGCCGCTTGAAAGCCAGCCAAAACGGCTGACGCGGCCGTAAAGATACGATTTCCCGGTCCCTTTCGGAGCAAGCTCCACCAGATTCAGGCGTTTCTCCACAAACGGAAGAAGGCGTGTGAGCATCGTCAATTTTGCCTCATCATCCTCATAGCCGTCCGCATTGTAGTCCACCGCGCCGAGCAGAACATTCAGCCATTCCTTGATGCTGAATTCATTTCGGACCTCTTTGTAGTAGTCCAGCTCAACTTCGTAGGGACAGAAATTCTGAAACTCCATCAGACGGATCTTGCCGGGCTGACGCGGTCTTACAAGATCATTAGGAGGTCGGTAGCCGAGCTGAATGATCCCCCACGTGTCTTCGCTTTTCAGAAGCTCTTCACTGCATGCAGCCCAAACGGGATCCTCGATGACCGTTTCTTTGCCCGTCACACCGTAATCCGGCAGGGAAAAGGTCCGGCTGTTCGTCTGAATGTCGATATTAATGGAGACCTTTGCCAGGATCGTGACCCACTCATTCCTCATAATGCGGTCCTTGATCCCTTTCCAATCCTCTTTACGGGGAATGTTTTCCTTAACGAATGCACTTAATTCCTCTTGGTCGAATTCTCCATTTTCATCCGCAAAACGGTCCGTGAGCCAGTCGCGGAGAAATGAAGGAAGACTCAAGGCTGAAAAAAAGTTGTTTTTTTTCAGATCCTTAAATACGACCATGGCATCAAAATGACTGCGCAGTTTTTCGATCATCAGGTATTTTTCCTTTTCAAACCAAAGAAGTCTATCTTCTTCATTCCTTCCTGCTCGATCTCAAAGTCAAAACAGGTAAGCAGTGAGTCATTATCATAAAGTTCCGCTCGGTACGTGCCAGGTTTTTTCAGGTCGTGCAGGACCGATTCAAACCATTTTTCGCCGTCGCTCTGGACAGGATAAAAGGATCCATTGACCTTCAGGTACGGCATTTCGAACTGCGTGAGGCAAAAAAAGCGCACTTTCGCGACAGTACGCGCCCCAGCTTTGATCTTCGGACTTTCGAGTTGGATCTCCACCTCCTGTTCCGAATCCAAAGTCAATTCGATCAGCGGAATGACGACTTCTTCAAGCGACGCGCCGCCGTGAACTTCACACGTATCTTTTCGGCCGCCGCGGAACATATCGTAATTGGCAAGCGACCAGAAGCCATTTCCATCCGAGGCAAGATCTGGTTTTTCATCCATCTCGTTTTGCGGACAGCATCGGCCGGAATGCTTTCCTTTTTCCGACATTTCCCATCGGTTTTCGTGTTCATTCAAGACCGCTAGACGGCTGGCGCCATGATCTGAAACGATCAGGACTCGGTCATATTTCCCGCACTCTAGACGGTCGCAGACCCGTTTCAGCACATCATCGAGTATCCTTAACTCTTCTTCGATGTACCCGGCATCTGCGTTTCGCATATGCTTTAATTTATCGAGACGCCCTTCCTTTTCCCGATGCTCTTCAGGCCACGCGTATTCCTGCGCGTTAAAGAAGTCATCATTAAATTTGGTCAGCGTCGGCAGTTCCGCCCGAACGATGTGAGTTTTCATTCGGAATTTCAAATCATTCGCCCGAGATTGCAGGAACGAAAGATACTCGACCCCCAGTGCATCGACCCAAATCAGGAACGTGCGATGCGGAGCGCTCAAAAAACGGCCCAGTACGGCTCCGCGGGTCGGAAGCTGATTGAACGGTCGGCGATGCGCCAATTCTTCGACCTGATGCAGAAATTCCGGAGTCAGCTGATTGGTAAGTTTCAGGCGTTTGTATTCCTTAAAATACGACACGAGAAGCTGTCTCAGCTCTTCCTGCAAAACGCCGGAAAAATCATACTCGGCAAGCCAGGCATGAAGTGCGGGGTAAATGTCTCGGAGTTCCGCGGGAAACGTTTCCTTCTTTTCCAGAGAGCCGATGATCGCTTGGCGTTCCAGCTGTGTCTGGTCCGTAAGGTAAAAGATCCTGTTTTCTTTCCTGAATTTGGTACTTTCCAAGTACGTCCGGATCCCTTCCTCTCTGCCGCGCAGAAGTTTTTTACGCTCCTGGTACATTTGAGGAAAACGTTCATCATGATGGGGAAGCTGAAGCAGTGCCGTCTGGAGCTGCTTCGGAAAATCCTGCGCACTGGCACATTTTTCGGCCGCGAATTCAAGATACGACGCCTCGTTTTTCTTCTTTCGGAGCTTCAGTGCTAAAAACTGACGCCAGGACCCCGTTTCCGCAAGCTCCAGATCCGGATCTTTCTGAAATTCTTCCCACTGTTTTTCGGAAAGCCATTCCTGCCGAGCGTTAAACGACGGATCTTGCCAGCGAAGATATTCAAACACAGATCGGACCCGATCCTGTACCTTCAAAAAGGGCAGGCTGCTCAAAACGCACAAATTCCCCGTCCGACCGGATTCTAACGCCTCCAGAAGTTTCTGAAACCCATTTTCCGCGTTTTCCGACGACCCAATGAGAAACTGAGTGACCGAAATGGGCGCTTCTTCCGAGGTCGGCTGCAAAAAACAGACTCGTTTTCCATTAAATTTGGGATCTAAGGTACACATTTTTTCAAGAAAATGCCGAGAGAACCGACAGATCACGACCAATTTATGGGAAAGCCAGAGGTCTTTCAGTCTCAAAAACGGATTTATGTCTGGAGAAAAACGCACACTCTCTCCTGCGCCCAAAAGAAAATGCTCCTCTGGGGCATCGTTTTCCTTGAGCCAGTCTTTAAGCCGATCCCAATCCGGCGGAAGATCCTCTCCGGCACAAAAAGCACTGACGCGAACATCCTTGCGTGACGGGAAGGCATTCAGGACGGCTCTGTAGTCCTCCATAGTCTCCACCGACACAAAAAACGGCATTCGGGACGGTCCCTCAAGGTAATTTTGGATCTGAAGGACCGTTTCGTTTAAACTGGATTCTTTCACGTTCTGCTACCCCTCATACTCCGTAAGGATCCGGATGCCCGCGTCTACGGAATTCTGCACGACCCAATTTAACAGCGAACGGATCTGCGCTTCGCTGAAATCGGCAAAACGATCCTGGACCCGCGCGCAGCCGGAGTTGTCGTACTTTTTTCGCGCGAGTGTTTCGACCGCACGACGCACACTGTCCGAATCAAACCACGCATAGCAATAAACGGTGAGTTTCCCGGAAAGGTAATCGCGAACTTCATTGGGATCCTGGAGAAGAAGCTGGTATTTACCGACGATATACTTCTGGAATGCCGCATCGATCTGAGTCTGGTCGGTCAGTACTTCCATAAATTTGGGCGGTGCGTTCAGAAAGTCCAGCACATCCTGCAGCTCCTGCGAATCATGATTTTTTCGATTCAAAATATCAAAGATGCGTTTCGTTTTTTCGCGTTCTTCTTCCGGAACCATGATCACGATCGGCGTACGGTATTTTTGGGACCAGGCGTAGGGAGTGTCTGTCCCCGTAAGATCTTTCCAAAGCCGGCGCACATTCGATGATGCCTGTTCATGCTGAACCTTTTCCGCATGGTATTCGACCTGCGTATCCGCTTCATTCCTCTCTTTCAGGAACAGATCGTGCCCGATGTTCGCGTAGATCTTGTGGATCGATTCATCATCGAGCTGCTGGAGGTGAAGATCGTAGACCTGCCGGAATATCTGCACCCGGTTGGTGAACAGTTCCTCGAGGGCGTCTGCGCGGGTCTCCAGCTGCGTCATGAATTTCTGCTCGCTCTCGTAGGAAAGTTTTCCATGAAGAGCGATCTCCTTAAGGAAACCGAGAAACACTTTAAGCTCGGCACGTTCTGACATCAGGATCGCACACGGGATCTTGAGCGTCCGAAGTTTTTCACGCCATTCCTTGAAGCACTCCGTAAGAGAATTGGGAGTCGTCCCCAAAAACCGGCTGCTGAGTTCCATGATCCGGTAACTCGTGAGCAGTTTTCGGATCTCATCTTCACCGACGCCTTGATCCCACAGCCAAAGAGCTTCGTTTCGGAAGAGTTCCTGCACATCACGCAAAACATCCGGAACGCGGAGTTTATTCGCGAGTTCAAGGATCCTTCCGCCTTCGAAATGCGTCAAAAACGCTTTCATTCCCTTGCGTGCGTTTTCCGCAGTCAAGAGTTCCGCGGCCGTTTTCTCAAGTTCCGGCTTCTCGTTCAGCAGGCGGCCGAGTTTCGAGGCGATCTCTGCCGTGGAGCTTTGATCTTTACTGTTGTTGGAATTCGCGAAACCGGCAAGCAGCTCCAAAAACTGCGTGCAGTTCGGGCGGTCCAGTTCCTTAAGACACCAGATCGGAAATTGCAGCGTTTTCAGCTTGCTGCAGAGCTGCCGCGTGACCGATTCGATCGATCGACCGTCGATATTCCACACATTCTTGGCAAAGCGTATGAACGCTGCCTGTTCCGGCGACAGGACCTCGATGGATTTCTCTTTGTAGCGGTTACTTGGCTGGAAGTGGTGCTTGATGTTTTCTGCGACGATCTCTGCCAGCTTTTCTTCCGTCATCTGCGAGCTGCTTTCGCCGTCCGTGCAGCGATATTTACTGTCCGCGCAGTTCCGCAGCAAATACCCCGTCAGGTATGCGTAAAAATTGCACGGCATGAAACCGTTTTGGATCAGCAGGCCGAAAATGTCACTGATCTCCACACGCCCAACTTTCTGGAAACCTTCTTCGAGTAACGCGTCCACTTTTTGCTGCAATTTCTCAAGATCCGTCTCATTTCCCCGTACCCATTCGACCACTTTGACCGACACGATACTGCCGGAATTCCTGCGAATACCAAGATCCACGACTTTTTTGGGGACTGAGCTGCACACCCCCCACATCGCCTCAGTCATCGGAACGCTGTCGAGTGAAAGCGGGAAACGTTTTACGACGATCCACGCCAAAGCGTTCGTCACATCCGCGATGCATTGGCAATTCTGGCCGGACGGATCTTCAAACGAGTAGACCTTGAAAATACCGTTTTCGATCTCTTTACGCCAATTCGTCAGGATCTCTCCTGCCAAACGGTCGTTGTTATCCGCGCTTTTTCGGTCGATACTCCGTAAATTCACGGCTTCCGCGCAATATCGCGCCCATTCTTCAAACTTCTCATCCAGGAGCCGCGAGTCGGAAGCGTCGATAAATACGAGCGAACGGTAGCGTTCATCTCCCAGTGCCCCCTGGATCGCTTTTGTCAGAGAACTCCGTTCATCTCGGGTGCGCGCGACCGCAAGGACGGCCGGGATCCTGTATTCCGGCGTGTCTTTTGAAGGCGGATTGGAGAGTGCGTTGATCTTCTGCGTGAAATTCTGCGAGGTGACCACCGTGACCGTGTATCGGCACCGTTGCGAAAGAGTCAATCTATTCTTGAATTCCTCCTCAAATTTCCCCAGCTGAGCCAGCTCGGCCGTTGAGGTCTCCATCTTTTTCTTTTTTTCTTTATCGACTTTCTCCTGGTCGGCAGACATTGCGGAGGCGGCGAAAACAAAGACTCCTTTTCCCAGCTCTTTCCTGAAAAGGATATTCCGGTTCACGAGTGCTTTGGCGATATTCACAGGCCGGTCGGCCAGTTGGCCGCATCCCTCGAACGCGAGTTTCAGATTTTCCTCCGTCGCCTGGAACAGCGAAAGCTGATTCCCCATTTTTTCATTGATCGCCTGCATCATCAGGACCGTTTTCAGAACGCGTTTTTCTTCCCGGTCCAGTCCCTCATGCTTCATCATGTAGGTATCGAGGATCATGCGGATCCGCGTATCGAGATTGCTTCGTCCCATTCCGCTTCCGTGATCCTCCGTTCCTTTTTCATAGAAAAAGTTCCAAAGATGATCGATCGTCAGAATATCCTCATTGTCCGGGTAATGATTATTGATGAACCACTGAAACGCTTCCTCATCATTCGTATTCTTGATGAAGTTGAACATACTGCGCTGGTTCGAGGCGAAGTTTTCGGAAATGTACTTCAGCAAAAGTGCCGCCATGGGGTGCAAAGGCAGCATCCGGGCAAGGGTATCTTTCCCTTTTTGCGGATCTTTCCAAACGATCTCCGCGACTTTCTTGCAGGATTCGATCATCATATCTTTCAGACCATAACAATCCTTGCCCCCGTTCAGGATCGCGGACCATTCGTCCTGCAGAGCGGATCTCACGTGGATAACGTGCCCGATCAGGTCGAAGGCGATGGAATCCGGAAGTTCGATCTTGCTCGAAATGAATCGGTCGCGGATCTTTTTACCCTCCTTATCCGTTTCCGTAAACATACTGTCGTGCGTCACGATCACCATATAAAACGGCTGTTCGGACGTCAGTTCGACGAGTTTTTGGAGCCCGGCCATTTCATTCTGATTTTTCCGGAAGAACTCAGAGAACTCATCCCACACGAACACGATCGCTTTCAGACCATTCTCCGAGATCACCTTCTTCAGCCACTCTTTCAGGTCATCCATCGTGCGTGAAAACATCGTGATCCCATGCGCATCACCGAGTTTCTGGAGGTCCTGTACCAGTGACTGTACCGTACAGTTCGGATTCTTCAACTGCTCGATGATCCCCTCGATACTTTTCCCCGCAAGGCTGCCGAGCATCTGATTTTCCGGCATCCGGATCAGTGCGGCAAGATACTCCTGATTCGCCGGAAGTTCGAGCCATTTCAGGATACTTCCGCGCAGGGTATCGGCACCGCAGAACTCCAATTTCGCCCTTTTCAGTGCCTTGGACGTTTCTTCGTAGATCGCCATGGTAAGATCGCGAATGTTGTTGATCTCACTGGATCCATAGCGGTACACCGTCACGATCTTCCCCCGCTTGTGCCCCAGAAGCCGGTCGCGCAGATCCGTTTCACGGCGAAGGTCATCATACTCGTTAAAGTACTCTTTCAACTCCTCGCCGCTGCACTCCAGAAGCGTCTTCAATGCCCACGCAATACGTGATTTTCCCGTGCCGTACGCACCTTCGATCCAGATACTTTTCCGGTCGCTGCTCGTTGCGCGTCCCAGCATTCGCTCCGCGGCCTTGAGAAGATCGATGAACGTTTTGTGTGGAAACGTATCCTGCCAACGGAAAGAGGGGTCCTTGACCGAGTGTTCGTTGATCTCCGACGGAAAATCGACGACTTCGAGGTAATCGCTGTATTTATTCATGACTATTCCTTTCTAAAACAGAGTGAGAACATCTTGTGAGCTTTTATCTTCACGCAGATCGATCTTGTCTAGATCGTGTGTGAACGACACATGGATAAATTCCGGGTATTTCACACTGGCTGCATTCAGAAACTGTTCCATTTCATCACGGTCCAGCCCAAATATCTGCGCAGGACTCACGCCTGCCGACTCGACCGTGTTATCCATCAGACGTGCAAGCGAAAACTGATAGTACCCCTCACACGCCTCCGCGTACTTATAAAGCGAATACAAAATCACCCGCGCGTCCGACACACACGTCTTCGTTCGCGTCAAATACTCCTCTTTTCCCGACTTCTCTACCACACCGAAATTCAGCACCGTGCCGAGAGGAAGGTCGCAAAGACGAACAAACGCACGAATAATATTGCTAATGGACTTGCTTTTTTCCTTGACCCCATAAGCGATGAGCATTTGTTCTACGTCAGCACGGGCAAATTGCACGTCGGTTTGAAGGTTTTGAATATACCAATTGATTTGGGGATGATATGCGGCATTGGCAAGTAATAATCCCTGGGAAGTTTCACTATTCCACCCGATCGACTCCATTTTTTCGGCAAATGGGCTAAATTTTTTATTAATTGCCATCTCGACACTATGAAGAAACTTTGAAAATCGTGCGATCTGTTCGCTTCCCAATGAATGTTCACTCCAAAAACTGTCTTTTTGGGCAAAGAATTCTTCAAACCATTCCGTTTTTGGGGCATGGCTGTTAAATACATCGATTGGTTTGTTATTTTCCATGGTACCTCCTCCTTTGTCTGATGGATATTTCAGTGATTTATAAACCAAACATCCGCCGTCCAGTTGATTACACTCTTGGCAATGTATACATTTACTAATGTGTACATGATTACCGTTAAATGAAATGTTTCCGTGCCGACAGTTTGTTTCACATACTCGACAACCTACACAGTAGGCGGCTTTGTGAAAAATCTTTTTGAAAATACCTGTTTCTTTGGGATATTCTTTAAGATTTTTTTTGTCGAATTTTACAATATATCCCAACGATGTTTCTATCACCTGATAATGAAATGGGATATTACCAAGAGTTATTATCCATTCACGCCAATCCGTGGTTGGATTTTGTACTTCTATAATGTATTCATCGTTCTCAATGAATTCAATGCACTTCTCCGTTACTCCCTTTAATGCAGTTCCGTTTTTTCGTGCACACCAATAACCATTTGCAATATTTTCCGGAGTGTAATTTTCTCCAACAATTTCAATAAAAGGTGAAATCGTTGATGAATAAATACAATTCTTTAAATAGTCGGTTTTTAGCGACATTGGACAAAAAATACAGCCAACTCTGGCATTGCCGAATTTATAGGCATCACTGATCATTAAATCGTGTATATACATATAGGCCCAAATTTCAGCACTAGACCATTCAAGTATTGCGTTATGCGAATACTGTCCTTTCTGTTTTGTACTGTAATTTTCGTATTCATAGTCCGCGCGAGATATACTCTCATGTGCCCTGACCCCCACAAATGCCATTCCCTGATAATCCGGTTTTTTGAGGATCTCACGCAATTTAAGGACCTGCGGGGTCGATTTATGCACGGAGCAGCACCAGCGGAGGACGCGGGAGGGGGGGCCGAAGAGGCGCCAGCTTTCTTCCGGCTGGAGGTGTGAGGCGGCTCGGTAAAACTCGATCTTTTCCTCTCGGCACTGTGTTTCGACACGGTCGATCACATCGTATGTGTCCGGAAATTCCATCCCTGTATCACCGAAAACGACCACAAAACTGCTTTTCGGCAGTGCTTTTTTGACCAGCTCCAAAAGAACGATACTGTCTTTTCCGCCGGAAAACGCGACGTGGAAACAGTCGAGCTTTTTGCGGTACCGTTTGTAAACGTCGAAGATCTTTTTGACCGTCATCTGTTCGAGAACATCCAATAATCCCCGATTTTTTTCACACATCGTCTCCAGATCGACCGGTTGGAGCGTCTCACCCTCCGGAACCGCCAGTTTCCCATCCGCATCGGACAGATATTCGATTTCTGGTTTCACATATAGCGACCCGCCGCGTGTTTTGGCAGCCTGAACTCCCCGATACCAGTAGACGTTGGATTCTGCCCACATGTACGGAAAATCGTCCTGTTTGTCATATTTCCACTGCTGGTCGAAACCCAGAATATCCATCTCTCTCGCGTACACCGGCCGCGGTTCCTTGGAAAAAAGCGGCGTGCTGTCGTTCAGCAGGATCCCGCCCGTCTCCGGATCATATGTGTAAGCGTACATTTTATTTCCTCATTTCTTTCCTGGTCCGCAAGACCTGTGCAGCTTTGGCGATTTCTTCAACAAAAATTCCCCGACGGCAAATAAAACACTTTTCCACTAAATATTTTCCGATGGTTTCAGCGTCAAGCTCCGTCAGTGAAGCCTCAGACACCGCGGCCAGTGCTTCTTCCAGAGAAGTAAATCCTGCGGAGCGGCGAACGATCGCACCCGCGTGCTGACTGGTTGCCGAACGGCTGAAAAACGCAAATTTCACGCTGACGAGCCGACAGTAACTCTCCAAAAGGAACGAGTTCCACGGTATACCGTCGATGAATGGGAATGGCATGAAACTGTCGATCTCCTGAAGCGGGATCACATCCGCATCATACATGAATTGCTCGATCGCCCGGTCCGCCTTTTCAATATCGAAATTCACACAGGAACAAGCAACGAACCGATTCTCATCGACCCGGAGCATCACCTCTAATGCCGCTTGCAGGATCAGGTTACTCTTTGGGCCGTAGACGCCTTCCTCAAAATCCCGCAATTCCTGGAACGTCAGCTCGTCATGCTTAAGGCAGAAACGTCTGCAAACATCGTATCCGCTCATTTTCACGCCTTTGGGAGTCAAAACGTTCCCGGATCTTTCATACAGCTCCGCTGCGTATTCCTGATAAAAATACTCACGCAGCGCAGTTTCCGACAGATCCGCGTTCCATTCAAGACTTTCGGTGAGCTCAAGACTCGCGAGCGAAAAGAAACCGTTCTCCCGGATCTCTTGCTCGATACACTTTAAATTAGCATCGCGTTCCTGCGAAGAAAACTCGATCATCTCACGATGCGTGTAGACTCTGGTCGAAACGTGGAGATACTCCGGGTATTTTTGCAGTACCCACTTGATCTTCTCAAGCGGAATGTACGGAAGACGTTCCTGAAGCTGTTCGTATGATAAAACAGGTTCCTGAAAAAAACAGTCGCGAACGATCTGCTCAAGCGTCAGATTCTTTTCAAATAGAATATACTCTGGATAAATGTACGATTCTTGACTGACTGACTGACTGACTGACTGACTGACTGACTGACTGACTGACTGACTGACTGACTGACTGACTGACTGACTGACTGACTGACTGACTGACTGCAATATTTCTGGAGCAGGTCCCAAGAAACGATGTTCATCCGGTCAAACTCGTCCAGTTCTTTTTCATACAGTTCGGAGAAATAGACCATGCGCTGCCCGCTCTCACGGAGACCGCGGATCTTTTCGTTCAGGATCTGTTTTGTTTCGTCGGTCAGGATATAGACACGTTCTCCGCAGGTCACCCCCAAAGAACGGATCAGCTCCGGCAAGTCGACCTCCTCCGGTATCCTCCCCTCCGCAAGCTGCCGCAGACGATTCAGATGGGTCCGATAGTTCGGCAGGATCCCAAACTGAAAATGTGTCCTCAAAAGCTCGCGCACCAACTCGCGCACATCCGCCGGTTCGATTTCTTCCGGTTCGATTTCTTCCGGTTCGATTTCTTCCGGTTCGATTTCTTCCGGTTCGATTTCTTCCGGTTCGAATTCCTCCGTCTCGAATTCCTCCGTCTCGAATTCCTCCGTCTCGAATTCCTCCGTCTCGAATTCCTCCGTCTCGAATTCCTCCGTCTCGAATTCCTCCGCGTACTCCATTGGCTCCAGTGCGTCGGCAGCCGTATCGGTTACTAGGACGGTTTTCAGCGGCTCGATCATTTGTTCCTGAGTCTTAAACGCCAGTTCCTGTATATCAACAGACAATTCCAGTATCGCCTCCGCGAATTCCAGCGTCTCCATTGTCTGTTCCATCGGTTCTGCCGTCCGTTCATGTATCTTAGCCGCCTGTATCAGCATCTTGACAGCCTGATCCTCTAGCGGAACGACCAGTTCCTGTCTCTCAACGGCTTGCTCCATCGTCTCAAGGGTCCGTTCCAGCGTCTCAACGGTTCGCTTCAGCGTTTCGACGGTCTGCTCCAGCGTCTCAATTGCCATTTCCTGCGGTTCGAGAGTACTCCATATCGATTCATGGACGGTAAAAGTGTACCAGCACGCACCGCACTGCATTTTTCGTCCCAAATCACTCTCATCCAAGTGAAGTTTCCCAAAACACTTGGGACAATATGCCGCGGAGACCCGGGATCCCTGCGGTTGAAACTCCTGTTTCTCGGCACATTCCGAAAATACGTCAACCGTCTGTTTCAGTATCTCAATGGCCAATTCCAGCGTATCCGCGATCTGTTCCTGTGATCCGGGAGCACACAACATCGATTCCCGAACAGTAAAAATGTTCCAGCAAGCTGCACACTGTATTCTTCTCCCCAGATCCCCTTTGTCCAGCCGAAGTTTTTTGAAGCACTTGGGACAGTATGCCGCGGCAACCTTCAGTTCCGTTTCCGCAGTCTCCAACGAAGACTCCCGCTCGCTCTCGTCCGCGGATCCCACACTCTGTTCACGGATCGCCTCGGCGGTTTCTTGCAGTTCTGGTTCAACTGACGGATCCGATCCTTCTTCCTCTATTTTCACCGACTCCGGCTCAATGACAGGCTCAATGACAGGCTCAATGACAGGCTCAATGACAGGCTCAATGACCGGCTCAATGACAGGCTCAATGACAGGCTCAATGACCGGCTCAATGACCGGCTCGCTGATCGCCTCTATCTCCTGCGGTCCAGCGATCTCTGGAGACAGCTCCGCATTTTAAAAGAAGATATTCAGAAGAATATTTAGTATTTGTGAATGCTAGGGCTTGAGATTTGCCATGGATATGATATAATTCTAAGCTGCCGGCTAAGAGCCTGGTTAAATTCCAGGAGTTGACCAGATGGAAGTCGTGATAGGAAATAGAGTTGCTTCCTGAAGAAAGCGATGTTTCCATGAAGAGGGCGGATTCGACGCATTAAAGTAGGGATGTGCGAAAGATAACAAACAGTGCCGCTTCTCGAAAAAGGATAATGTACATGATTAAAAAAGACAAAAACACTTTGCGGCATGCGAGTCCGTATAATGCTGTGCTCACGCGGGAGCAGTTCCTGTTTTATGAGGTACGGACCACGGCAAAACTGGTCTGTGAAGGACTTGGCAAAGATGAGATAGTCAAGCAGATCGTCAAGGAGAATTTGTTTCAATACCCAACAGAGAGATCCGTAAAATCAATGGCGCTTACCTGTCTCCGCAGACTTGATTCTCTAGAGGATCATTCCCTTGTCAAGGCGATCGCTGCTCAGCCAAGTAATGTTTCCAAGCAGATCTGTCTTTACGCAATGATGCGCCAATACCGGCTGGTTTGGGACTTTATGCTGACCGTCGTAGGGGCAAAGTACAGATCGTTGGATATGTCATTTGGGAGGATCGATCTGAATCGTTTTTTTCTGCGTTTACAGGAACAGGATGACTGGGTCGCGGAGTGGAGCCAAAGCACCGTGGCGAAATTAAAGCAAGTTTTAGCGAAAATACTTGTAGAGAATGACTATCTGGACAGTCCAGCAGCAAACCGTCTGAATCCGGTGCTGATCGATCCTTTACTGGAGAATGCCATTCGAACGTCGGGGCATGAATCGGTACTTCCCGCCTTTAACTGTCTGAATTAAGGAGTGCGTGCGTATGAGTCATTTAATGGAACGGCTTGACAGTCTCAAGGCACTGATCCAGAAACCCGAGTTTCTGGAAGGAAAAGGTCTGAGTAATGAAGTGAATATCCGTATTTTTTGCTACGATCCCCAAAATGAAATGGCGGTCAGACACTTTATCGAGAAATTGGCGGATGATCAGAATCTGAAATGCCGATTGATCGTCTACGATTTGTACAAGGTATTCCTCTCCATCTGCGATGACAAACGGATCACAGACAAAGTGCCTCCGCAAGAAGAGAAGAGAGGGAAACAATTCATACTGGATCAGATGAAGCGTATCGCAAACAATACCGCGTTCGTCGGAAAAATGCACTACGAACCCCATAAACCGGGAGATGTGGTCCTGCTCACGGGGGTCGGAGAGGCATTTCCATTCATTCGGGTCCACGCTCTGCTGGATGCCATGCAGCCCCATTTTTCAGATGTACCGATACTGGTCATGTATCCGGGGACCTTCGATGGTCATTATGTAAAACTGTTTGATATACTCACGTCAAATCCGTACTATCGTGCATTCAATGTGATTTAAATTTTGAGAAACAATAACCGCTGTCAATCATTTAATTTGTACAACTGAAAGGAAACGCACATGAGAATTCAATCGATGTTCAAAGACGATATTAACCGCAAGATCAATGGTGTCGTCAAAGTTAATCAGGATGAAAAGGCAGTTCTGGTTCAGGAACTGAATGAATATGTCATCACCAGAGAACTGAAGAAGCACTTCCACTCTTTCTTCACCAATTATGTTAGCTCCTTTAGCGAGGCGACCGCGGATATTGGAGTTTGGATCTCCGGTTTCTTCGGAAGCGGTAAATCCCATTTCTTGAAAATGCTCTCTTATCTTCTGGAAAACAGAGAGGTGGACGGCATAAAAACCGTGGAAAGATTCCGTCAGAAATTTGCCGACGATCCAGGCACATTTGAGCTTATCGACAATGCCACGAAGGGGAAAACCGACACGATCCTGTTTAACATCGACATTGAAGGATCCATCAAGAAAGACCAGACCGCGGTACTTCGTGTCTTTGCCAAAATGTTTTACAAATATCTGGGATTTTACGGCGAGGACCTAAAAGTCGCCAAACTGGAACAGTTTATTGCCAAACAGGGTAAAACCGAGGAATTCCGGCGTGTTTTCGAGGAGAAGAACGGAGCCTCCTGGCTGGAAACCCGTGACACTTTTGATTTTATTGAGGATGATCTTGTTGCGGTTATGGTCGAAGTGCTTGGCATGAGCGAGCTGGCCGCAAGGAACTGGTTCAATGGTACAGAGACCGTTGAAACCTCTATTGCCCAGCTTGTTTCAGAGATCAAAGAGTATGTGGACCGTCAGCCGGACGATTTCAGACTTCTGTTTATGATCGACGAGGTCGGACAGTATGTCGGAGGCGATACGAGTCTGCTCCTCAATCTGCAATCTCTCCTAGAGACGATCGGAAGTGAGTGCAGGGGCAAAGTCTGGGTGGTCTGTACCGGTCAGGAAGCCATCGATGAAATCATTAAAGCTCGTGAAAACGAGTTCTCCCGGATCCAGGCCCGTTTCAAAACGCGGCTCTCCCTCTCTTCGTCTTCTGCGGATGAGGTCATTCAGAAGCGTATCCTTTTAAAAACCGAGAAAACTGGCCGCGAGCTGGAGAATGTGTACACGACAAACGACTCGGTACTGCGGAATTTGTTCACCTTCACGGATGCTGTTCGGGATATTAAAGGCTATTCAGACGCGGAAGAATTCACCAAAAACTTTCCGTTCGTACCGTATCAGTTTATTCTGCTGCAGAAGGTTTTTGCCGAGATCCGCAAGCACGGCAACTCCGGCAAGCACCTTTCCGGAGGCGAACGCTCCATGCTGTCCGGATTTCAGGAAGCCGCGCAAAAAATCCAGGATAAGGACCAATACGCACTTGCACCTTTCTATCTTTTCTATGACACCGTCCATTCATTCCTTGACAGTTCCATTCGCTTGGTGATCGAGCGCTGCGAACGTGCTGCCGACAATGGTGACGGCATCGAGCCGCAGGATGTGAACGTACTGAAGCTCCTCTATCTGGTACGTTACGTGGATGACGTGAAAGCGAACCTGGACAATATCGTCATTTTGATGGCGGACGACATTCGCTTGGACAAGATCGATATGCGCGAGCAGGTCCGCAACTCTCTGAATCGTCTTATGAGCCAGAACTATATCGGAAGAACAGGCGCGGTCTACAACTTCCTGACTGACGAAGAACAGGACATTCAGCGTGAAATTCGAAATACATCTGTGAACATTTCCGAAATAGTGAACCGAATTGCGGAAAAGATCTTCGCGGACATCTATACAAACAAAAAGTTTCGATATGAAAAGTATGACTTTGCCTTTGACCAGATGGTGGATGAACGGGCGGTTGGAACACAGACCGGGGGAATGCTGCTGCGTATTTTGACAGTCGCTACGGATCCTTTTCATAAAGAAGAAGGACGGCTGATGATGGAATCTCAGGGAAAGGCGATCATGGTACTGGAGGAGAACCAGTACTACGAGTCGCTGGAATCTGCCGAGAAGATCCGTAAATACATAAAGCACCAAAATGTGGCACAGCTTCCAAAGTCCAGGCAGGACATCATCCACAATCATCAGGAAGAGGCTGGAAAGTCCGAACATGCCGCGTCTGACCTCATTGCAGATGCGATCATCAATGCTTCCTGTTACGTAAACGGCGAAAAAATCAACCTTAAAAAGGCAACGCCGTCGCT
>SUVI01000094.1 GCA_015062085.1 Planctomycetaceae bacterium
CGGAATCAGCCGGAGCAGCGGAATCAGCCGGAGCAGCGGAATCAGCCGGAGCAGCGGAATCAGCCGGAGCAGCGGAATCAGCCGGAGCAGCGGTTTCAGCCGGAGCAGCGACTGTGACAGCTTCGGAATCAGCCGGAGCGGCGACTGCAGCCGGAGCGGTTTCGTAGGTGAACTCGGTCATCTGCGCGGGGTAGGTGTACATGAGGTAACCGGCGAGGACGGAACCGCAGACCTGACCAACGCCGAGAACGAGAGTCGCGATGAGGCCCTGAACGCTGGCTTTCATGTCGTCGGACGCAACTTTGTCGCCGTACATGTAGGAGGCGGCATAGAAGAACGCGTAGGCCAGACCGTGGAGGCAGAGACCGACCAGGGCGAGCGAGAAGACCTGCTCCATGAAGCAGAAGTAGCGGAGGAACCAGGCCGCGATACCGATGAGCAGCACGTTTTTCAGACCAAAGCGGGCCGCAAGGATCGGGAGGAGGAACATGAAGACGACTTCCGAAAACTGGTTGATCGTCGTGAGTGCCAGCGGAGCAGGATAGCCGCCCTGCATGAGCATCGGAACGCACAGCGTGAAGAAGAGACCGCACGCCGGGATACCAGCCAGGAGCAGCGCGAACACGAAGACGAAGAACGCAGGTTTCTTGAAGAGCGCGAACGCTTTCAGACCCATGACATCGCCGTCCGCAGCGCCTTTCGGCGGGGTGTTCGGCAGCGTCAGCGCGTAAACGGCAAGGAGGAAGCAGCAGCCTGCTGCGACGTCGAAGAAATCATTCGTGCTTCCGCCGCCGAAGAACGCCTGGATGAACAGCACGACGGCGATCCACCCCATCGTACCGAACATGAAAACTCGCGGCGCATTGTTGCGATCCGGGACGTGCTCGAAAACGATCGAGTTCAGCAGTGCGATCGTCGGCATGTAGCACATCCCCACGGCGATCATCGCAAGAAGCATCGGCATGAAGGCCTCCTGTCTGCCGGCGAAGCAAAGCAGGATACCGGCGAGGAGGTGCAGGAACGCGAGCACTTTCTGCGCGGCGAAGTAGCGGTCCGCCAGCGGTGCGACGAGCATCGGAGCGAGAATGGCGCCGATCGGGATCGCTGCGCCGATCCAGCCGACGTGATTGCCGGGGAAGTTCAGGACGCTGGAAACGTAGCCGGTCAGGGCGAAGCCGTAGCTGCCCCAGATGGCGAACTGGAGGAAATACGCAAGCGACAGACGCGGATACGCGGCTGCCACGGGGGTCTTTTCAGACATGGAAGGACTCCTTTTTTAATTAATGGATGACAAAACTGTATTTTGGTGGATGTGCGTGCCCTTTTTTACGTTTTTACAAACTCCGGGATGCAGATCACCGTCCGTCAGCAGAAGAGCTGATTCACTGCAGTTCGGTCAGTTTCACTGCGGTACCGTAAGCTAGAACTTCAGCGGCATTCTGCACGACGGCACTCGTGGCGTAGCGGACATTCACGATGCCGTCAGCTCCCATTTGAGCCGCCTGCTCGCACATTCGGCGCGTCGCAATGGTACGGGCTTCCTGCATCATTTCGGTATACCCTTTGATCTCGCCGCCGACGATGGTCTTCAGACCAGCCATGAAGTCACGCCCAATGTGCTTGGACTGAACGACGGCCCCCTGTGCGATGCCGAGGACCCGATACGAGGCGCCGGGAATGTTTTCGGTCGTGGAAATAAACATGAACGGATTCCTTTTCTAGGGATGTGAAACTGTGTGTGAAAATGAAGGGAGGCATTTTTCTGCAACCACCCGAACAAACGCTCCCAGCCCCTTCGAAAAGAGGCTGGAAGAGGCACCCGCTTTCAAGGCGCGGAATACTTTTTTTCCTACTTCGTCTCAAAACGGAAGACCGTGACGGTACGGTATTTTTCGCCCGGACGCAGGATGGCGGACGGGAAGTCTTTCTGGTTCGGGGAATCCGGATAGTGCTGCGTTTCGAGGCAGAGACCGGAGCGTTTTCCGTAGGCTTTTCCGCCTTTTCCGACGAGCGAGCCGTCAAGGAAGTTTCCGCAGTAGAACTGGACGCCGGGTTCCGTCGTGTAGACGCTCATCTGACGTCCGGAAGTCGGTTCGTAGAGGACCGCGGCGGGTTCCATCTCGCGATTTTTGAAGTCTTCCAGTTCATGCGGCTGGCTCAGGACCCAGTTGTGGTCGTATCCGCCGCCGATCTTGAGCTGGTCGTAGTCCTGCTCGATCCGTTCGCCGATGGCGGTCGGTTTGCGGAAGTCAAACGGCGTGCCGGTAACGTCGCGCAGTTCGCCGGTCGGGATGAGCGTTTCGTTCACGACGGTGAATTTGTCGGCGTTGAGCGTCAGGACGTGATCCAGGATCGTCTCGCTCCCCGCGCCTTTCAGGTTGAAGTAGGAGTGCTGCGTGAGGTTGACCGGAGTCGCTTTGTCGGCGGTCGCACCGTAGAGGACGATGAGCGAATTGTCTTTCTTCGGCAGGATGTAGTTCACGACGACTTCAAGTTTTCCCGGGAATCCTTCATCGCCGTTCGGGGAAGTCATGGTGCACTTCAGGATCATCGCCTGTTCGCTGTCGAACGATTCGATCTCCCACATTTTGCGGTTAAAACCGATCTTACCGCCGTGGAGACACGTGATGCCGTTTTCGTTTTTCGTGACCTGATATTTTTTGCCGTCGATGGTGAACTGACCGTTCGCGAGGCGGTTTCCGTAACGTCCGACCACGGCGCCGAAGTACGGGCAGGAATCTTTTTCGTAGCCTTCGACCGAGTCGAAACCGAGGACGACGTCGTCCATTTTTCCGTTTTTATCCGGCACGACGATCGACGTGACCAGTGCGCCGTAACTGCTCACTTTTACGACCATGCCATTGTCATTGGTCATCGTGTAGAGTTTAACTTCTTCACCTTTGGAGGTTTTTCCCCAATCGGAAACGTCGATCCCGGCGGCACTGGCGATCCCGGAGGCCGCAATTGCTGCGATCAGTGCAAGGCTGGACATGAAAGTAGGTAATTTGGACATTGAAAACTCCTTTGTGTGAGTAATTTTTGAAAATCTGATAAAATCTGATTTTGAGGACGAACCTTTCACAGTATACCAGCAGATGCGCGGAATGACAAGGTCCTTCCCCGCCGAAACGAGAAAAAAATGTGAAAAAAAGAAAGAAAAAACGAAAAAAAAGGCAGTGAAGTACCCTGACACGAATTTCTCGGAAAAGACGAAAAGACACAAATGAATTTTTAAAATTAAAAAATGTTCGCGCGATCCGTGTTTTTTCGTGCTTTTCGTGTTCCCTTTTCTGTATGGCTCGGTGCGTTTTCAGTGTATTCCGTGATGAAACTGGTACGCAGTTCCCGGCTGGACCTTTTTTAATTTTTTCGGAAAGTTTTGAGAAAGTTTTGAGAAAGTTTTGAGAAAGTTTTGAGAAAGTTTTGAGAAAGTTTTGAGAAAGTTTTGAGAAAGTTTTGAGAAAGTTTTGAGAAAGTTTGAGAAAATTTTGGAAAATCTGACGAAAAAAACGGTCCGACGCTTGACGAAAAGAATGCAAAAGAGTAAAATGTGAAAAAGATCTTGGAAATTCCGTCCGCATACCGGCTCAAATTTTGAGAGTTCCTGAGATCCTATTTCAAGAAATGTGCCGCGGATCGGGAATTTTCCTTTTCGACTGTCCTTCCTTTCGACCTATAGGAGAAAAAAATGCTTAAAATGTCTCGACGCATTGCGTTTTTCGCAATTTTGTTTACCTTCCTCTCGCTTTTTGCCGTTTCCACCCTTTCCGCCTCGGAATTTCCGGGAACCAAATCGAGCTGGAACGGTTTTGACTGCTACGATTTCAAGATCGACGGGCGTCCGGCAAAAGTCGTTTGTCCGAAAGAGCCTGCGGAAGGCAGACCATGGGTCTGGCGAGCCGTCTTTTTTGGTCACGAACCGCAGACGGAGATCGCGATGCTGAACCTTGGCTGGCACGTGGCGTGGATCGGAACGAGCGATTTGCTCGGTTCGCCGCAGTGTAACGCGGAACGCACGAAACTCTACGAAATGCTTACCGGCGACTTCCAGTTCAACGCAAAACCCGTTCTGCTCGGCATGAGCCGCGGCGGGATCTGTTCGCTGCAGTGGGCGATCGCCAACCCGGACAAAGTCGCGGGTCTGTACATTGACGCGCCGGTCTGCGACCTGAAGAGCTGGCCCGGAGGAAAAGGGAAAGGAAAAGGACACGCTCCCAGCTGGAATCAGGCGTTGGCGACCTACGGAATGACGGAAGCGGAGCTTTCCGACCCGAAAAACATGCCGGTCACGACCTGCCGCATTTTGGCAGAAAAGAAGGTCCCGCTCTTCATCGTTGCCGGTGACTCGGACCGCGTCGTGCCGTGGGACGAAAACGGAGCCATCCTCATCGAGAATTTCAAGGCGGCCGGCGGAGAAGTCGGACTCATTCTGAAACCCGGTGTCGACCACCATCCGCATTCCCTCAAGGACCCGAAACCGATCGTGGACTTCATGCTTGACTGCATGAAACGCTAGATCTGACGCAAAACGCCGTCTGACGCAAAACGCCGTCTGACGCAAAACGCTGTCTGACGCAAAACGCCGTCTGATGAAAAACGGCGTCTGATGAAAAACGGCGTCTGATGAAAAACGGCGTCTGATGAAAAACGGCGTCTGATGAAAAACGGCGTTTCCCCCTTTCAGAAAAGATCTCCAAACCTTAAAGTTCAAAAGTCCCCCAAAATCCCCCAAAAACGAAACCTAAAAAAATTCCAGACCAAGGAACTGACTGATCATGAAACACACATTCCTTTCCTCAGCCCTCGCGCTGTTTGCCGTCCTCTCGCTTACGCTTTCAAGTGCTGTTTTTGCCGGTGAGCGGGTCAACCTCTGGCCGGAAGGCAAAACACCGAATTTCGAGCCGCACCAGACTGTGCCGACCTACGAGATCTGCGTTCCGGCTGAAAAGAAAAGCGACACGTGCGTCGTCGTTTTCCCCGGCGGAGCCTACCAAGGCTGCTGCGACCAGCATGAAGGCGTCGCGATCGCCAATTACTTCAACGAAAAAGGCGTGACGGCGGTCATCGTGCGCTACCGAGTTTCCCGTCCCAAGACCGTTGCCAAGCACGTCACGGCCTGGCAGGATGCGCAGCGTGCGGTACGCACCGTCCGTTCCCGTGCCGCGGAACTCGGAATCGATCCGGAAAAGATCGGCTGCACCGGCTTCTCTGCCGGCGGACACCTGACGCTCATGACCTCCACGACGAGTCAGACTCCCGCTTACGAACCGGTCGATGAACTCGATCAGGTCCCGTGCCACGTCAACTTCGCGATCCCGGTCTATCCGGCCTACGTTCTGGAAGACGGAAATGACGGTCCCAATTCCGGAAAAGGGAACGATTCGACCATGGTCGCCGACTTTGCGTTTGACGCCAAGACCCCGCCGATGTGCCTCATCCATGGTGATCTGGACGTCTACTCGCCGATGGGCTCCGTCGCGGTCTACCACAAACTCCGCACGATGAACATTCCGGCAGAAATGCACATTTACGCAAACGTGAAGCACGGTTTCGGCGGCATTCGCGGCGAGCAGCACGTCTCGGCGTGGCTGGACCGCGTGAAAGCCTGGATGACGGTCATGGGATTCTAGTCCCGGCGCACACGCACTCTGCCGGAAAACTCCGATCCACCGTGCGTACACTTTGCCGGAAAACTCCGATTCCCGGTGCGCTCAACGCAAAACGCCGTCCATTTTCGACGGCGTTTCATTTTTTCAGTCCGAATTCCCCTAGATCAGGAGCTCTCGACCCAATGTTCCCTAAAATGCGTTTTTCGTTCCTTTCGTCTTTCCTTACGGCATTTTTTCTTTTCCTCGCCTTCCACAGTACTCTACTCTGTGCCGGCGAGCAGATACCGATTTGGCCGGACGGTAAAATTCCGAATTTCCAAGATCACCAAACCATCCCAACTTACGAGCTCTGCGTTCCTGCGGAAAAGAAGAGCGGCGCCTGCGTCATCATTTTTCCCGGCGGCGCGTACCGGAAATGCTGCGATCAGCACGAAGGAGTCCGAGTCGCGCAGTACTTCAACCAAAAAGGCGTGACGGCCGTCATCGTGCGATACCGGGTCGCTCGTCCCCAAAACACAGCCAAGCATCTTTCCGCGTGGCAGGACGCACAGCGCAGCGTCCGTCTCGTTCGTTCCCGTGCTGCGGAACTCGGCATCGACCCGGAAAAGATCGGCTGCCTCGGTTTCTCGGCTGGAGGGCATCTCACGCTCATGACGGCGGCTGCGAGTCAGACTCCCGCTTACGAGCCGGTCGATGAACTCGATCAGGTCTCCTGCCGCGTGAATTTCGCGATCCCGGTCTACCCGGCTTACGTTCTGCAGGAATGCAGCGACCGGCCGTACTCAGGGACCGGTGAGAATATGAAAATGGTCACCGACTTCACGTTTGACGCCCAAACGCCCCCCATGTGCCTCATTCACGGCGACGCGGATACCGTTCCGTCGTGGGGATCCTTGGCCGTTTATCGCCAGCTCCGCACGATGAACATTCCGACGGAAATGCACATCTACGCGAAAGCGGGACACGGTTTCGGCGCCCGCAATGGCGGAGAGCACCTCAACGGCTGGCTTGACCGAGTGCATGAATGGATGATAGCCATGGGATTTTAGAGTCTGTTCAATTCAAATGGCTGGTTTTCGGGCCGTTCTCACAGCATGGCGATTGGGTCCAGGTCGATGATCCACTGGATCTCCGACGGGATCTTCACCTCCGTCTGCGTTCGTTCCAGAGCCTCACAGAGAACGTCCCGGTCCCGCGCGTGCGCCTGGATGTGGAATCGGTAGAAGTCGCGCAGTTTCACGACCGGGCACGGCGCTGGGCCTAGGACTCGTCCGTCCGCGGCATGAAGACTCTGAAGCTCTTGCCGGATCCTCTGCGCGAGCGTCTCTGCCGCCTCTTTCGCCCCATTTTCGTCCGTTCCGCGCACGACGATCCGCGCAAGTTCCCCGTACGGCGGGTACTTGAGAGCTTTCCGAAGCGGAAGCGCGTAGTTCGCAAATCCATGGTAATCGTGCCGGCATGCGAACTGGATCGCGGAATTCTCCGGCTGAAAGGACTGAACGAGCACATCGCCGCCTGCGTCGCCGCGTCCGGTCCGTCCCGCGACCTGCGTGATGAGATGGAACGTGCGCTCCTCGGCACGAAAATCCGGAAGATGCAGCGCAGTGTCCGCGTTGATGACGCCCACGAGCGTGACGTTCGGAAAGTCCAGCCCCTTCGCGATCATCTGCGTCCCGAGCAAAATGTCGATCTCCCCTGCCCGAAACTGAGCGAACGCCTTCTCGTGCGCACCGCGAGCCTGCATCGAATCCGTGTCCATCCGCAAAACACGGGCATTTGGAAACCGGCTCTGGATCTCAACTTCGAGTTTCTGCGTCCCCATTCCGGAGTATCGGATCGACGGACTTCCGCATTGCGGGCAGTTCTGCGGCGGAACGGAATGGTAGTCGCAGTAATGGCAGATGACCTCGCCGGCCGATTTGTGGTGCGTGAGCGAGATCTCGCAGTGCGGACAGGAAAGAACGGCTCCGCAGGCCGGGCACTGAATGTGCGTCGAGAAACCGCGGCGGTTCAGGAAGAGGATGATCTGCTGCTTTTTTTGGAGACACTCATTCATCGCAACGTGCATTTTCCGGCCGATCGCACCGTTGGAGATCGTGTCCCGGATCCGAAGATCGACCGTTGAAACGTGCGGCAGGACTCGGTTTTTGACGCGCCGAACGAGCGGGATCAGCTCATACTCACCCGTTTGTGCCCGATGCCAGCTTTCCAGAGACGGCGTCGCAGAACCGAGCAGGACGAGCGCATTCTCCATCTTTCCGCGCTGGATCGCGACCTCGCGCGCATGGTACCGAGGCGCCATGGAGTCCTGCTTGAAACTCGTTTCGTGCTCCTCATCGATGACGATCAGCCCAAGACGCGGCGTCGGGGCAAAAACGGCACTTCGCGCTCCGACGATGACTTCCACGTCGCCGTGCAGGATCCGTTCCCATTCATCGTGCCGCTGCGCATCCGTCAAATGACTGTGCAGGACCGCAATGTTTGAGAATCGGCTCCGAAACCGCTGGACCGTCTGCGGAGTGAGCGAGATCTCCGGGACCAGCACGATCGCCTGACGCCCGGCCCGGACGACTTCACGGATCGCATGAACGTAGACTTCCGTCTTTCCGCTTCCCGTCACACCGTGGAGCAGGATCGGACGCGGCACTTTGCGTGAATGGAGCGCCTCGCGGATCTTCACCATCGCGGCGTTCTGCTCCGGATTCAGAACTAGGTCCGTCTGCTTCGTGAACTCACCGGCATCGTGATCACCGGCTCCCGTCCGGATCCGCGACTGCTGCGACTGAATGAATCCGCGTTCCCGCAGCAGTTTCACGGGCCCGTAAGAAACGTTCGTGCGCCGAGCAAGCTCTTCCGTCGTGAGCGGCTTTCCCCACATCATCAGCGTGTGAAGTATCTTTTCCTGGGTCGGCGTCAGACGCAGTTCACGCGGGATCTCGGTCTTCTCACAGGCCTGACGGATCTTTGCATCCTGCACCGTCTCAAAATTGGCGTAGCTCAGCGGCTTGGCAGCTTCCTGCGCCTCCTGCCTGCGCAGTTCCAGGGCCTTCACACCTTTTTCGGAGATCGAAAGAAGGACAGCCATTCGCGTTCCCGCATTTTCCCGTACCCCCGCCGGCAGCACGCTCTGCAGGACCGTTCCCCACGGACAGAGCCAATGTTCGCCGATCCAGCGGGTCAACTCAAGCATCATGGGGGAAATGAGCGGTTTCTCATCCAGGATCTTCGACGCGAATTTCAATTTCATCCGGGACGCCGAAACGGTGTGGACTGCGATGCAGAAAACGGTCGCAGGCCGGTTCGATCTCCCGAGCGGCACTTCGAGACGCATGCCCGGCTGGACCTTTCCAACCCATGCAGGAGGGAGCGCGTAATCCAGCGGTTTCGCGATCCCTTCGGGAAAAACGACGCTTACGGCAGGGATCTCTTCCCCCTGCTCTTCCACGTTCCATGGATCTCGCGGTTTCCCGCCGGTCTCAAAAAGGAAGTACTGCTCGTCCATTTAAGGAAATCTCAGACAAAAAAAGGAAGCCAAAATCGGGCACTCTTCAAAACGCCCTGAATCGCAAAACGCCCTGAATCGTGAAACGCCCTGAATCGTGAAACGCCCTGAATCGTGAAACGCCATGAATCGCGAAACGCCCTGAATCGTGAAACGCCCTGAATCGTGAAACGCCCTGAATCGCGAAATGCCCTGAATCGCGAAACGCCCTGAAACGTGAAACGCCCTGAATCGCGAAACGCCCTGAATCGCGAAACGCCCTGAATCGCGAAACGCCCTGAATCGTGAAACGCCCTGAAACGTGAAACGTCCTGAATCGTGAAATGAGCGGAAAACGTGAAATGAGCGGAAAACGTGCCCTCAAAACTGCGAAATTATTGCAAAACTCACGCAGACACGCTCCCAAACCTGCGAGGTCCCTTAAAGACCCCGCAGGTATTTTTAAACCAGCGTTTTCTATTTTTGAGCTGCGGCATCCCGGATCTCATTGAGATGCTTCTGGGTACGGAAAATGAGGATCTGATTCTCGGTCGTCGAGACAGCAAGATAGGCCGGGATCCCGTCTTCGGTCACAAGAGGACTGACGGCCATTGCCGTGATGCGCGCCGGAGCGACGAACTGAAGGACCTTCTTTTCACATTCCGCGTCCCACATCGTTAGAGCATTTTCGTACATCGTCCCGATGACGTATTTTCCGTTCGGACTCATCCAGGCGTGCTCGACTTCCGATTCCGTGTTGAAAACTTTTTCACGCGCGCTGGTGATCAGATTCCAGAGGATGATCCGCTGATCTCGTCCGGCAGAAAGGAGCATTTTTCCGTTCGGGCTGAATTGAAGGACCGTGATCGCGGAATTGTGTCCTGGGAATGTCTGGATGAGGGCGTCTGAATTGCTGTCCCAGAGTTTGATCGTCGCATCTTCGCTTCCGGAAACGTAGGAATTTCCATCCGGATTGAAATCCACAGCAGTGACCGGTCCATTGTGCGGCGCGCTCAGTTCTGCATCGAAACCCAGACCATCTCCCGATTCTTCCGTTTTACGGATCAGCGTTCGGTTCACGATGTCCCAGAGGTAGAAGTGGCAGTCCTCGCCACCCGTTAGTGCGTAACGTCCATCCGGACTCAGCGCCACGGAAACGATCGCCTTAAGGTGCCCGGGGGGGAGTTCAAAGAGATCCATTTCCTCTGTGTTTTCCCACGCATTTTCGGAATCGCCGAGACGCTGCGGAGTCGGCGGAAAGACTCCAAAATTCCAGAATGTCGCGCGTTTATCTTTGCTTCCGGTCAGGACTCGCAGTGCAGAACGGGCGGCCGTTTTGTCTTTCGCGGCAAGTGCGTACTGATCGCCATGGAGAAGCGAAATGACTGCCAGCGAGGTGACGCCCTGAGTGTGTCCCGTAAGCGGCGTAAGTTCTTCTCCGCTTTCCGCATCCAGAAGCATGGCCGTGTTGTCCTCGGAGGCCGTGATGAGGAAAAGTCCCTCCGGCGAGTACTTCATGTCCCAGATCTGTGCGGTATGCGAAGACGTGAACGTTTGGGCGACTTCACATTTCGGCGTGAAGAGATCGCAGTCTTTCGGCCCAAATGTAAAGCAGAGCCAGTAAATGAACGCCCCAAGCACCATTCCGCCGAAAATGACCGTCATGACCGCGGCAATGACCGTCCAGATCATGCGTTTCCGCCGTGCACGCCGTCTTGCGGACGTCGATTTCGTATCGCGTCCCTGGACCCACCAGGTCGTTTCTTCTTTCTGAAATTCCGGGATCTTTAGTTTTCTTGGTTCGGGTTCCTGTGCCATGATGTTGGATTCCGTCTCTTTTCTGGATCGATCTCATAAAAACTTGCCCTAGAGCTGCCGTTTCCGAACAGTTCAGGAGCACGGCCGCCGCGATGACAGCCAGCCTCAATGACAACCTACTTTATGTGCCATTTCTATTCCAGTATAGTCCGTCTGAAAAATTTTGCAAGCCAAACGCTCTCCGTCTCATCAAACTTTTGGATAAAACTCTTCTCATTTTCTAAAAAAACCGCAAAATCCCACCTTTCACCGTGCGTGCCGCCGTCAAAAAAACACAAAATTCCAAAATTTTTTCAAAAATTTGAGACTTCCGGGGCTTTTATCCGTTTAAGAAACAGACAGCGGCGGAATGAGAGAAAGAGAAAAGCGGAAAAGAAGAAATTTTGGCTCTTCCGGAAAGATCGTACCGATCCAGGTTTTGATCTCACCGCTGAGAGCACTGAAAAGACGCAGAAACACACGGAAAAGAAAAAAAAAGAAAAAAAAGGAAAAAAGGAAAAACCGCCTGTTTTCTGCCTTCAGTCCGCCGCCGTCATCCCCAAAAGGCCTTCACAAAAAAAACGGGACCTAAAAAATGTCGGAAACTCAAATACGAAAACTCGCCAGCCGACTTACCGAAACAGAGTACGGCACGATACGCACTTTCGCGTTTCGGCTCGTACGGAACCATGCCCTTGCGGAAGAATTCACGCAGGAAGCGGTCTTGCACCTTCTGGAGCATGAAAAGAAAGTCGGTCTGGAGATCGAAAAAACCAAACCCTGGCTCTACCAGACGGTCCGAAATCTCATTTTTGACTGGTTTCGGCGTCAGAAAAAGCGTGCGGAGATCTGCGCCTACCTGACGCACTGCGTTCCGGAACGCACCCCGGCCTCCGTCTGCGAAGAGGTCCAGAAAAAGGAGAACTCGGAAATGCTGCTTCAAAAAATTGATCAGCTCCCCCTGCGTCACCGTGAGGCAGTTCGACTGAAATTTCAGGAAGAACTCACCTACGAAGAGATCGCGGAAGTCCTCGGTATCTCACGGGCAGGTGTCGGACGGATCCTAAGTGAGGCGATCCGCAAACTGCGCGAAATGCTCAATGACGGTGAATGAAAGAGGAGGGCTCAAAAATGAACAGCAAAAAATACGAAAAGCAGGAAGATCAGAATATGAAGAGCGCTGACCGAGACTCGGAAATGCGTGACGTTGAAATGCGTGACGCTGCAACTTTCCCGAACGACACGCTCTCTGACGAAACGCTCTCCGGCGAAACGCTCTCCGGCGAAACGCTCTCTGACGAAACGCTCTCCGGCGAAGCTCTCCTCACGGCGATCGCGCTGGATGAGGCCCTTCCGGAAGAACGCGCGCAGTTTGAGGCGGAACGAAATGCCGGCAGCGGCAGATCCGACGGCAGATCCGACGGCAGATCCAGTGAGGAACTGCTCGAAGAACTCGACGCGATCCGCAAGCTGGCGCAGGATCTAACGCTCGCGCTCGCTCAGGAACCGCTCCCGGACGAGTCAGACAAAATCAGCGAATCGGAAACGCAGAAAGGATCAGAAAAAATGACGAAAGGAACTGAAAGTATGGAAACTCAAAAGAAAAACCCACGGAAACGGCGCTGGATCTCGTTCAGCACGTGCACGGCAGCACTGCTCCTCGTCCTCTGCGCGGGATCTCTGCTCCTGCCGGAAAATGCGATCCTCCGGCAAACAGCAATAAAGCAGGAAATGCACATGGACCTAGTGTCCCCCTCAGAGTGTCGGGATGGATCAGGTGCGTACTTACCGGAACTCAAACCCGCAGCCCCCGCATCTGTGACTTCCGCCCCCTTTGAAGAAACGACGGAAGACTTGACGCAGGAAATGCTGAAAGGATTTGACGAAGAAGAGATCGAAGAATTCACCGAAGAAGAAGCCGAAGAAGAAGCCGAAGAAGAAACCGAAGAAGAAGCCGCCGCGTCAGCCTCGGAACCGCCCACAGCCGTCATCGATCTCCCGTCCAAGGCACAAGTGAAAAGTAAGCGCGCACGCAACATGAACGGCATGAACGGCATGAACGGCATGAAAATGCGGATGGAAAAGCAAGCGGATGCCGTGATGGACGGCGAGTCCCGCAGTATGCCGGCTCCCGAAGCACCGGAATTCCCCGCCCCTGTCCGTCCAGCCCCGATGCCGGTCCCGCGCCCGTACCCGACGCCCGCGCTCCCGCCGTCCGCTCCGCAGTACGTTGACATTCAGGAGAACGAGTTCAAAAATCCCGCCGACGCGCCCTACTCCACGTTCGGTCTGGACACGGATTCGGCCTCTTACGCGCAAACGCGGACGTTTCTGACCGAAAATGAAATGTTGCCGCCGCGAGAGTCCGTCCGCGTGGAGGAATTCGTCAACTACTTTGACTACGCGCTTGAAGGACCAGCCGCCGACGACGCGTGCCCGCTGCGTCCGCACGTCGAAGTCCGTCCGCATCCGTGGCGTGAAGGGCTCCTCATGGCAATGGTGGCGGTCAAGGGACGCGAGATCCCCGAAGAAAAGCGTCCGAAACTGAATCTCGTTTTTCTGATCGACGTTTCCGGCTCGATGAGCGACTGGAACAAAATGCCGCTGGTCCGCGACGGAATGTTTCAGCTCCTCGACAAACTCCGCCCGGAAGACAGGATCTCCATCGTGACGTACGCCAGCGACACACAGGTCCGGCTCGCTCCGACCCCCGGAAATGAAAAGTCGGCCATTGAAAAAGTACTCCTGGAGCTGAACCCCTACGGCGGGACTTCCGGCGGTGACGGCCTCCAGAAAGCCTACGCCCTGGCACGCGAAAATTTCGATCCGGAAGCAGTCAACCGCATCATCCTCTGCTCAGACGGAGACTTTAACGTCGGGATCACCGACCCGGAAGCCCTCAAGAGTCTCGTGGAACGTGAAGCGAAAAGCGGCGTTTTCCTCACCGTGCTCGGCTTCGGAATGGGGAACTTCCATGACGATAGAATGAAGACGCTCGCGGCCTCCGGAAACGGAAACTACGCTTACGTCGATTCCCGCTCCGAGGCCAAAAAAGTGCTCGCGGACGACCTCGTCGGCTCCATGATCCCGATCGCCAAAGACGTGAAGCTCCAGATCGAATTCAATCCGGCCCGCGTCGCTGCGTACCGCCTGATCGGATACGAAAGACGGAAACTCGAAGACCGCGATTTCAACGACGACCGAAAAGACTCCGGAGAGATCGGTGCCGGACACTGTGCCGTCGCTCTCTACGAAATCGTCCCCGTCGGCACAGAGATCCCAAGCGCCTCACGACTCGACCCGCCGCGCTACGGCAAAAAAACGGACGCAGAAACGCAGGCTGACGCGAAAACTCCGGCCAACGCAGAAGCTCCGGTGACCGCAGAAACGCAGGCTGACGCAGAAACGCAGGCTGACGCAGAAGCTCCGGCCAACGCGGAAACTCCGGCCAACGCGGAAACGAAACCGGACGCGGAAAGTGCAGAGCCCGAGACGGCGCAGGAATGGTTTTTCGTAAAACTGCGCTGGAAAGAACCGACGGCGTCGGCCAGCATGCTCCGTACGTTCCCCGTGACGTTTGACGCGGAAAAGGAAAAAGAAACGCCTCCGTCGGAAAACTTCCGATTCGCCGCCGGAACGGCACTCTTCGCCCTGCTTTTGCGCGACAGTCCGCACACGGGGTCGGCCAGCCTCGGAACGGTTTTGGACCTGATCCAGCCGGCAGTCGGTGAAGATCCCCATCGTACGGAACTGAAGTCCCTCGTGGAAAAGGCGCAGAAATTCATGCGCTAGACTTCCCGTACCGCGTTCCCAATAGAAAAAGCGCACTCTCCAGGAAAGCTTCTGGAAGAGTGCGCTCTGTTTTTGATGCCGTCACGTCAGCGTTTCATCACCCCTGCGTTTCATCACCCCTGCGTTTCATCACCCCAGCGTTTCATCATCGCAGCCGCCAAAAACGCTCAGCCAGTAGGCCGCGTCTTCGCAGGACGGCTTTTCCGGTTTCTCTTTGGGTTTGGGGATCGGCTTGGGAGGAGACTTGACCGGCTCCGGCATTCTGTCGTAAAACCACTCGTCCGAGTCAAAAAACACCATCCGCCGCCGACGTGCCGCATTCTGGATCCGGTGATCGCTCGAAACGACCATCCAGTCTGCGTTGCGTTTTTGTGCCAAGATCAGCTCAATGATGTACTCATCTGCCGTGTCGTACCCGCGGGAAAAAACGACCTCGATCCCCTCATACCGAAATGAATCCGGTACCATCTTCGGAGGCTCCAGTGCGTCAAAGACCACCGTCGTCTGCCGTCGATACGGTTCCGAAAGATCGTTGGCCAACAGTTTCAGAAGAGACGTTCGCGCCCCCGCCAGCTTTCCGACCGGCAACGCACGCCGACCGCCCAGTCCGGGAAGGATCCCCAGAGCGCAGATCATATTGTATCCGTCGATGAGGATCTTCGACTGTGTGCTCTTCATAAAAAAGTTTCACCATATAGCGTAGACCGAAGAGAAAAACATTTTAAAAATGCTCTCCTCTTCGGACTTCATTCAAAAAATCGAGTCAGTTTTGATGTTTTCGCCAGCTTTCGCCAGCTTTCGCCAGCTTTCGCCAATTTCACCCAGTTTAACCGTTGATCTTTTTCGTGATCTCAGCCACCAGCTCGTCTTTGTGGACGCGCCACTGTTCCAGCGTGTCGCGGTCGCGGACGGTGACGGTTCCGTCTTCCAGAGTCTGACTGTCCACCGTGATGCAGAACGGCGTACCGATCTCATCCTGACGGCGGTAGCGTCGGCCAACGGCACCTTTTTCATCGTAGAAGGTAACGAAATGCTTCTTCAGTTCGCCGTAGATCTCCGACGCAAGTTCCGGCATTCCGTCCTTCTTCACCAGCGGGAAGACAGCCGCCTTGACCGGTGCGAGACGCGGATGAAAACGCAGAACGACGCGCTTCGACATTTTGCCGTTTTCGTCCGGGCATTCGTCTTCGTCGTACGCCTCACAGAGGAACGCGAGCGTCGCCCGGTCCGCGCCGGCAGAAGGTTCCACGACGTGCGGAATGTAGCGTTCGCGCGTCTGATCGTCGAAATACGAAAGGTCCTTTCCGCATCCGCGATGCTTCGGTTTGCCGTTTTCGTTCAGCTCGACTTCCAGCTTGCCGTCACGGTTGATCAGCTTGCCTTCCATGTGGCTGCGGAGGTCGAAATCGCCGCGGTGCGCGATCCCTTCCAGCTCGCCGTACTCGCCTTCCGGGAGGAACGGAAACGCGTACTCAATGTCGGCGGTCCCGACGCTGTAGTGTGCGAGTTCTTCCGGGTCATGCTCGCGCAGACGCAGTTTTTCGCTGGCCAGACCGAGCGAAATGTACCACTGGAAACGACGATTCCGCCAGTACTCGTACCACGCGCGGGAGGAACTGGGAGAGCAGAAGAATTCGCATTCCATCTGCTCGAATTCACGGGAACGGAACGTAAAGTTGCGCGGCGTGATCTCGTTGCGGAAGCTCTTTCCCTGCTGCGCGATGCCGAACGGAACGCGAATGCGCGTGCTGTCCAGAACGTTCTTAAAGTTCACGAAGATCCCCTGTGCCGTTTCCGGACGGAGGAAAGACGCATCGTCATCGCTTCCCAGCGCACCGACGACGGTCTTGAACATGAGGTTGAACTCACGCGGAGCGGTCAGCGTGCCGAGGTGTTTCGCTTCCGGAGCGAGGACCTGCGAGAAATCTTCGATCTTTTCCAGCGAGATCAGCTCTTCGCCGAAGACCATCTGATCTGCATCCTTCGCGCGGAGATTGAAGAATTTCTGCGCACGTGCGTGAATGCTCTCGTCCCAGCTGTCCGCGTTCGGGTCGCC
>SUVI01000095.1 GCA_015062085.1 Planctomycetaceae bacterium
GGTTCGGCATTCCCGAATTCGGAATGGGACGGCGGGAAGAAATGGACATTTACCAACGTTCTCTTTGACCGTCCGGAACTCAGTCCATGCCTGGAAAAGATGGACAAAAATTCGACACAGTACGCACAGGCGGTCGAGATCATCCGAACGGGCGCGAAACGCATGAACGAGCGCACGCGCGCCGACATGCCGAATTTCCAGATGCGCGACCCCGACGACCTCCAGCGTCTCGAGAAATACGACCGATGCTTCATCGACCTGATGAATCAGAGAAGAAAGTAGTTTTTCTTTTCGCGCAAAGGCGCAAAGAGGAAAAAACAAAAATTTAGGACCAAATCATACGAAGACCTTCCCCTGCGTGTCGAAATGGCACGCAGGTTTTTTATTGGCGCACTGGCCGTTTTTACGTCTGTTTGATGAAATGTTTTATGAGTCTCTTTCTTTTTTAGTTCTTCCGGCAAGCGCGTACCGATCTGGTCCGATTTTACCACTGAGAGCGCAGAAGAAACGCAGAAACACACTGAAAAGAAAGAAAAAAGGCACAGTAAACGTGCCCTGACACGAATTTTACGGAAAACACCAAAAGAAGCAAATGGATTTTCAAAAATTAAAAAATGTTTGCACGATCTGTTTTTACTTCTTTTTGCATTAATATCAGTATTTCTCTGCGAGGTTTCAGTATATTCAGTGGTAAAACTGGTACGCAGTTGCCAGAAGGATCTTCTTTTTTTTAAAAAAATAAAAAAAATCTTGTAAAACAGGAAAAAATATTTCCAAATATAGTGTAGGCCAAGATGAGCTTGGTCAAACTTAGTCACACTTTTAAGAAAAAAAGGAGAATTTCCAATGTCCGTACATTCCGCATTAGCCCAAGCCGCTACCCGTCCCGAAGTCATTAACGCTGCAAGCGCCGTCGCCGGTACCGCTGCCGCAACTGCCGCATCTGCCGCCGGCACAGCCGTTAGCGCCGTTGGCACAGTCGTAGCCGTCGCCACTCCTATTGTCCTGCCTGCCCTCGCGGTCGGCGGTCTGGTTTGGGGCATCTGCTCGCTGCTTGATGACTAAATGCCAATTCCTGGATGCGGTCCTTTCCGCAAAGTACCATTTACAAAAAAGGTCCGCATCCTCCCGGTTTCCACTATCTGTCAACATTGACCCCTAATTTTATCGGAGTACTATCCATGAACATCATGAACACCGTCGAACAGTTCCTTCACGAATCCAACTGGAAATATGATGATTCCCGAAAAAGTGCCGGCATTTTAAGCACAGACATTCAAGGAAAAAACAGTTCCTATAAACTCTATCTTCTCGGCAGCGATGAGAGACAGACACTGCGGGTCTTTGCAATGCTGAATACCGTGATCCCGGAAGACAGACGAAATGACATTGCTGAATTCTTCATTCGATGCAATTACATTTACCAGATGGGACGCCTCGACATGGATTACTCTGATGGAAACGTGCGTTTCACGTGGGGAGTCGATGTAAACGGCAGCGAACTGACTTCAAAAATGGTCCAGACGATGGTTTACACCGCTGTACACTGTCTCGATAACACGCAGCCGTATATCTTGCGGATCTGCTATGGAGATCTGTCACCGAAAGAAGCATTTGATGTATGGAAAAACAATTGAGAAAAACAATTGAGCAGACAGCCTTGCCGAAACACCTTGTCTTCTCTTTTTCAGAAATGAGCATCAAAGAGAAAAGAAAAGGCGGCACCGAGAGATCGCGCAAAGTTAAAATTTCCCCTGCGTTTCTCAAATAGCGCAGGGAGATCTTCCTCGGCAGATCAAAAAATTTCCTGTTTTTTCAATTTTTAGAAAAAAATTTGCATAATACATCCTGACTGGAAAACATTATTAAGTAAAACATTGCCAACAACATGAAAGGAGCCAGATATGAATATTTATAAAAATTATGTTAAATGCATCGATCGTCCAATGGAAATTTTTATTCCCCCTCTTTCGGATGAAAATTTTTGATCTGAAAGTTACCGGATTTTCCAATTCCATTCATATCACATAACGAAAGGAGTATATCATGACCATTTTCGGAAAAATCGTACGAACGGCTGTTATCTCGCTTCTTATGCCAGGACTCATTCATATCGATTTCGATTTCGATGAGATCCTGGGCGATGTGATCGACGAATTGTAGGCATGCCAAAATACTTACTGGCTCCGATCTCACACAAACGTACAATAGAGACAATATCTGTCTCAAAAAAATTCATTCACACACAGGAGAATATAGCATGTTCGGTCTTTTGCTTGGATGTCTCATTGACATCATCCTTGAGGGCTAAGCTCCTCACATTTCAAACACAAGGCAGACCTTTCTGCATGGCTGTTCCGGCAAAAAGGTCCCTTTAAAATCGGGTTTATCAACGTCACACAGGAGAATATAGCATGTTCGGTATTTTGCTTGAATGTCTCATTGACATCATCCTTGAGGGCTAAGCTCCTCATATCTCAAACACAAGGCAGACCTTTCTGCATGGCTGTTCCGGCAAAAAGGTCCCTTTAAAATCGGGTTTATCAACGTCACACAGGAGAATATAGCATGTTCGGTATTTTGCTTGAATGTCTCATTGACATCATCCTTGAGGGCTAAGCTCCTCATATCTCAAACACAAGGCAGACCTTTCTGCATGGCGGTTCCGGCAAAAAGGTCTCCTTAAAATCAGTATTCCGAATAACCACCCGGCTTTGCCGGTTTCAGTCTGGTCTGATTTGTAAGGTGAAGTATTGACGGAATAAGCCGCAAACAGATGTTCGGCATTCCATCTTTTATTGTTTTTCAACTTTTACACGAAAGGCATTCACTATGAACATTAAGAAAGTTTTCATCATGGTACTTTTTTCGCTCGTCTGCTTCCCTCTCTATGCGCTGGCAGAAAACGATGATGAAGGTCAAAAATATTACGAAAAAGGTATGAGATACTGGAATAGAATGCAAGAATCAACAGGAAAACTTCGTGAAGCATACCACACCAAAGCCAGTGTTGCATTTGCAATGGGAGCGAAGAAGTATGATCCTGATTGTATGTTTATGGCTGGTGAATGTGAGATGGCATACGGATTGGAACACTGGGGATATGCAATTGAATCTTTTCTTGAAGCTGAAAATTATTTTACGAACGCAGAACAATACTATGCAAATCAATTAATTTCTGCAGAAGACAATGGAGAATCAATAGAAGAAATAGAAGCTAAAATAAAAAAGGCTGCCCAAAGAGCAAAAGATGCCAATGAGACATGGAAGAATGCCAACAATGCCCTACTCTTGAGATCCGGAATAACCACACCGCTATTCTAATTTTCCCAAATCCCCCTGCGTGTGTGACGCGCAGGGGGATTTTTTTAGGGTGGTGTACCGCGGGGGTGTTAGCCGATGATCTTGCTCATCGGGAGTTCGACGATTCCTGTGGCTCCGGCTTCGAGGAGGCGCGGGATGAGGTCGCGGACTTCGGAACTCTTGACCACCGTGTTGATGGCGACCCAGTTGTCGTCCACCAGATTGCTCATGGTCGGCTTCTGCAGCGCGGGCAGGATGTCGATGACCTTCAGAAGGCAGGTGCGCTCCACGTTCATCGTGAGGTACACATTCTGCTCGGCAGCCATCGCGCCCTTGAGCATCGTGACGATATTCTGGATCTTCTTCTGCTTCCACGGATCATTCCAGGCCGCGTGGTTCGCGATGAAGCGGGTCGTGCTCTGGAGCACTTCGTCCACGATGCGCAGATTGTTCGCACGCAGGGAACTTCCCGTTTCCGTCACTTCCACGATGGCGTCCGCGAGTTTCGGCGGTTTGACTTCGGTGGCGCCCCAGCTGAATTCGACTTTCGCCTTGACGCCGTTTGCCGCGAGGTAATTCGTGGTCAGGTTCATGACTTCGGTCGCGATGCGCTTTCCTTCCAGGTCCTTGACGGTCTGGACGGGCGAATCTTCCGGCACACAGAGGACCCAGCGAACGGGACGGCGGCTGACTTTGGAGAAGATCAGCTCTTCTACTTCGTAGACGTCCGCGCCGGTCTCGATGATCCAGTCATGACCGGTCAGTCCGGCATCCAGAACGCCGTTTTCCACGTAACGGGCCATTTCCTGCGCACGGATGGACATGCACTCGATCTCAACGTCGTCGATGGTCGGATAGTAGCTGCGGGACTGGAACTTGATCTTCCAGCCGGCACGATTGAACAGTTCCGCAGTCGCTTCCTGAAGACTCCCGGCGGGGATCCCCAATTTCAAAACTGGCATAGTATTCCTCTCTGATTCTTTCTCAAAATTCCCAATTTTTCTTTTTCGATTTTCCCGAAAGTACCGTCCTACTTTTTCTTGTAGACTTCGGCCGGGTCAAAAATGCGTTCGCCGACGATCTCAAAGGAATTGTCTGCGGGATCGACCTTACGGAAGAAGCAGCTCTGGTATCCTTCATGGCACGCGGAACCGCCGATCTGCTCCACTTTCAGCAGGATCGCGTCGCGGTCGCAGTCGATGAAGATCTCTTTCACGAGCTGGACGTTTCCGCTTTCTTCCCCTTTTCTCCAAAGCTTCTGACGGCTGCGGCTGAAATAGACAGCACGGCCGGTCGCCAGAGTCTCATCGTAGCTTTCCTCGTTCATGTACGCCAACATCAGGACGGTACCGGTCGCGGCATCCTGAGCGATGGTGGTGACCAGACCGCCGCACTTGGCGAAATCAGGGCGAATCATATTTTTTTCAGTCATTTTGAACCTCGCATTCTCCGGGGGTAAATTCCCAAAAATTCAATAGCTTGTTCCACATTATACCACATTTCGTTTTTTTGTCATGGGGTGGGTAGGGCTTCTTGCGGGAATATCTTCATTAATTTTTCAGATTTTGGCAATAAAAGGGCTTTTGCCGGCACAGACCGAGCTCCCGCAGCCGCTTCTTTTTTTGAAAATCAGCTCCGAGGTCCAGTTCCTGCAAAATGAGCCGAAATTCGCTCTTGACAGTTTTCGAAAAATACGCTAGAGTTTTTTTCTGGAAAGAAATTTTATTTGAAGATCGAGCGCGTCTCAGGAACCTCAAACCCCATGAAGAAAAAACTTCATCCTCAATCCCGAAATTTGCAGAATTCCGGCATGGAACTGCTTCACACGGAGTTAAAGAAATTTGATTTTTGCGATCCGGAAACTTCCGAATCGGTCTCCCTGCGCTTTGGAGTTCAGCCTCCGAAGACCGGTGCCCGATGCCGTGTTGAAGAAGGCGTTTTCCAGACGTTCCATACGCCGCGCACCACCGCGACCTTCATTCCGCTCCACTATGAGCCGAACTATGCGTACCCGCTGATCGTGTGGCTCCACACACCGGGAGAAGATGAACGGCAGCTCCAGCGCATCATGCCGCTTTGGAGCCTCCGGAACTACGCGGCTGTCTCCGTTCGCGGAAGTGTTTCCTTCGGCAATGACGGCCTCCCGAAGAAAGGATTCTACTGGGATGCCGGAAGTTACGAATCGGCATACACTTCCGTTCTGGAAGCGATCTCGGAGATCCGCCAGCGCATCAACATTTCGCCAAACCGCATTTACCTCGCCGGCTGCGATGAAGGTGCGGCCATGGCACAGCGGCTCGTTTTTCGAAACCCGCACTGCTTCAACGGTCTCATTTCCTTCAATGGAGGTATCCCGGAAGACATGATGCTTTTGGAACACCTGCGTGAACTGCAGAAAGTCCGTTTCCTCTACCTGGTCTCCAACAGCCTGCGCGCCTGCCCGGTAGAAACGCTCTGCAGCCATCTGCGTCTGCTTTACTCCGCCGGTATTCCGCTGACGCTCCGAAACTATCCGAAGATGGGGCCGCTGCTCCCCGAAATGTTCCGGGACGCCAACCGCTGGATCATGGGCGGGATCGAATCCGCACTTTTTTAACCAGTCGGACAGTTTCGACAACCGGAAGATCCGTTCAGACCGCCGAATAATTTGAAAAACTATCCCCATCATTCCCTCAGAAATCAGGAACGTTCCTTCATGGAAGAAGAAAAACACATCGAAACGCAAAATACCCGCAAATTCCCCATGCGCTACGTCATGGTGGGTGCGGCCGCCGCTGTGTCTGCCCTGATCTCGCTCGTCTTCAGCATTTCCGGGAATTTTGGGAATTTTCAGAATGGTCCGGACAATTTCACTCCCCTTTTCTCCGGAAAACTCTTCACCGAAAGCGAGCTTCTGGAAATCGAAATGGCGTTTGCGGACGCAGAATTGACGCAGTACACTATCTCAAACGGTCAGGTCCAGGTTCCTCCACAGAAAAAAAACGATTTCATCCGGGCCCTGAAAAAGACGTCGCTCTTTAAAGACGAACACCACGCACAGGACCATGGGATGGCGGGACTCTGGATCTCCGAACGGGAACGGCAGGCGGCAGAACTGAAAGGCAAGCAAAATGAACTCGCCGGTCAGCTTCGGACCTTTCGTGGGATCGAAAATGCGGGAGTGATCCTCGACATCAGTGAGACAAAAAACGGCTTTGAGCGCCAAAAACACGCAACCGCCTCGATCTCGATCCGTTCCAGGGAAGGCCATACGGTCTCGCAGGAAGACATTCAGTCGATCCTTCGTCTGGTGACCGGGGCAGTCTATGGACTCTCTTCGGCAAATGTTTCCATCATCGACACACGTACGAATCAGTCGTGGAAATTCAATGCTCCGGAGATCGAAACCGGAAAAAATGCTGACGAAACCAATGCGTACCGTCCGGATTCCGGCACCTCGGGAATCCGATCCCGGGAAAAGACCTCTTCCTTTTCCGAAAATGAAACCGATGCAGAGAGTGCCGCACACCTGGAAAAAATCGTCTTTCAGCCGACAGCACTCCCTCGCCCGGAAATTTTTGATTCCGGAGCCCGCGGAATGCTCGCGTCCAATTCACCGCGTCCCGTGAAAGCCGTAGATACGGAACTTCTCTCGCTCCCGAAAGCCGATTTTTCGGAAAACGATTTCAGCGATGCTTCGGCAGGAACGACAGAGCCGTCCTGTTCTTCCATGACGGACCATTCCGAAAACATGATGTCCGGGCGGGTCATCTTCGCAGGCAGTTCCTCTTCAGGAACTCCGGAGATCCGCCGGGTCTCGACGGCTGAATACTCGCAGGACCGCTCTTTCTCCCGTCAGGATATTCGGTTGACCAGTGCCTCCAGCACACCGAATGCTCCAACTCAAACCGTTTCGGAAACCGAAGTTTCTGAAATGGATCTGTCTGCCTCCCAGAAATTGCAGGACTGCGAGGAAACGGAGCTTCTCCCGCCAGAAACTCCCCGATCTTCCAATGATGCAGCCGCTGTGCAGGAACCGCTTTCCCAAATGGAACGGATGCCGATCGGAAAAAAATTTTCCCGTTTCAGCATCAAGTCCTCGACACACAAATCCCAGGAACTTTTCCTGTTTTTCTGCATCGTCGCGATACTCGTGATCTTCATCTGCCTTCTGGTCATCTACATGACGCGGAAAGGACTCTTCACGGCCGCGATGCTGCGTGAACGAATGCAGATGAAGGTTCATGAAAAAGAAACGGACGAGGAAAACGCCGACTCGGAAATAAAACCCGGCCTGCAGATGCCGGAAATTTCCGATGCCCAGGAAGTCTCGGAAACATCCCCCTTTTCTTCCAGCGGTTCAGGAGCAAAAACCCCTGCCGAAGAAAAAATTTCAAAGGAAAACCATCCAACGGTCCCGTCAGACAAAATCTCCAACGGTTTCGAAAATCTGTCCGGGAAACCTTCCGAAGAACCTTCCGGAGATTTTTCCGAAAGCTCTGCCGCAGAATCGGCCTCGGCACGCAAAGGAAAGATCGCGGACATTCTGGCGACCCTCGAAAGCCTGAAAAATGAACCGCCGTTCTTCCCGGAAGCCCCGTCCGAAGATTCCAAAACCTCTGCGTCAGCACAGGACGCCGGTCTGAATGCAGAGACAGCCGCAGATCTGACTCGGTTTCAGATCCCAGAGATCGAAGAACTCCAGACATTCCCTCCGAAACGTGTGGCCCTTGCACTTTTGGAAGAACGTCCCCAAACGGCCGCGATGCTCCTGCACCAATTTTCCAAAGCAGGCGCACAGGCGGTTTTGAATCACATCCCGGCAAATCTGCGTCTTGGGATCGAATCGCGCATGACGTCCTGTACGGAACCGGATCGAGAGATCCTTCGGGAAGCTGCCGCCGCGATCCTGGAGTACCTGGAAGAACTGGAACTGGAAAATGGGCGTACTCCAGCGGAAAGTATTTTCCTTCAGAAAGAAGAAAAATCCGGTTCCCCGGTAATTCGTCCGCTCGCAGAGGTGCTCCCGCACACGGAAAATTCCGGCCTCACGGACCGGATCCCGCTCCATGAACTGTTTCCCATTCCGGAAAATGAAAGAAACGCACAGGAAGAGAAACCGCTTTCGCACGAGACTGAGGATGCCGAGGTTTCCGAACTTCCGGTTTCCGAACTTCCGGTTTCGAAATTCGCAGACTCCAATGAACTTCCGGCCCAATTGGAAAAAGCACCTGAAATCGCCGATCCAGCGGTCTCCGAAGCCGTTCCTGAAAATTTCATTCAGGAAGAAACCGGGAAATTTTCGGGATCCGCTCCGGAGGACCGTACCGAGACGCTGCCGTTTGATGCCCTGAAGCAGTTTTCCAAAAAAGATCTGCGTGTTCTTCTTGCGGCCAATCCTCAGGAAAAGACGATCCTGGCTCTTTTGGGTGCTGAACAGCGTTTGATGGACCGGCTGCTTGGCGTCCTCCCGAAATCGGAAGCGCATCGAGTCCGCAAGCAATTGAAATATCCGAGCCAGATCCGGCTCCAGGATGTGGAAGATGCTCGCATTTCCCTCATGCTTCTGGCCCACGAACTTGCGGAATCAGGGCAGATCCGGCTTCCGGAAATGGCTGAAAGTATTTGATCAGCCGTTTGGGAGTGCGTTTTGAAAATTCGGAAAGATCCGCAGCCGCGTTCTCCGGATCATGCAGAGATCCGCGTCATTCCCGGACATTGCCGCCTATTTCCGCCGCAGGAAAGAACGACTCATGAAAAAAGAAATCCCAAGCACTCATCTTTTCAATTTTGAGGATCTGCACGATCAGGCCGAATCGTATCTGGAATCGGTACGGCAAACCGCACGTCAGATTCTGGAAAACGCGGTTCAGGAAGCCGAAAATCAGAAGCAGTCCCTTCTTCAGGATGCAGAATCCATCCGCGTCAAAGCGCGTGAAGAAGGATTTCAGGAAGGACTTCAGCGAGCCGTTCAGGAACTTGAAAGCCGCGTGGAAGCGCAGGTCCAGGCCCAGCTGCAGAAGAAGATCGATCCGGCGATCCAGGCTGCAGAATGCGGGATCTTCCAAATTCTGGAACAGTGCGCCGACCTGCGGGAAAATCTTACGCAAAGCTGGGAACGCGCTTTTGTGCACCTGATCTCACGAGTCGCCAAAATCATCATTCGGCGTGAATTGAAAGCCGATCCCCAGATCGCGGCTCAATGGATCCGTGAAATGCTGGAGCTTTGTGCCGGCGAAAGCAGTTTCGTCCTGGATCTGAATCCGGAAGATGCCGTTCTTCTGGAACCTGCGCTGGACCGGATCCGAAGCGAATTTCGACAGCTTGGCTCTCTTGAGATCAAACTGGATCCCATGCTCGCACGCGGGGACTGCATTCTGCGGTCCGAAAACGGCACGCTTGACCAGCGTCTCGACGTCCAGTTGGCCAGAATCGAGGAGGAACTTCATTCATGAACCCCCTCTCCCTCCTGAATCAGCTCGACTCCATCATCCCGACTGCGATCACGGGCACCGTGCAGGAAACGACCGGCACGACGATCTCCGTCAGCGGTTTCCCTGTCCCAGTCGGTGCTCTGGCAGAGATCCGTCTCCGGGACCGCAGTACACTTTCCGCAGAAGTCATCCGCTTCCATGATGAGACCGCCATCCTCTATCCGCTCCAGACCATGCAGGGGATTCGGCGCGGGGACCGGGTACGTCTCGTTCAGACGATCCCATGGCTTACTGTTGGGGAAGGAATGCTGGGAAAAGTCCTTGATGCACGGGGACGTATTCTCCAGGATGTCTCCCAATGCATCAAACCGCTCGATTCCCATCCGGCAGAAACAGAAACGGACGCCGATCCCATCTTCTCTGGATCAGGGACCCCGGCAGCTTCCGGTATACCGTGCAGATCCACCAGTTCCCGCAGTACTTCGGAAACCAAAGTTTCCGAATTTCTTGCCTCGCGAAAAATTTCCGCAGAAGCCCTCCTGAATTCCGAACGGATCCCGTTTCATCGCGATGCTCCCAAAGCATTCCAGCGGCCGCGGATCACCAATCCGATCTCAACGGGAGTCCGTGCCATCGACGCACTCCTGACGCTTGGAGAAGGACAGCGTGTCGGGATATTTGCGGGATCCGGCGTCGGAAAAAGTACCCTCCTTGGAATGATCGCCCGATACACGAACGCAGACGTCATCGTCATTGGACTGGTCGGTGAACGCGGACGTGAAGTCAATGATTTTCTTGAACGGGACCTCGGTGCAGAAGGCCGCAAACGCAGTGTCGTCATCGCCGCAACGAGCAATGAACCCGCCATTCTGCGAGTTCGCGCAGCACAAACCGCAACCGCAGTCGCAGAATACTTCCGCGACAAAGGGAAGAACGTTCTGCTTCTGATGGATTCCCTGACCCGATTTGCCATGGCCCAGCGGGAAATTGGACTCGCCGGCGGAGAACCGCCCACAAGAAACGGCTACCCGCCCTCCGTTTTTGCTCTTCTGCCTGCCCTGGTGGAACGGACCGGGAGAACACGGCTGGGAAGCATCACCGCGATGTACACGGTACTGGTCGAAGGAGACGACGAAAACGAACCGATCGCCGACACGGTACGCGGTCTGCTCGACGGACACATCTGGCTCTCCCGAAAACTTGCGGCTGCGGGACACTATCCGGCGATCGACCTGCCGTCAAGCATTAGCCGTCTGATGAACGACATCTGCGAAAAAAAGCACATTCGGACCGCATTGGAACTCCGTGCCATGGTGTCGCTCTGGCGGGAATTTCAGGATCTGCTCGCCATCAATGCGTACAAACGGGGCACGAATCCGGCTCTGGATGCCGCACTGGAAAAGAAAGACGCCATCGTTCGATTCCTTCGGCAAAACACCGACGAGCCGTCGACGCTCAGTGAGGCTGTTCGGCAGATGACCCAGATCATCGAGTCCTGAGAAAAATGCATTCCATTCCCTGAAACCGGACGAAATTGTTTCACAAAACCCGCAATTTACGCAACATGGTTCAAAATTTTACGAACGAGGACTTTCCATGGGATTTCATTTTCGACTGCGCGCGGTTCAGAAAGTTCAGGAACTCAAGCGGGATGAAAAAAAACAGACGCTTGCGGAACTGCTCCAAAAGCAGAATGAGCTGAATGAAAAAATGGCGTCGCTCCGGGAAAAAATTGCGCAGGCCCGTTCTGAACGAACGCAATGGATGAGTGGAAAAATGCTTTCAATGGCCCAGCTGCACAAATTCCACCAGTTTGAGTGCCGGCTGGAACAGGATCTTGGAGAACTGCAGATGGAGGCGGAACGGCTTCTTCTTTTGATCGAAACGCAGCAATCGACGCTTTTGGAATCCGAGCAGGAAGTCAAAAAATTTGAAAAGCTAGAGGAAAAGCAGCGCGAACACTACCGGCGGACCCACGAAAGATCCTGAACGTTTTTTATTTTTGATTTTATGTCCGGCCTCTTTCCCGACACGCAATGCTCAAGAAACAGGCGGCTCCTCTTCATTCCCAATTCCAGAAACGGAATTTCCCCAAAGTGCTTTTCCCCATTAAGTCGGAAAAAATTTGAAAATTTCATCAAAAAAAACTCCAGCCTATTGACTTTTGCGGAAATTTATGGTAGGCTGGAATCTGTGGGAGAGACTTTCACTCTCCTGTCCCGATCCTGTCCGAAACGGCCTCCATTTACCCCCGCCATATTCACCCCTGCCCACCCAAAAGGAATGATCGCATGAAAGCCGTCAACCGATCCTCACGCCGTCATTTTTTGAAAGCCGGAGCTCTCTTTTCTTCATTGGATCTCCCCTTTCTGATCCCCGGAAGTGTTCTGGGACTTGAGCCGGATTCCGTCCCGCCGTCCAATCGCCTGACGATGGGCGGGATCGGGGTCGGAAATCGCGGAAGGGGCGTTCTGGCGTCCTTCCTGACGTTTCCGGAGGTCCAGTTCGTCATGAACGCAGATGTTCAGCGTACACGCCGGGAAATGGTCAAGGAAATGGTCGACAAAAAATACGGAAATCAGGACTGCCGCATCACGCCTGAAATGTACGATGTTCTGGATCGCGAAGACATTGACTTCGTCCTCATCGCAACAGGGGACCGATGGCACACGATGCTCTCGATCCTTGCCGCAAAAGCAGGAAAGGACATCTACTGCGAAAAACCGTGCTCGCTGACGATCGAGGAAAGTATTGCGCTGAGTGAAACCGTGAATCGCTGCGGCCGGATCTACCAGGCCGGCACTCAGCGGCGAAGCAGTCCGGCATTTCAGACGGCGATCCGTTTCGCTCGCTCCGGAGCCATCGGCAAAATTACGGAAGTGCACGCCAACACACTCTCACCGGGCACACGCCACGAATGGCTTCCGGAAGAACCTCTCCCGGACCGAAATGAATGCGATTGGGACCGCTGGCTCGGCGCGTGTCCCTGGCGTCCGTTCAATTCCCGATACGTCGCCGGCGGATGGCGCGGACACTACGATTTTCATGGCGGAGGGATCCTGGAATGGGGGTCCCATACGGTAGACCTCTGCCAGATGGCCAATCAGTCGGACGATACGGTCCCGATCCGCTACGAACCGACTCCGGGAGGCTGCGTCGCCTGGTATGCCAGCGGCGTCAAACTCGTCATGCGCTCAGAAGGATGGATGGGACTGGGTTCCTGCTCGATCCGCGTCGTTGGATCAGACGGCTGGGTCGAAGTCGGCGACACGAACAAGATCCTCACCCACCAGGGTCCCCTGCCGGTCAGCAATCAGGGACTTGAACGCGGAACGCAAAGAGAACATGATGCGGACCTTCTGAATGCCATCCGAACTCGAAGCTCCACACGGGCAAATGCGGACGTTGCCGCACGTTCCCACATTGCATCGCATGCCGCATATATTGCGTGGCAGTTGGGCCGAACGCTGGAATTTGACCCGGTAAAGAACGAATTCCTCAACGATGAGGAAGCCAACCGGATGCGTTCCCGCGCCAAACGGGAACCCTGGCACATTTAGCCTGATTTCCAACGTCGAAAATAGACTCACGGTCTCAAATTTTTGGCCTCCTCAGGGAATTTTAAGTGGATGCACTGGATTTGCGGCCGGCGGACTTCAAGATTTCTGCCGACGTAAAATTTCCCATTAAAAAACGCGCAGGAAACGTCTTTCAGTTTCTGCGCGTCTTTCTTTTCTTAACCGGCCGGCACTTCGCAGTACCGCGGTTTCCGTCAGTCTGCATTCGTCTCTGAACTGTCGGCATCCAGGTCTTCTATCGAATGTTCATCTTCGGATCCCGTTTTCAGATGTTCTGCAGACGCCGAAATTTCTTCATCGGGCACATCCTCGGAATGTTTGCGGACGGTCCGATTGATCCGGCTCTCCACATTGGAAGTATCGACGATCAGAACATTTTCGCCATAGTCGACCTCTTCCTTTTCGTAGATCCGATTTCCGCTTTCGTCAAATTTCGCATCCGCTTCAAATGTCTTCAGTTTCGCGACTTCCAGCAGATCATCGTAGACTGCCTGGTAATCCAGCCCATTGATCTCATGGATCGCCCGGGCAACTTCATGCAGGTAGCGCAGGAACTGCTGACGCCGGTCCGCCTGTTCACGAACCTTCTGTTTCCGCTTCAGGTAAAGCCCCAATTTTCTGCCAGCGGTCTGAAGCGCAAGACGGATCTCGGTCATGATTTCCGGATAGGATGCGATCGCTTCCTTCGATTCACTCGTAAACGGCACCCAGACGCTCGCCAGATGTACCATGACCGTGATTGGACCGCGCGGCAGTGCACCTCTTGACTGCTGAAGACCATAGTTCCGCCAGTTCATGTTCATGATGGTCTGCGTGACGGCACAGGCGGAAAGCTGGGATTGAAGCGGAACGCGGTTCGCGTAACGGAAAACGGACATGGTCTGTCCCTCCGCGATATTCACGTTCTTCATGGCGGAGTAGAGGACAGCGATGTCCTTCGGCTTCATTTTAGACGGAGCCATTCGGGTAGAAAGGCGCGTCGCTTTCATGATTTTGTCCGCACCGTCTGCACCGATCCCCTGGAACGTATTCATGAGGAATTGACGCAGCGTCCGCACGTCTGTCTCCGCAAGAAGTTCCTGAAGAAGCTCGGATGAAATATTCTGCGTCACCGGAGCACCGCCATACGCCAGAGCAACTTCGACCTGGAACGGATTGCCGCGATAGACCGCCGGAGGCCGTGTCGCCGCCGTGTAGAATTCACCCGGAACGACCTGATGAAGTCCCTTCAGAAGCAGCTCCTCACCGATCGGAGAAAGGCAGTCCGTGGACGGATTCGGGATCTTCGTCGTCTGGATCGCCTGGTAGAGCCGCTCTATATCTTCCCGCTCAAGATCCGCAGGATGCGCTCGCAGATTGATCTGTGCCGTTCCGCAGAGCTGTTTGCAGATCGGAGCCGAGACTTTCGAAAAATGATTTTCAAAAAAGCTCGTCATGCTCAGTTCCTGCGAATGCCGCGCCATGTCCGCAAGCCGGCCGAGTTCCACTCCATACGGATGCGGCTTGATTTCTTTCGGCTCCGGCGGAAGCTGGTCAGTCGCCCGGTCGTAGAGACGCTCTTCCTCATCTTCCGGCCCCTGGTAGTGCAGACGAACGTGCGGATTGGCGATAGCGGTCTGCTCGAGATACTCATCCACACTGCCTCGCCCGCGAAGATACTTCGCTTCCAATTCGATCTCGACCCGCGTTCCCGTCTTGACGCTGGAAGCCCAGTCGATCCCGTTCTCTTCGAAAAATTTCGATCTCTCTTCACGCGCGACCGGCACGACGAGTCCATCGCCATTCCCATTGAGGATCTCCGGCACATTCTTTTTCGTGTTGATCCGGATCTCATAGAAATGCGTCAGACGCGGCGATGTCTGCGAAACGATCCGCACGGGTTTCCCCGTCGTCAGGACACCGTACATTCCTGCCGCAGAGATCCCGATCCCCTGCTGTCCGCGCGACATCCGCATCCGATGGAATTTCGACCCGTAAAGCAGCCTTCCAAAAACATTCGGGATCTGCCTTTTAAGGATCCCCGGCCCATTGTCCTGAACTTCCACTTTGAAATGATTCGCCGACGTTTCAGTGATCCGGACCCAGATTTCCGGGAGGATCCCCGCTTCTTCGCATGCATCGAGCGAATTATCCACCGCTTCTTTCAGCGTCGTGAGGAGTGCCTTGCGCGGATTGTCGAAACCGAGCAGGTGGCGGTTTTTCGCGAAAAATTCACTGATCGAAATATCGCGCTGACTCGCCGCCATACTTTCAGCAGTCGCCCGGCGTGTCGGTTTTTTTTCAGAAGTACTGTTTTCTGCCATCGTCTATGAGTCCCCTTTGGATTTCGTTTAAATTTCTCCACATTATAGACGAAATCTGAAAAATGTCCAGCCCCTCACAGTGAAAAAATTTCCTCAACCCCATCATCCTGCGTATTTTCCAGCTGAAAACACCGTCAGAGCGCACAATCAGAGAAAAAACAAGAACGAAACTCCATTCGATCCCATAGATTTCCCCACAGCCGGAAAAGACAAAATCGCTGTCCAGAGAAAAACTCTCTGAAAAAATCTTTCGAATCGGCTCTCAGGAAAGAATGTCGGCCTTTTCGCCATCCTGTTCCAGTTTCCTGAAACGCGCTTCCACAAATGGGATCACGACCTCAGGCAAAAACTTGCGGAACTCTTCACGTCCCGCCAATCCTGCGATCTGCTTGATGAGCGAACTGGAAACATGTGCCAGCTCACCATCCGCAATCATAAAAAGCGTTTCCACGTTACTTGAAAGACGCCGATTCGCCATCATCATCGTCAACTCTGCCGGAATGTCCGTAATGGGACGCACTCCGCGAATCATGACGTTCGCCCCGCACTCTTCTACAAAACGAACCGCCAGACCACTGAATGTACGGATCTCAACGTTCGGGAGGTGCTGCGTGGAAAGGCGGATCTGCTCCATACGCTCTTCCGGAGTAAAAAGATGCTTCTTTTCCAGATTGATCCCGATTCCCACGATCAGCTGATCAAAGATCCTGCTTGCACGTTCCATGATATCCAGATGGCCAAGGGTAATGGGGTCAAAAGAGCCGGGATAAATTGCGATACTGGGTTTTTTCATGAAAAAAGCCTGTGGGACAGCGTAATGCGCCTTTCAGGAAAAGGTCAAGAAATAGAACAAAAATCCTACGCAGGCTTCTGCGCAGAATCCTCTTTAAAATACAAAAAAATCTCTTTCCAACAGACTACGGCTGCTCGAAAAAGAAAAAAGCGGGGCAGACACCGGAACGCCGACTGCCTGCCATGCTTTCATTCGGATACTCAGCCGGCGTTTTTCGCGGCTTTGATGCACGCGGACAAACGGGACTTCAGACGGGAAACGGTATTTTTGTGGATGATCCGTTTCGCGGCAGCCTGATCCAGATG
>SUVI01000096.1 GCA_015062085.1 Planctomycetaceae bacterium
GACCCCGCCTGGACGGCCTCCTTTCCTGGTACGCGTACCCGATTTCGACGGGTCCGCTCGAAGGTATGAACAACAAAATCAAAACCCTCAAACGTCGATCCTACGGCTTCCGCGACCCAACGTACTTTCGCCTGAAAATCCTCAATATCCATCAAATACGGTACGCACTTGTCGGATGAACCATTTTTATTTTATCAAGTTCGGGATCGTTTGTCAATATGTTGAGAAAATTCTCAAATTAAAATCGCTTTTTCTATTTCTTTGGTCCCCAAGAAGGTTTCCAGACGAATTCGCCGGCCTTGTTGATATAGCCGAATTTCCCCATTAAAGGGAATCCGGCCGAGTCGGTCATCATTACCAGCCCTTCACCTTCCATGCCAACAAGAGCCAATCCATTGCGGAAATTGTACGCGATGCAGAATCGTGGCGGAATAACTACGTTTTCATTTTCGTCCATATATCCGTATTTCCCGGTTTTGGGGTCTTGAAAATAAAACAGACCTTCCGAGAGCATTCCAACATCTTTGTACTCCTGGCTGGTAGTCTATCCTTTTTTCTCATTAAAAATTCTGCAGCCGCCCGTCTGACGGTTCCGAAGCAGGAAATTTTCTCCATCTAACCCATATTCAAAAGTGCAATCGTAAATATTCCCGTTGCGATCCGCGACCCGTTGCACCAGAAGACTTTGACCGGCTTCTTTCGTGTAAACGGTCACCAACGAGGAGTCGCCAATCGGAGAAATCTTATCGAACCGACAGGGGATAACGAGTTTTCCGGACCAATCCATGCACCCCCACTTTCCGTCCTTTTTTATGGGACAAAGGCGTGTTGTCGGTCCCCAGCAGATTTCGTGTTTGCCATGGATCCCGCCATGAAATCCGGCATCTTCGATTTCGTCCATCAGGATCTTGCCGGTTTTGTCGAGGAAAAGATATTTCCCGTTTTCGTCGCTGACCCACGCTCTTCCACAACTAAAAAACGAGGCACCGGTGTATCGCGGTTCCACAAGGACGGTCCCGCTTTCGTGCAAAAATCCAACTTTTCCGTTTTTTACGATCGGAATGATTCTGTCGTGATTTGTACAAAATTGTGGAAGGTAGCAAAAATAGCCGTGAGTATTTCTCTCGTCCATGTCTTCGAGGGATAAATCGTTCGCGATCACTTCCGCCTGACGGAACCGGAATTCCCTGGCAGAGTCTCTCATTTCCGGCTGCGTATACATGGAGTACTCACAGGGTAACAGCAGGTTTCCGTTCTGGTCGATGAACCCGATCTTTCCGTCCCGCGCAACGGGGAACACATGGCGGTTCTGCTCCGATCCTTCGCACATTGCCACCGAAAACATACCAAAACACACCCCAATAAAATAAACAAAGAATTTCATTTTATCCTCCTTTGAAGTCCCAATGTTTTCTCTGCCGGCAAGCACCTACAGGAAAATTCGTTGAAGTTTAGCTCCATCAATTGTTTTACGGTTCATCCGGCAACTGCGTACCGGGGGTAGTTGAAAAAAGACATGGTATCTGATAGAATAGAAAAATCAAAACAAAACCAAAACTCTATCGGAGGAACCATGTCTGCTGCTATTTTATACCATGTTCAAGGAATCCGCAAGTACGCCCTCCGAAAAATTTCCATAAAAAAGGATATTTTTATCTTTGAATGTTTTTGGAGGCATCCGGAGGAGTTAAAATGCGCAGGATGCAGAAGCGAAAACGTTCGTAGGAAGGGGACGAAAATGCGCATTTTCGCCGGCGTATACGAAAGCGGTCCGGGAGGATCTTCCGAATTCTGTACTTATATGCGACCGATTTCATATCATGCAGATGCTGCATCGGACGATCACGGACTGTCGACGCACGATCTATCGCAAATTACCGGACGAAACCGCCCGCCGAGCCATTAAGGGAAACCGATTTGTTTTGCTAAAAAGACGCTCCGGCCTTGACCCGGCACAACGCGAACCGGAACGTCTTGAAAAAGCCTTGAATCTGAATTCGTATTATACAAGAGTCTGAGAGGGAAACGATTTCCAAAATGTTTCCCTCTCACGGCCGTAACGGATCGCGCGTGAAACCTTTAGCCCAAAATCTTACGCCGGGAATTTTACCACTGAGTACACAGAATTTTAAACACGAAAAGCACAAAAAAACGAATCACACGCAATGTTTTTAAAAATTTTTTAAAAATTCATTTCGAGTTTTTTTCGTGTTTTCCGTGAAATTCGTGTCAGGACACGTTCTCTGTGCCTTTTTTCCTCTCTGGATAGGTACGCATATTCCGGAAGATCTTTCTATTGGGACTCTTTGATCCCGCGGAAGATCGGTACGCGCATGGAGTTTTTGCTGTCCGAAAACTCGGCATCTTCCGGGATCGAGGCTAAAATCGATTTCATGATGCCGTATTTGGCGTCAATATCGTCGGCATAGTGGATCAGGAGCGATTCCGGAGTCATGTTCGTCTTGGGCGCTCCCCATTCCGGAAGACGCTGGTGCGAGAGGATCGTGTGTTCCAGGCGCAGCTGAAGTTCATGATCGAGTTGAAATTCCGGATCTTTCTGCTTCAATTCCGCCGCAGCATCCCGCACATAGTCACGTCCTATGACGATGTGACCGATGAGATTCCCCTCGGGCGTGTACTCGAAACCGGCCGCGGTCTGACGCAATTCGCGCAATTTACCGATGTCGTGCAGCGCAGCTCCGCAGGCAGCGACGCTGATGTTCAGCGGCGGGTCCATTTCCGGGTAGATCTCGGCGTAGCGGTGTGCGAGCGTGACGGCATTCCAGAGTACGTTCCGCGTATGCTCGAGCAATCCGCCGATGTGCGCATGGTGTTTCCCCATGGCTGCGGAGGAGGTGAGGATCGCTTCTCGGTACGTCTCAAAAATGTGCCGAGTCAGACGAAGAAGGCCTGGGTCGCTGACGTTCTGTTCCAGCATCTCCAGAATGTCGGCGTACATTTGCTCCGAAGAAAAACGGCTTTTCGGCATGCCCATGTCCGGATCGTAACCATCTTTTTGGTCCGCTTCGCATGCTTCGCGTATCCGCCGGATGTCGAGCCGTCCGCCGTATCTGTCCTCAACATAAAACGCGCGGATCTTGTAGTGGCCGCCGACCTGCCATTCCTGATCGCATTTGGAAAAGAGCGACGTATTTTCCCAGATCGGAAATGCGATCTCCCGCGTCTCGTCCCGAAACGCGACGCGCCAATACGGTTTCCCTCCGGAGGTGAGGGCTTTTTCGCGAACAGACAATACGACGAAGGCGTCTGCTTCGACTCCTTCCTCAAGATCAGTCAGTTTCAAAATTTCCATACGCTTTCCTTTTTCTTTTGGAACCGTGAATGCCTGAAACTTGCTCCCTCTTCCTTCGCATCCGGAATTTACTTAATTTTTGCGCAATAAAAATTCCGGGGCGCTGCCCCGGACCCCGAGGACATTCTGCTGGACTTGTTTGGCGGCGAAGCCGCCTCGCCCTCGCGCTGCCGACGCCTACCGCGCTACGCTCTATTCCTCCGGGACTGGACTGGCCAAAACTGGGCGGAAGCCAAGGTAGCCGATCCGAACGTCCGGCGCATCCCCGCACCGGTGCGCGGAGCGACAGTGCCGGGCGAAGTCGTCCCAGCTGCCACCGCGGTCGACCCGGTTCGAGCCGCTAGAAGGGCCTGTCGGGTCGCTCGTTGGCGACGCAGAATAGTCACCGGACCAGTCCTGGCACCACTCATACACATTACCGTGCATGTCGTAAAGACCCCACGCATTCGGCTTCTTTTGGCCTACTGGATGAGTACTGCCTGTGCCCGAATCTTCATCATACCAGCCCATCTCACCAAGATCCCCAGCATACGCGCCCGTCGTACCCGCACGGCACGCATACTCCCACTGCGCCTCCGCATGAAAAAAACGTTACCCCAGACCGCTACTCTGCCTCAAAATCGATTCCCTCCTTCTTCGTATACCTCTCTGCCTCCGACCCCGCCTTCCCGCAGATCGTGAGGCTATCGCAGCCAAAGAACGCGTCCTCTCCAATGCTCGTCACGCTGTCGGGGATCGTCACCGACGTGAGGCTCGTGCAGCCGCAGAACGCGGAATCTCCAATGCTCGTCACGCTGTCGGGGATCGTCACCGACGTGAGGCTGGTGCACAAGTAGAACGCTTCCTTTCCAATGCTCGTCACGCTGTCGGGGATCGTCACCGACGTGAGGCTCTCGCAGGAGCTGAACGCGGAATTTCCAATGCTCGTCACGCTGTCGGGGATCGTCACCGACGTGAGGCTCTTGCAATTGGCGAACGCTTCCTCTCCAATGCTCGTCACGCCGTTGGGGATCGTCACCGATGTGAGGCTGTGGCAGCCGCAGAACGCGCGATCTCCAATGCTCGTCACGCTGTTGGGGATCGTCACCGACGTGAGGCTCTTGCACAAGCGGAACGCGGAATTTCCAATGCTCGTCACGCTGTCGGGGATCGTCACCGACGTGAGGCTCTCGCACCAGCTGAACGCTTCATTTCCAATGCTCGTCACGCTGTCGGGGATGGTGTATTTGGTGAGGTACTTGCCTTTCGGGAACTGAAGGAGCGTTTTGCCGTCGGCGGTGAACAGGATACCGTCCTCGCTCTTGAAATGCGTATTGCCCGCGGAGACAAGGATCTCGGTCAGTTCATCGCACCCGGCAAATGAACCGCCGCCAATGCTCGTGACGCTGTTGGGGATCGTCACCGACGTGAGGCTGGAGCAGTAGTAGAATGCGCTATCTCCAATGCTCGTAACACTTTCTGGAATCGTCACCGACGTGAGACTATCACAACCGAGGAACGCTTGCGTGTCAATACTTGTCACACTTTCAGGAAGATCGACGGATGCGAGTTTGTCGCAACCAGAAAATGCGCGAGTGCCTATGCTCGTCACGCTGTCGGGAATCGTCACAAAGGTAAGTTTTTCGTATCCCTTAAATGCTTCTTCTCCAATATGTGTCACGCCGTAGGGAATGTCTATGGTTTCGGCATCGCCGGTGTATTTGGTGATGGTAACGGAGTCGTCAGAAATTTCGTATTCAAATTTTCCGTCGAGCTGTTTTTTCAATTCATCGATAATCAAAGCCAGATTAACTTCCTGAAATTTAATCCCATCCTCTTTTGCATATCTCTCTGCCTCTGAACCAACTTTGCCAATGATTACAAAATCTTCATGGCAATCAGTAAACGCCCCGTCCCCAATACTTATTACGCTGGGAGGGATCATCACAGATGTCAGGTTGGTACATCCGCCGAAAGCATGTTTACCAATGCTCGTTACGCTATTGGAAATCATTACGGATGTGAGGTCTGAACACAAGCCGAACGCCCCATCTCCAATAGTCGTTACACCGGGAGAAATCGTTACTGATGTAAGGGAATTATGAAAGGAAAATGCATCTACTTCAATGCTTGTCACTCCTTCGGGAACTATGTATTCAGTAAAAGGACTGCCTCCTGTCGTAGCCTTAATAATTGTTTTACCATCAGCGGTAAATAAGGTGCTGTTTATACTCTTAAAATGAGTATTTTCCGAAGAGACAATAATCTCTACCAATGTTTCACAAACTCCAAATGCATTTCTTCCAATATTGGTAACACTAGCTGGAATCGTCACAAATTTGAGGCCAAAACTACCATGAAACGCTTCCTCTCCAATGCTTGTTACGCCGTCGGGGATTTCAACGGTCTCTGTTTCTGGGGCATGGAGGTATTTGGTGATCGTAACGGAATTGTCAGATATTTCATATTCAAACTTACCGTCAAGCCGTTTTTTAAGTTTATCGATTTTGGCCTGTGCCTCCTGTTTTGCTGTTGCTTCAGCTTCAGCCTCCGCCTTTTCCTGCGCTTCTTTCTCTGCCTTCGCGAGTGCCGCGGCCTCGGCCTTTCGGCTGGCTTCCGCGTCCGCTTCTGCTTTCAGGCGGGCAGCTTCAGAGACGCGGAGCTGCTCCTCGATCAACGAGACTTCCGAGGACGGGCTCGGTTCTATTTCTTTCAACGTTTCACTATTTCTGCTGAAAAATACCGTGCAGAACAAAAGTACAAAAACCAAAATCGCCGCGATCCCCCATAACGGCGCGTTTGATTTCGATTGCACTTGGGAAGTCGGTTTTGAGAACGAAACCGGGGCCTTCAAAGCGTCAAGGAACTCAACACACGACTCAAATCGGTCTTTCGGCTCAAAGGAAAGTGCGCGGGTGAGGGCGGCGTTGACGTGGGGGGCGAATTGCAGGGATTGCGGTTTGAAAAGCAGTTTCTGACGAGAAATTGCCACCACGTTCCCCGAAAACGGAAGCGAGCCGGTCAGCATTTCGTAGAGGGTCATTGCCAGCGCGTACTGGTCCGTGCGGGCATTTTGGCGTTCGCCTTCCATCTGCTCCGGGGCCATGTACCGCGGCGTGCCGGATGAGGAATGGGCCATCGTATCGGTCCGGCTGAACGACTGCGTGTTGGACGTCACGTTTTCCGGCCGAATGCGCGCGGCGATGCCGAAATCGATCAAAACCGGCGTTTTGCCCATAATCATGATATTCTGCGGCTTCACATCGCGGTGGAGGATGCCGTTTCGGTGCGCAAGGTCAAGAGCCGCGGCAAGAGGGCGGAAAATCGGAAGGAGTTTTTTGAGCGGAAGTCCATTTTCATGTCCCGGCTGCCTTTTGAACCAGTCCCACAAAGTCCCGCCGTCCGCGTACTTCATGACAAGAAAGTCGCCAAAATTCGGGTCGACGTACCGGCCCAGAAGCGGGCAGATGCTCGAGTGATTCAGATTTTTCGTGAGGTCAAACACACGCCGGACTTCCTTCAATGCGTTTTCATTTCCGCGGAGTTCCTGCGTCAGGATCTTCAGCACGACGCGCTGGCTCACCTCGTTTTCCACGAGTTCCTCCGCCAGCCACGTCTGCCCCATCCCGCCCTCGCCAAGTTTTTGTTTCAGGCGGTAATTTTTGAATTTTCCGAACAAATACCCGTCTTGCAGATCTTCAAACTGCGCTGGATCGTAGTTCACCTCTTCCGGCTTCAGCAGCGTCAATGCCGATTCATACGTATCACTCATTTTTTGGCCTCAAATTTTGGTAAACAAACATGAATGATTGGATTTTACCTGATTTTCAAAAAGATTCAAGGGGGGGCACGAACGGTGTCTTTTTGCATTGACGCAGCATTCCGCCAAACCGCAAAACTGAAAAATTTCGCAAAATCGGCGAAACTTCTGAATGCCGCGCATTTTTTTCTGTTCAGGACCTTGCATAAAGCGGATTTCTCTGGTAAAATAGAGATGAAGTTTTGTTTCATTCACCGGACCATTGCGTTTGGTGGCCGTCCACTCACATATTTTCATTTAGGTACCTTTCATGACCACGATCCTTAACGGAAAAGAGCTTTCGCAAACACTTCGGGCGGAAATTGCCCAGCAGGTCGAAGAATTTATTCAGAAAACGGGCGTGACTCCGTGTCTCGCAGCGATTTTGGTCGGCGACGATCCCGCAAGCCAGGTCTACGTGCGCAATAAAGAGAAAGCGTGCGCCGCCGTCGGCATGAAAAGCCAGCTTTTCCGCCTTCCTGCAGACACGACCGAGGCGGAACTTCTGGAACTCGTCGCCCGGCTGAATTCGGATGATTCGGTGCACGGGATCCTCTGCCAGCTTCCGCTTCCCAAACAGATCACCGAAAAAGTGATCCTGGACGCGGTCTCACCGGATAAAGACGTCGATGCCTTCCACCCTGCCAACGTGGGTCTGATCCTTCAGGGCCGACCGCGCTTTCTCCCCTGCACGCCGTTCGGGATCCAGGAAATGCTCAAACGCTACGAGATCGAGACGGCCGGAAAACACGTCGTCGTTCTCGGACGCAGCGACATCGTGGGAAAACCGATGGCGGCAATGATGGTCCAACGCGGTCTTGGTGCAGATTCGACCGTGACGGTCTGCCATAGCCGAACGAAGGATCTTGCGGCAGTCACGCGTCTTGCAGACATTCTCATCGTTGCGATCGGGCAACCGAAATTCGTCACAGCCGACATGGTGAAAGACGGTGCGGTCGTCGTAGACGTCGGGATCAACCGGACGGATGACGGATTGGTCGGCGACGTGGATTTCGATGCGGTTCAGGCCAAAACTTCCGCGATCACCCCCGTTCCCGGCGGAGTTGGCCCGCTCACCATCACGATGCTGCTCGGAAACACGCTGAAAGCAGCGCAGGACGCGGTCGAAGAACGGTAAATTTACTGCGGACCGCGAATGACTCTCCAGTAAGACGGGGTGGGCCGACAGTCTCATCTTTAACTTAAAGTCCGTAAAAGTCTACGTCTTTCTTCTCGCATAAAGCGTGTCAAGAAAGACGTAAAGGACGCAAAAAGACCCCCAAAGCCCGCCCTATCTCCGTCCGCCGCGCCCTAAAACGCCTCTTACTTCAGACTCCCATTCTGCGTGTTTCTGCCTTTTCAGTGTTTTCGCGACAGAAAGGATCCACGGATGCAGAAGGATACGATTTTTCATTTCCATTTTTCATTTCCAGACGGCAGAAAGCATGAAAATCGGGAAAATTTCGTCTTTTTCGTTTCCGGGGGGATTGACACACAGCTCGTTCAGGCGTAAGATTAGAATGCGTTAAAATTTTTCCTGGAAAGGATGCCCAGAGTATGAAGATCTTTTTTTCTGCCGGGGAACCGAGCGGAGATATTCACGGTGCGAACCTGATCCGCGCACTGCGTTCCCTCCAGCCGGAAGTCCGATGCGTTGGGTTCGGCGGCCCCAAAATGAAAGAGGCAGGATTGGAACAGCATTTCGACCTGACGTCGCTTGCCGTCATGTGGGTGGGGGAAGTGCTGGCCGATCTGCGAAAGTTTTTCGCGTTAGCCGATGAGGCGGAAGCCTACTTTCGTGCAGAGCGTCCGGATGCCGTCGTGCTGATCGACTATCCCGGTTTCAACTGGCACATTGCAAAACGCGCCAAACGGCTTGGGATCCCGGTCTTTTACTATTCGCCGCCGCAGGTCTGGAGCTGGAAACAGGGAAGGGTCCGGAAACTGCGCCGCCTCACAGATCTCATTTTCAGCGGTCTGCCTTTTGAAGCACGCTGGCTCCGTGAACACGGCTGCCGGGTGGAATGTACCAGCCATCCTTTTTTCGATGAAGTCCAGAATCATCCGCAGAACACCGAGTTCATGGCGAAACTTTCGGAAAACCGGCCGCTCGTGGGGCTTCTTCCTGGCTCCAGAACGGGGGAAGTCCATCGAAACTTTCCGATCTTCTGGAATACCGCAGTGAGGATCCATCGCGTTTTGCCGAACGTTCGGTTCGCTGTCGCGGCGTTTTGTGAAGAGCACGCCCAGTGGATCCGTAATTTCGTGGAGACGCAGAAAAGAACGGAAACTCCGTCTGCGTGTCCCTTGCTCGATATTTTTGTACAGCAAACTCCAGAGATCATTCAGGCGTCGGACTGCTGTCTGAGCGTCTCAGGCAGCGTGTCGCTGGAGCTGCTTCATCATGAAAAACCGACTGTCATTGCGTACCACGTGTCGCGTTTCGGCTGGTTTGCGCAGTGGCTCTGTCGGCGTGTCCGTTTCATTACGCTTGTGAACCTTCTTTCCGTCAAAGATCCCTTTCGCAGCTTCAATCCGGAATTTCGCCCAGATTCGCAGGATGCTCGTGACGCGATCTTTCCAGAGTACCTGACCTGTCGAGACCGCAGTGAGTGGATCGCTGGCGACCTGCTCCGCTGGCTTCAGAACGAAGAGGAACGGATGGCGTGTGTTTACCGTCTGAAAGCGCTTCGGAAAGAGATCGGGCAAGCAGGAGCGGCGCAGAATGCCGCAGAGAAAATTTTGAATTTTGGGGGTTGAGCTTATGTTTTATGAACCTGCACGAACACAATACGACCTGGATTTCCAGTTTTTGGGGATCCCAATCCGCGTCCACCCTCTTTTCTGGATCCTGACGCTCTTCCTCGGCATGAACCTCAGCGGCCCGCAAATGCTGATCCTCTGGATCCTAGCGGTTTTCATCTCCATTCTGGTACATGAACTTGGACACGCACTGGTGATGCGTACCTACGGACTCCAGCCGCGCATCGTTCTGTACAGTTTTGGCGGACTCACGATCTTTGACCGGCGCTACCACCTGCGCTGGTTTGAAAATGTGCTGGTCAGTTTCGCAGGACCGGGGGCCGGATTCTGTTTTCTTGCCGTTTTGACCGGACTCTTCTGCCTTCTCGGTCAGACGCAGATCCTGAACCTTTTTCCGGCAGCGTTCGGCATAGAACCCGCGGGGAGCGGATTTGTTTTGTCCGAATCCCTTACGATCCTGCTTTGCTTTTTGATCCAGGTGAACGTTTTCTGGGGGATCCTGAACCTCATGCCGATCTTTCCTCTAGACGGCGGCCAGATCGTACGCGAGTTCCTTATGTACCGTTCCCCGGCGATCGGGCTTCCCCTTTCCCTCAAGATCTCCATCGGCACGGCCGGTGCGTGGGCGTTTTTCTTTTTCACACACGGAATGTTCTTCAACGGTCTGCTTTTCGTCTGGATGCTTTACTCCAACTACCAGATCCTTCAGCAGCTCACGACTCGCCGCAGCTGGTAGCAACTGAAAATTCTGCGTTATACCGAAAAGGAACCACGACCAAAAAACGGAGCTGAACGCCTTGTCCAGCTCCGTCTTGAATTTCAGTACCGGGAAACACCCGAAAGTTCTTTAGTAGGCACTTCTGCGCGGCGGCGTGCGTTTCGCGGGCGTTTCTTCCGCATTCTCGTCGCTGTAGAGTCCCGAAACACTTCCGGTCGAAACACGCTTGAGACTTCCCACATTCGGACGCACGTCAAAATCCTGCGTCGCCGCAGAGGGCCGGTAACCCATCTTGCGGAGCAGATCGTTCAGCTGGATCTGCTTCGTGTTGAAGTCGTCGGCCGCCTTCGTCATGTTCGTGTAGGTGATGAGGTAGGCTTCCTGCGACTTTTCGTCCGGCTTGCGTCCCAGAACGATCCAAGAGGTCTCAGACGTGACAGCTCCGCTCATACGTCCGGCATTCTTTCCATCGTCACGCTGATACGCGTCCACGATACCTCCATTCTGTTCGATGAGGCGAATGACTTCGTTCAGGTCGCTTTTGTTATCGCCGTCGATGTCAATGAAACCAGCGATCGCAAAATGTTCCTCAAATCCAGGCGCCCAAGTCGGCGTGTAGATGACATCTCCGACGGAAATGGGATCGGCGTCGTCATTATTGTAGATGATGACTTCCGCTTCACGTTCCTCGGACACGCTCAACACCTCGATCGTACCCTTCATGCCGTACTCGGTCAGATTGTTGGGTTCATACACACTGAATGTGATCCCTCGAGAGAGATTGTCCTTTTTGCCGAGGTTGATGACGCCCTGTTTTCCGAGCGGATCGACATACACGAGTTCGCCCATTTTGCTTTCCGCCGGCGGCTGTTTTGCCTGACGCTGGATCTCTTCCAGCTCGCTGATCTTTTCGAGACGCTCACGATTCTGCTTTTTCAGCGCATCGTTTTCTTCTTTCTGACGATTGCTTTCACGCGTCATTTTTTTCTTCTCGGAGAGCTGACGCTTAAGCTCAGAATCTTTCGTCTCAATGCGCCCATTGAGCTCCTCAATGTCTCTTTCAAGCGCAGCGATCTGCGTTTTGTACTTTTCTTCAGTCTCCTGAACCCCAGCAGCTTTACCGTCTTCCTTCGCTTTTTCGACTTGCTCTTTCAGATCCGTGATCTGCTGGTTCAGCGTCTCGATCTGTGCGATAAGAGCATTCTGTTCGACGATCTTTCCGGAAAGAAATTCGATGACGGTCCGGTAACTGGGCTTTTCGGCATTCGCGACAGCTGCGGCATCTGCACCTTCACCGCCTTCACCGCCTTCACCGCCGTCAGCATCTTCGGCACCATCTTCACCTTCCACACCTTCTGCGTTCTCGTCGGCTGGTTTCTTGGCAGCAGGAGCCGGAGCGCCGCCTTCTACGACGACGATCTTCATATCCGAATTGTACTGGGTCGTGATGTCTTCCAGAGATGCCGTTTCCTGACCGAGGTAGCTCTTAAGGACTAGGATCTCTTTGCCCAGTCGTTCGATCTCAGCATCTTTTCCGGGCAATGCCTTGACTGCGGCTTCCATCTTGCTCTGATTTTCATCGACCTTCTTCTTAAAATAATACGTCGTTCCGCCAAGTACACAGGCGATGATCACGAAAAGAATCAGTGAAATGGAAAGTGCATTTTTAGCCATGGAGGCCTCCTTTGATCTCATTTGTTCTCCACAAATCCTGCAATCCCGCTTTTCAGGCGGAACAGTATTTGCCTATTTTATCTTTCATCGTGCAGTCTGTCAAGCAAAATTTATCGAAAACCGCTAACTTTTTAGCATTTTGAAATATTTGTTGCGCTTTTTAATCCTACAATCCGAACTTCTTGAGTTTCTTGCTGATTTTATCGATAAATCCATTAAATGAGGAATTTTTCGAAGAATGCCAAAAAACGTAAAAATGCAAAGGAAACGAAAGTAAACACACGCGGTACTCGTAAAGGAACTGAAAATGAACGGGATGGAAAGCACAGTGAAAGGAAAAAGAGTTTTTGTCGTCGATGCTTACGGGCTGGTCTATCAAGTCTTTCACGCGCTGCCGCCGATGTTCGGGAAAGACGGCGAGATGGTGAATGCTGTTTTCGGCTTCGTCCGCGACATTTTTCTGATCCTGGAACATCAGCGCCCTGATCTACTTTTCTGTGCGTTCGATCTGCACGCGCCGACATTTCGGTCCACGCTCTACACGGAGTACAAAGCGACGCGCGAGAAAATGCCTGATGAGCTGATCGGTCAAATACCGCGTATCCGCGAGATCCTTGAAACGCTCCGGATCCCCGTTCTGGCGCTGGAAGGATTTGAGGCGGACGACATTCTGGCTACGGCGGCCGAAAGGGTCTCCCAAGACGGCGGCACGTGCATTCTCGTGACCAGCGATAAAGATTCGCGGCAGCTGATCTCCGACTCCGTTTCCATTTTCAGTCTGAGGCGGAATCTCTATCTTGACCGGGAATTTCTCCTCCAGGACTGGGGGATCGCGCCGGAGCAGGTGGTCGACTATCAGGCGCTGGTCGGCGATTCCTCCGACAATGTGCCGGGGATCGCGCTCATTGGGCCGAAGGTCGCGAAAGAGCTTCTCCTGCGATTTGGAAACCTGGACGAGATACTGAAACCAGAAAATCTCGATGCGTTTTTCGGCCCGAAAATGACGAAACGCAAGGAAAATCTCCTCAACGGCGTCGAAACGGCCATGCTGTGTCGGGATCTCGTGCGTCTGGAGCGAAATGTACCGATCGAGATCGATTGGGAGAGCGGAAAGGTGGAGAATTTCGATTTTCGCGGAGTCTTGCCGATCTTTGAGCAGTACGCGTTCAAATCGATGATCCTGAAAGCAGCGACTTTTGCGAAAAATGCGGAACTTCGCTCACAGCCCGGGATCTTTGACGCTCTGGACACGGAAAACGGCGGTGAATGCAGAGTTTCGTCTGGAAGAGTACGAGCAAACGGTACTTCCGAGGTTTTTGCCGAAGCGATCCGAGATCGTGTTGAACTTCCGTTTTTTGATGGACGTTTCGAGATACGGAACAGCGAGAACGGAAAAACTGCTTCCGGGGAGACCGAAACGCTCATCCTGCCGCCTGCGCTCTGGAATGCGGAAGCGTTCAAAAGGCTGACCCGCGAAATGTTCGTTCCGAAAAGTGTGTGTGCCCCGAAAACGGCACCTTTCGGGAATGCAAGTCGAATCGGCAAATCACAGAAAACGTCTTCCGGTACGGCAAACCGATCGGAGCAGACAGTTCAGTCGGATCTTTTCGGACTTTTTGAGGCAGCAGATGCGGAAAAGCTGAATGTTTGCCGAAAGACGGAAGATGTACCGGCACTTCCGGATGAAAATGAAAAACAGACGGATCTTTTTGGACTTTTTGAGGCGGCAGAAAGTGAAGCAGAACGTACGGCAGAAAATGAAGCAGAACGTACGGCAGAAAATGAAGCAGAACGTACGGCAGAAAATGAAGCAAAACGTACGGTCAAAAGTGCAGTAGAAAGCGCAGCAGAAAATGAGACTGCCAGCGTCTTGCCGATGGCGGAAGATCCGCTTCTGCGCATTCTTCTCGAAAATCGGGAGAAACTGGCGAGCGATTCCGTCGTGAAGGTCGGTTTCGATCTGAAAAATCTGCGAAATGCGCTCCGGCGTCTGGGACTTGAGCTTCACGGACCGCAGTTTGACGTGATGCTGGCCGCGTATATTTTCCGGCCGGATGGAAAACACGATTCCCTGAGTGCGCTCGCGGAAGCATTTCCGGAAGCTGCAGCGGATCCTGAAGTTCAGGCAGCTCAAACGGCACTCCTGAAAGAAATCCACTCTCAAAAAGAAGCGGCCTCCGAGTCGGAGTCGGCATCAGAAGAAACGCCGGAGAGCAAAAAGAAGAAAGGTACGCGGACGAAAAAGGAAAAAACGCCGGCGGAACCGCATTTCACGGAGTTTGAGTCCTTTCAGCGTCCATTTTTGCGGAGCCTTTTCCAACATCTTGCCCAAAAACTCACCGACGCCCGTTTGGATCGCGTCTGTTTTGGTCTGGAATTTCCGCTGGCGGAAGTACTTGCCGAGATGGAGTTCTGGGGGATCTTCGTTCAGAAAGAACGTCTGGCAGAGATCTCGGAACGTTTCCGAGTACGCATCGGGGAGTGTTCTGAGGAACTTTATGCCCTAGTAGAAAATGCGATGCGCGAAAAAGCAGAGGAAGAACGCGCTCCCGATCTGAAAACGAAAGAAGAAACGTCTTTCACGCTGGAAAACGTACGCAGTTTGAATCTGAATTCACCGCGTCAGCTCCAGAAGATCCTTTTTGAAACGCTGGAACTTCCGATCCTGCACAAGACGAAGACCGGACCAAGTACCGACGCGCAGACGCTTGAGGAACTCGCCGCCCTTCATCCGTTCCCTGCCCGGCTTTTGGAGTACCGTCAAATGGTGAAGCTGCAGAACACATACGTCGAAGCACTTCCGCGTCTGATCTCGCCGGCGGACGGGAGGATCCACACGTCGTTCAATCAGGCGGTCACTGCGACCGGTCGTCTGAGTTCCAGTGAGCCGAATCTGCAGAATATCCCGGTCCGAACGGAAGAAGGAAAGCTGATCCGGAGCGCATTTGTTCCAGAGCATGACGGCTGGTCGTTCGTTTCGGCAGACTACAGTCAGATCGAACTTCGCGTTCTTGCACACTACTGCGGAGACGAGAACCTCTGCGAGGCCTTCCGAAATGATCAGGACATTCACGCGCGTGTAGCGAGCCAGATCCACGGTGTACCGCTGGAAGAAGTCACATCATCCATGCGCCGAGCCGCAAAAACCGTGAACTTCGGAGTCATCTACGGCCAATCCTCTTTCGGGCTTGCCGCACAGCTGAAGATCCCGCAGGATGAGGCGCGGACTTTCATCCAAACCTACTTTATGCAGTTTCCTGCGATCGAGTCTTTTCTCGACACAGTCCTGGAATTTGCGCGGGAAAACGAGTACGTTTCGACACTGTTCGGACGCCGGCGTCCCATTCTTGGAGTACGTTCCGTGCGGAAAGGCCAGCTGAATCCGGCAGAACGGATGGCCGTCAATACTGTGATCCAAGGTTCCGCCGCCGATCTGATCAAATTGGCGATGCTTCGGGTCTACGCACGCCTGAAACGCGAAGCGCTGCGTTCCCGCCTTCTGCTTCAGATCCACGACGAACTCCTTCTAGAAACGCCCCCGGAAGAGGTCGAGACCGTCCAAGAACTTTTGCGCGAAGAAATGACGAATGCGTGGTCACTCAATGTGCCGCTGAAAGTCGATGTGGATGTCGGTAAGGAATGGTAGTTCCGGAAGTTTGGCCATGGAGGACGATGAAAAATTTGGTCCATCCGGCAAGTGGGTACCGTATCTTGCCGGATGGACCTTTTTTCTCTCACTTTTTCTCTCACTTTTTCTCTGTGATCTGCAGCGTCATTCGGCATTCCCATTCGCTGTCGTTTTCGGAACGGATGAACCAGTGCGGGATGACGCAGACGGCCTGATGCACGAGTTCAAATCCGCCTTCCGAATTGCTGACTGTCTCAACGGGAAAGGTCCAAAAATCCGTGATCCGCGAGACGTTCAGCTCCACGCGGAGTTTCTGCCAATCGTCGGCCAGACCGAGGAACGGAGCCGTTTTGGTGTTCAGGCAGGTGCTCAGGTCGCCGAGACGCAGGCCGCAGGAGTCGTAAAAATAGCGGTCTTCGCAGTGTCCGGGAAGGCCGGCGAAATTGAATTCTGAGCCGAAAAGGAGGGTCTCCCATCGCGGAAGATTTCCGAGATGCCAAGTGAACTCGAGCGTATCGCCGGTGAGCTGAAGGGTCTTCCGGATCGAAATATTGTGGAGATTTCCCTCGAAGGAACGGACCTGCGCAAAGGCGGCGAGCGTCAGTTTTTCGTTTTCGAGATACGCCCGGTACGGGAGCTGCGCGAACGTGCGTTCCGGGACCGTCTCTCCGTTCATGAGGGACTCTG
>SUVI01000097.1 GCA_015062085.1 Planctomycetaceae bacterium
TCAAGGTCGTGAACAATCAGCGCGAAGATGCCGTCATGAACGTGAAGCTCAACGACGTGAAGGTCCTTTCCGCGAAAGCTCTGACCGTTACGCCGGATCTGGCTGAGGGCGAAAATGCCGACGCGAAGCTCCTGAAACGCAACACTCTTGCCGATCCGAACGCCATCACGCCGAAGCCGCTTGCCGTCAAATGCAGCGGAAACCAGCTGAGCGTCCTCCTGCCGTCGCTTTCTGCCACGGTGATCGAGGTAAGCGTCGAGTAAGTTTCAGTTTCATTTCCGAGATCTCGGCAGTTCGTTGAGAGAAAAGGAAGTCTGGCCTTTTCGGTTTCCGGAAAAATCAGACTTTCAAGACGGGCTGCCGCAGTCTGTTTTCATTTTAAAAGTTTTCCTTGGAGAAACGTATGAATATTCCGCAGCTGAAAGAAGCTGTCTGCGCCGCCAATCTTGATCTGGTCCGTCATGGTCTGGTGACGCTGACGTGGGGAAATGCCGGAGAATGGACTGACGATGGAGACGCGCTGGTCATCAAACCGAGCGGCGTCCCGTACGAAAAACTCACGCCGCGTGAAATGGTGGTCGTTGCCCCCGATGGTACGATTCTGGAAGGAGAGAATCAGCCGTCCTCAGACACACCGACCTATCTTGAGGTCTACGCCTTTTTTCGCGAAAAGTTCCCTTCACTTCGGGGAATGGTCCACACGCACAGCACGTCGGCAACGGCGTGGGCACAGGCGCGGTGCGAAATTCCGTGTCTCGGCACGACGCACGCAGACCACTTTTTCGGTTCCGTTCCGGTCACGCGGCCTCTGACGGAAGAGGAAGTCCGTGAAGCGTATGAGCGCAACACCGGGAAGGTCATCGTGGAGCGATTTTCCGCACACGGACTGGACCCGGAGGCGATCCCCGGAGTTTTGGCGGCCGGACACGCTCCGTTTACCTGGGGAAATTCCGCATCGAAAGCCGTGCAGAACGCAGTCGCATTGGAAGCAGTGGCGGAAATGGCACTCAAAACGTTCCAAATCGCGCAGGCGTTTCCGATGCTGGAATCGTATGTTTTGGAAAAACACTATTCGAGAAAGCACGGCCCGAATGCCTACTACGGCCAAAAAGTGAACACAGAGAACAGGGAGTAGATCCACATGAAAGAAAATCGCTTTTCCATCGGCGTTGATTACGGGACGAACAGTGTCCGCGCCGTCATTGCCCGACTCTCAGACGGTAAGATCGTGAGTGAGTCGGTCTTCAACTATCCTTCAGGGACCGCCGGGATCCTGCTGGACCCGCGCGATCCGAATCTTGCGCGTCAGAACCCGGCAGACTATCTTAAGGGATTCCTCACGTCAGTCGGAAATGCCGTGCGTCAGGCGAAAGAGCAGACTCCCGGTTTCTCGGCCGAAAATATCGTCGGGATCGGAGTCGACACGACGGGAAGTACGCCGATCCCGGTCGACGCGGAGGGAACGCCGCTGGCGATGAAGCCGGAATTCAAGGACGACCTCGCCGCGCAGGCCTGGCTTTGGAAGGATCACACGTCGGTCGAAGAAGCGCAGGAGATCACCGATTGGGCGAAAGCGCGTCCGGAGGGATTTCTCGCGAAATGCGGGGGAACGTACTCCAGCGAATGGTATTGGGCCAAGATCCTTCACTGTGTCCGCACGTCGCCGAACGTGGCGGAAGCGGCTGCGTCGTGGATCGAGCTGGCGGACTTCATTCCTGCGTGGCTGACTGGGAATCTGGATCCCGAAACGATGCCGCGCGGGATCTGCGCTGCCGGTCACAAAGCGCTTTACCATGAACAGTGGGGCGGTCTGCCGTCCGAAGAGGCTCTGCGGTCGCTCGACGAACGGCTCGTGCGTTTCCGTTACTCGACGAAGGCTGTACCGGTCGATCACGCCGCTGGAACGCTGACTGCCGAGATCGCGGAGAAGACGGGACTTCCGGCAGGGATCCCCGTCGCAGTCGGAGCGTTTGACTGTCACCTTGGCGCCATCGGATCCGGAGTCAGACCTGGTACGCTCGTGAAGACCATCGGCACGAGTACCTGCGACATCATGGTCTCGCCTCTTTCCCAACCCATCGCGGACATTCCCGGCCTCTGCGGGATCGTTCCAGAATCCGTCCTCCCCGGAATGTACGGTCTGGAAGCCGGTCAGTCGGCCGTCGGCGACATTTTCAACTGGTTCGTCAAACACGTCGTTTCCGGTGATGATTCCGCACACGCGGCACTGACCGAAGAAGCGCAGAAACTCAAACCCGGCGCGTCGGGACTTCTCGCGCTCGATTGGAACAATGGAAATCGGACCGTCCTGGTCGACCAGAATCTTACCGGTCTGATCCTCGGACAGACGCTCCACACGACCGCGGCGGAGATCTACCGCGCACTGATCGAAGCGACGGCATTTGGCGCACTGACTATTATCAACCGGTTTGTCGAGTACGGCATCGAGGTAAAAGAGGTCGTCTGCTGCGGCGGGATCGCGGAGAAAAACGCGTTGGTGATGCAGATCTATGCCGACATTTTCGACCGGCCTGTCAAAGTCAGCCGGTGTTCGCAGACGTGTGCGCTTGGTTCCGCAATCGCAGGAGCGGTCGTTGGCGGTGCGTATGGAGACTTCGCGACCGCGGCGGACCAAATGACGGGCGTGAAGGAGAAGATCTACGTTCCGGATCCTGGATCGGCTTCCGTATACCGCCGGCTTTACGCGCTTTACGTTCAGCTTCACGACGCGTTTGGAAAAACGGGCAAAGATCCGTCACTTGAAAACGTGATGAAAGACTTGATCGCCATTCGGCAGGAATGCCGCCGATAAAACAGAAAGTCAAGATCTTAAAACGTTCGTTCCTAAGAGAGGGCCCAACAGAGTGAGGCGGTAGATTTGGAGTGCGGAGATACAGTCGGATGCGCATTTGCCGTGTGGGAGTGGAAAAAAATTGGAATTTCGGCCGAAGGGCTGACGCAAAACGTCCACTCCCGGCGAATGTGCTGTCGCGCTGTATCGCCGAATGTAAAAGCGGCAATGGTCACTGCGTGACTGTATTGCCGCACTCCAATTGGGGCGCTGCGCTTACTTGCCTGAAGCTGGACTGGCCAAAACTGGGCGGAAGCCAAGGTTGGAGTTCCGAGCGTCCGGCGAATTCCTGCCCCGGTTCGCGGAGCGACAGCTCTGGGCGCAGTAGTACCAGCTGCCCCCGCGGGAGACTCGCTTGTAGCCGCTGTCCTCGTTGCACGGGTCGCTCGTTGGCGACGTAGAGTATGAATCGTACCTGTCCTGGCACCACTCCAACACATTACCGTGCATGTCGTAAAGACCCCACGCATTCGGCTTCTTTTGGCCTACTGGATGAGTTTCATCTCCGCTGTTGGAATCGTACCAGCCCATCTCATCAAGGTTACCAGCATGCGCGCCCGTCGTGCCCGCACGACACGCATACTCCCACTGCGCCTCCGTCGGAAGACTCACTGTCAGGCCAAGTTTGCTAGAAAGTTTACGGCAAAAGGACTGGCAGTCGTCCCAACTCACATAGTACATCGGATTCTGCGGACCTTCACCGTACAAATAAGACATATAGGTTCCTTTTTGAGCCTGTGTCTGAATGCTCGTCCCCATCACGCTCTGCCACATCGCCTGCGTCACTTCCGTCTCAAGCATCCAGAAACCACGCGTAAGCGTCACGCTGTGCTGCGTTTCGTCATAGGATTTCCAAGTAATGTTTACAGCATCCCACTCCGATTTAGAACTCCCCATCAGGAACGACCCCGGAGGACACCAGCGGAAAGCGTACTCGATGCCGTCGACGGTCTTCACCATGCGCTCGCCAGGTTTGCGAACGGCAGGTTCCGGCGGTACGGGCGGCGGATCCGGTTCGGAAGTTTTCGGCTTACTTTTCGCTGTTTTTTTAGCCTTCTTTTCCGCCTCTTTTGCCCGCTTTTCAGCCTCCGCCTTTTCCTGCGCTTCTTTCTCTGCCTTCGCGAGTGCCGCGGCCTCGGCCTTTCGGCTGGCTTCCGCGTCCGCTTCTGCTTTCAGGCGGGCAGCTTCGGCTTTGCGGAGCTGTTCTTCCATCGACGTGATCTCCGGCTCCGGAATGTTTCCATTTTCAGGCGTTTCTCCGCTTCTGCTGATGAATATCAGCCCCGCAAAAAGAGCAAGAAGGAGAAACACAGCGACACCCAAATGCGAGGCTTTGGTTTTCGGGACCGATTTCGGAGCAGGTTCAGGAAGCGGTGTGGTCAGGGCGTCGATGAACTCCGCGCACGACTCAAATCGGTCTTTCGGCTCGTACGCCAACGCACGGAGGAACGTGGGTTTAAGGGACTCCGAGACTGGGGTGAGGGAGTTTTGCGGGAACTTTTTATTCGCGGAAAGTTTTTCCGCAGTGTCCGCATCGAACGGGAAATGGCCAGTCAGGAGCCTGAAGGCGGTGACGGCAAGGGCGTACTGGTCTGTGCGTGCGTCTTGCGGTCTTCCGTAGTGCTGCTCCGGAGGCATGAAGATCGGCGTGCCGGACTTTCGGCGGTTTTGAGCCGGGTCGGAAGTGTTTACGGCCTGCGCGATGCCGAAATCGATGAGCCACGGCTCGGCATCAGCGTTCTGCGAGCTGAAAATAATGTTCTGCGGTTTCACGTCGCGGTGGATGATATTTTGGCGGTGCATCGAGTCCAGCGCCGACGCGATCTTCTTAAGAATGTGCTCGACCGTCTGCATCGGAAGTCCGTTTTCGTGTCCGGGCTGATGCTTAAACCACTGTTCGAGCGTCTCTCCCTCTGCGTATCGCATGACGAGAACGTGTCTGAAATTGGGATCTGCAAAACGGTTCAGAAGCGGGCAGATGTTCGTGTCATGCAGATTTTTCGTGAGGTCGAAAACATCCAGAACATTCTGAATCGCCTTCTTGTCATTGATCAGCTCTTTGCTCAGAATCTTACACACGACGGACTGCTTCTTCTTCCCGTCTTCGTCCAGCCAGTCCGCGAGCCACGTGACGCCCATCCCTCCTTTTCCGAGCATCTTCACGAGGCGAAACTCTTCATGTTCTCCCAGCAGATACCCAGGCTGCAGTTTCTCAAACTGCTTCTCATCGACGTTTTTCTCACCATGCTCACTCTGCCTGGCGGTCAGTTTCCCGTTTTTCTCGTTCTTTGTGAATGTATCCCGCGAAGTTGGATCCTGCGACATTTTTGTGTTCCTCTTTAAAATAAACAAAAAATCACGATTTGATTTTACCAGATTTTTAGAAAAAGTCAAGAAGATAAAATGCTTGAAAAAGAGAAAAGTTTGGGAAGAGAGAAGAGAAAAGGCCTATCTACACTTGAAAGCACCCGCTCCCCGCGAATGAAGGGAGCGAGCGAAATGTCTTGAAAAACTTAGAAATTTCTTCCGAAACCGTAGAAGATCTCATTCAGGCGAAGCGTTTCCTTGAAACGGGATAGCGTCGTCATTTCGTCAATGACGAGAAGCTCCATCTCCGCCATTTCCGCGTAGTCTTCCAGCTGGTCGAGCGTCAGATCGAACGTGAACGCACTGTGATGCGTCCCTCCCGCAAGCATCCATGCTGCCGCGCCGACGGCAAGGTCAGGCTCCGGTTTCCAGAACGCACGGGCAACAGGGAGTTTGGGAAGGTCGGCTTCCGGCTGAAGACAGTCAACTTTGGCCGCGATCATGCGGAAACGATTTCCGAGATCCACGACCGTTGCGGCGATCCCCTTCCCGGAGTGTGCCGTGAAGACGAGCCGAGCCGGTGGATTCTTGCCGCCGATGCCGAGGGGGTGGACTTCCAGACGCGGTTTTTCGGTGGAAATGGCGGGAGAAACTTCCAGCATGTGCGCCTGAAGGATCGCGCCGTCGTTCCGAAAATGCAGAACGTAGTCTTCCATGAAAGAGGACCCGCCTTTCTGTCCCGCGCCCATGACCGAGAAAAGACGGGTCAGCGCGGCGGTCTTCCAGTCGCCTTCCGCTCCGAATCCGATCCCCTCTGCCATCAGACGCTGAGACGCTAGCCCCGGAAGCTGATCCAGACCGTGAAGCGCGTCGAAATTGGTCGTGAAGGCATTTGCGTTCTTTTCCTTGAGCATCATGCGCAGCGCAAGCTCTTCGCGAGCCGCCTCACGTACCTGACGCCAGGCGTTTTCGTCGTTTCGAAGCTCTCCGGAGACCTCGTAGAGCGTTTCGTATTCCTCGAGCAGGGCAGCGATCTGTGCGTCAGTGACGGAATCCTGCATTTCCGCGAGGTCTCCGACCGGGCAGTAGTCCACGTGGTAGCCGAGACGGATCTCCGCTTCCACTTTGTCGCCGTCCGTCACGGCCACGTTGTTCATGTTGTCGCCGAAACGCACGATACGGAGCGACTGCTGGTCTGCCCACGCGGCACAGACGCGCATCCAGTCGGAGATCTGCGAACGGACGGTCTCATCTTCCCAGAATCCGACGACGATCCTGCGATTTTTACGCAGACGTGAGACGATGTGCGCAAATTCGCGGTCTCCGTGGGCACTCTGATTCAGATTCATGTAGTCCATGTCGATCGAGTCCCACGGTATTTCGCGCTGAAACTGCGTGTGGAGATGGAGTAGCGGCTTGCGGAAAGCCTGGAGACCGCGGATCCACATTTTTGCGGGTGAAAACGTGTGCATCCACGTAATGACTCCAGCACATTCGTCGGAGTTTTCCGCCTCACGGAAGAGCCGGGTGACTTCCTCCGCCGAGTTGACTGTTCCGCGGTAAACGATCTTCAAAGGAAGTCCGCCACGGTTCAGACCGGAGATCATCGTTTCGGAATGTTCGTTGACCTGACGCACCGTCTCGCCTCCGTAAAGAAGCTGCGCACCGGTCACGAACCAGATCTTGCTTTTTGAATAAATTTCCATACTAGGTCTGATTTTTGATTAAAGGATCTGATGGATATTCAGTTCATGAAAAGGTTTTCACGAAAACTCAGCCCGTGAAGTAAAGGTACGCTGCCGTGATCGCGAGGAGGATCAGAACCGAGACGAGAACGTCTACCCAGCTCCAGCTTGAGCGGGAAGCAGCGCGTTCTTCGCGGCTCGTGGTACCAAACGTGAGTCCCTGGATCTTCTCGTAATCCGGGGCAGCCGTGGCGTAACTGACGGCGATCATGGCGGTGACGCAGATGATCATGATCAGCACGCTGTAGTACTGGAAGTAAATGGTGTTGAGGATCCAGAGGAAGGAGCCTTCCGTAAATTCCACGCCGAGCGTTGCGGCCGTGTCGATCGAAAGACGCAGGACTGCAAGCGCGAAACCGATCGTCAGCGCGGCCATTGCCCCTTTTGCATTCATGCGTTTCCAGAAAACACCGAGCAGGAAGACCGTCAGGATCGGCGGCGAGAAGTAGCCTTGGACGCTTTGGAGGTACTCGTAGAGTCCATTTTTCCCCTGAATGATCGGGATCCAGAGCAGACCGATGATGATCATCGCGAACGTTGCGGCGCGTCCGACCCAAACGAGCTGCTGTTCAGAGACGTTCTGACGGAATTTCTTGTAGAAGTCCATCGTGAAGAGCGTCGCGCACGCATTGAAAACGCCGGCCAGCGAACTCATCAGCGCGGAAAGGAGTCCCGCCACGACGATCCCGCGGATACCTGAGGGAAGGACTTCGCATACCATCAGGGCAAAAGCGCCCTGGGATTCGCTGGCGATCGCTTTTTTCACGCCGTTTTCTTCCGTGATGAGCGACTGGAGACCGTCCGCGCCATGGTACGCCAGAGCAAAGCAGATCATACCGGGGATGATGAAAATGAAGACGGGAAGAAGTTTCAGACACGCTGCGAAAATGCTTCCGCGGCGCGCATCCGTTTCACTTTTGGCACTCAGGGCACGCTGCACGATGTACTGGTCGGTACACCAGTACCAGAGTCCGATGATCGGTGCGCAGAAGAGCATTCCGATCCACGGATAGTGCGAGGTCTGTGATCTGTCTTTGAAGTACCAGGCCTGTTTGGTGATCTTGCCCTCATCGTTCTTTTCGATGACGGGAGCCCAAGATGCTTCGACGCCCTCCGGAAGCATGGGACGCCAGAGATTCATCATGTCGCGTCCTTCTTCTTTGTTTGCGCAAACGGCCCGCATATTTTCCCAGCCTTTCGCGAGGGAACCGTCACCGCCGTCTACTTTTCCGAGTGCGGAGAGACCGTAGATCGTGACCAGTGCGGAACCAAAGATCAGGATGCCGGTCTGGAGGGTCTCCGTGTACGCGACAGCACGCATCCCGCCGAGCATCGTGTAGAGGCCCGTCAGAATGATGACGAGGATCGAGCCGACCCAGAAACTGTCCATTCCCATGAAATTCAGTTCCGGGAGGAGGACTTTGAAGACGACACCGCCAGCGAAGATGCCGACCGCGACTTTCGTGACGACGTACGCCGCCAGCGAGATGAGCGAAAGGACCCAGCGTGCGTTTGGCGAAAAACGCTGTTCAAGGAATTCGGGCATCGTGAAGACTTTGCTTCGGACGTAAAACGGCATGAAGACCCACGCGAGGATGAGGAGACACCATGCGTGAAGCTCAAAGTGCGCCATCATGACGCCGTCTGTACAGCCGCTTCCCGCCAATCCAACGAGGTGTTCCGAGCCGATGTTCGACGCAAAGATCGATGACCCGACGATGAACCAGCCGAGAGAATTCCCGGCGAGAAAGTAATCTTTCGCGGTATTTTTCGATTTGTTGATGACCCACCACGCAAGACCGAAGAGGAGCAGGAAATATCCTGCTACCACGCAGCAGTCAAGTGAAGTCAGGCCGGAAGTCAGGGCGATCGGGAAGTGCATGATTTTCTCCATTTCGATTTTCTGGCAGTGTCCTGATTAAAATTCTGAATTTTAATTTGATTTTCTATTTTTAGGGATAGGGATCCTGTTGGCGTCCCTGTCTGCGAAAATCCGAGATGGTCATTCCGGATTCCCGCTTGAAAAATCGGCTGAGGTATCCGTCCGTTCCGAATTCACACGCTTCTGCGATCTCACTGACTTTCATGTCGGTTTTGAGGAGAAGCTGCTTCACGCGTTTCAGCCGTTCAATACTGATGTTTTCGAGGACCGTCTGTCCGACCTCTGCACGAAAACGCGTTTCCAAAACGCGCCGTGAGACACGAACATAGTTGGCGACTTCCTGCACACTGAGCGCGATCATGGAATTCTGACGGATAAAACGGAGCGCTTCATTGATCACAGGATCGTCGAAAGGAGGTCTCTCCGTCGATTCCCTGCTTGCGATGCCGATCGGATCAATGTGGAAGGATCTCTTCTCCCGGATCTTTCCGCGCATCAGACCGTCCAGGATGAGTGCCGCCTGGTAGCCTCCCGTCTCGGAATCAAGGATGACGCTCGACATTCGCGGTGAACAGAGACGGCAGATCAGCGGGTCATTATCGACGCCGAGGACAGCGACGTCCTCCGGAACGCGGATCCCGTACTCCTGACACGCAGCGATGACCTGACGTCCCCGAACGTCCATCGCCGCGAAAATACCGACCGGTTTGGGAAGTTCCAGGAGCCAGCGGGCAAGTTCATGGATCTCGTCCGTCCATGGAAGGTCTTTTCGGCGCGGTTTGTAGCGTTCGCATTGGAATCCCGCCCAGTAAAGCGTCTGGCAGTACGATTCTTCCCGTTCACGCGACCAGAGAACGTCGTGGATCTCTCCAACAAACGCGTAATTTTCACACCGCAGAGACATCAAATGTTCCGCTGCCATTTTCCCAACGGCAGCACTGTTGACGGAGACCTCGCAGATGTTTCGCAGCGGGTGTCCCGGCGCTTTGTGTTCCTCGTAAAGGTCCAACCCTACGACAGGAAGGCCGCTTTCCAGAATAGTCTGTGCGACCTCCGGAGTCTCGATCCGTGCAATGATCCCCGTCGCGTCCCACGTCTTCACGTATTCGATCTGCTGTGCAAGATCTCCCGGGAAAAGGTGAAACGCCCACGGTCCATAGAGACGCGCGTAACGTTCAATCCCCGAAAGTATCGAACGTCCGACTTCCCGCGAAGTTTCAACAAGGAGCGCGACTCGGGGGATCGTGCGTCCCATTTGCGGTTTTTGAACGTGACTCATGACAAAAAAACTTGGAAGGCCTAAAATTTTCGCAGTTTGCAAACCCGTTCTATTTTTATTATACGCCGACAGTTTTTTCTGTCAAGGGACTTTTGCGCATTCTTGTGTGTGAATTTGCGAAGAATGGAAATTTTCTGTTTCGAGGCACGAAAATATTGTGTAGATGCTCGAATAATACGGAAAAATAGACCTTTTATTTAGACAAACTGTAAGTCAGCAGAGAAAATCTGGTCATTTCTTCGCTCATCATTTCGTTTTTGTACTGTACAAAAGGGACAAACACTCTGGTTTTATCGGTTGAGGGGATGGACATTTTCGGAGTGGAACTCATAGAGAGGATAGGGGGCTGTGAAATGTCAACAAAAGCCGCTAAAATGTCTGAGACGTTGGTTTTCGGGAAACTTTCATGACATAAAGATGCAGGAAACAGTGTCTCTGATGTGTTTTTTTCTTTCAGCTAAAATTTTTTCATGCAGGTGCCGATGAATCCATTGATCGGTGGTGTGTACTTCCGAAAAGTGATTTTCCATAGACAAAAAAGGAATCGGAATATGGATCCCTCAGTTCTTTTCAAGATAGGCTACGGGCTTTACGTGCTTTCTGCAGAAGAAAACCGTAAAGATAATGCGTGTATCGTCAACACGCTCGTTCAAGTAACGTCCTCTCCATGCCGTGTGGCCGTCACGGTCAATAAACAGAATTTGACGCATGATATGATCCTGCGGACTGGAAAATTCAATGCCGCGATCCTTTCCGAGAATGCCGCGTTTCTAACCTTCCAGCGCTTCGGATTCCAAAGCGGCCGAAATGCCGAAAAATTCTACGGCGCCAGTGCTGTAGAACGTACTGCAAACGGCATTCTCGTCTGGAAAGAGGGTGTGAACGCATTTCTGAGCGGAAAAGTCGTTTCGACGGTAGATCTGGGAACGCACACCCTCTTTCTTGCCGACGTGACGGACGGTCGGATCCTCGATACACAGACGCCGAGCGCGACTTACACATTCTATCACGAACACATCAAACCTCGTCCTGAGGAAATCCAGCCGGCAGCAGAGGGAAAGGTCCGATTCCGCTGCAAGATCTGCGGATACATTCATGAAACGAAGTCTGACTCGCTTCCCGAAGATTTTGTCTGTCCTCTGTGCAAGCATGGACCAGAAGATTTTGAAAGGATCGGACAGAACTGAAACCAACTGAAACGGTATTTCCTGCCCGTCGGCGGCAGGCTCAGATCTTAAGCCTGCCGCAGGACATCACGCATTTTCTGCGGAAGTATCGCGAGGCGGATCCATATGCAGCTGCCGAGTGACCCAGAGAAAATACCCAAGTGCGATCACGATCGAGAAAAGCGTCGCCAATGGTGCTGCGAATCCGAGATGATAAAGCGTCGCATTCGGTAAACAGCTGATCCACCAGGCTGCCGGAACTCGAACACCAAAGGTACTGGCCAGTGAGTAGATCATGCTGATCAGTGTGCGTCCGCAGCCGCTGAAAAAGGAGTTCAGGCTGAAAATGAAACTCACCAGAATGCAATCGAGGGTGAACGATCTCAGGTACAGTCCCGCCCCTGACCGAACACTCGTATCCTGAGTGAAGATCGAGGGGAGAAGTTCCGGATAGAGTTGGCTGAAAATCCACGTTCCGATCCCAAAGATGAGTGAGAAACTGATCCCGTAACCGAGCGCGGCATACGCGCGTCTTGGCTGTTTCGCGCCCATATTCTGGGCAGTCATCGTTGCGACGGCACCGGCAAAAGCGACCGGCGGCATCATGCAGAAACCGATGATCCTGCCTGCAACTCCGACCGACGCAGAAGAGATCAGCCCCATGGAGTTCACGAAAACCATGATGATGAGGAAAGAAACGGAAATGAGCGAATCCTGCAGTGAAAGCGGGATACCGACTCGCAGTATTTTTCGCACGCACTCTCCGTAAAGACGGAAATGCCTCAAACTGACCGAGAAACCGAACCCCTTCCAGCACATGTACGCCAAAGCCAGCAGGAAACTTATTCCCTGGGAGATGATCGTCGCATAGGCCGCTCCTTTTGCCGCAAGTCCCCAGTTTCCGATGAAAAGAAAGTCCAAAACGATATTTAGCGCACACGCAATGGCGACAAAATAAAGCGGAGTTTGGGAATCGCCAAGTCCGCGATAGATCGCGCTCACCACATTGTATCCGATGATGAACGGAAGCCCAAGAGAACAGAGAAAAATGTAACGGATCGTCTCTGCGACCGCTTCTTGCGGAACATGGGCAAGTGCAACGAATTCCGATGTCTTCCACGCTAAGATCGGCGTCAATACCAGTGCGGCAGACGCAAAAAGGACCGACATCGTGCCGATCGCACGTGCTGCGCCTTCGTCGTTTCGCTCACCAACGTGAAATCCGATCAAAACAGTCCCGCCGACCGAAAGTCCCATCACCAGTCCCATCACGATGTGCATCCACTGCGCACCATTCGCGATCGCGCTGATCGACTCCGGGCCGGCATATAGACCAATGACAAAAAGATCCGTCGCTGAGTACAGGACCTGAAGCAGCATCGAAAACATCAGAGGGAGCGCAAAAAGGATGAGCGTTTTGGGAACATTTCCCTCTGTGATCGGATTGAATTTCGTTTCTGAAACGTCTGAAGTCTCTGTCATGAAAAATATGTGCGTCTAGCGCAAAATGTAGTGAAATTCTGAAGGAATGTGCCGGGCAGGGCTCTCAATGCGGTCCCGGCACACCGCGTAAAACGCTACCTTCTCGTCTTGGAAAAAGAGCAGGAGGAACCTGCATCCATGCCAAGTTCTTTCTGGTAGTCAGCAAACTTCTCGACGTCAAAGTACTGCTGATTCAGGTATCGGATCACGTTTTTACCAGGAGTCTGGGAGTAAACGTTCTTTTCGAGCGTCAGACCGTCTCGCCAGTCGTTCTCCATCCGAATGCAGACTTCGGTGGAGTCCAGAAAAACGTTTTCCCGGACCACGAACCCCGTCGTTTTTGCACGATTATTGTAAAACATGAGGTGCGCACCGTTCGGATCCGGCCTCTGACCGTGCGCCCAGCCGTACCCGGCATCACGGCAAATGTTCTTTTCGACCAAAATGTCTTGCGTCACGCCTCCGCTGTTCCAGTACTCAAAAGAGTACTCGCTGTTCCAGATCTCATTTTCGCGGTACACGATCCGGATCTCGTTGGAAGGATCCGTCTCACTTCCGCGTCCCTGGTTCGTCAGCGCAGCATCGTAGATCTCCCAAATGCGGTTTTTCTCGACGAGACAGTCTTGAGCAGACCCCCAGAATTCCACTCCATTTCCAAATCGGACAGGGATCCCGTCCTCCCGCGTGAACTGGTGCGCACCGCCGACGTAAAAAATGTCGCAATTCCGGATGACGATCCGGGCACACGAGCCGCCTCCGAAACCATGGGAAGCCGCGTATGCGACCGCAAGACCGTCAAAGACAAGATCGTGCTTTCCGCCGTGATTCACGCCGTGCAGTTTCATCGCCAATTCAATACTATCACAGGTTTTCGCAGGATTTTCCGGCCAGAAAAGAAAAACTCGCTGTGCGGCTGGATCGTAAAAGTAGTCGCCGGGAGCTTGCAGGTCTTCCAGTTTCCATTTTTTGATTCCGCAGCGATGATATTTCGTGAATTTCCCATGATCGAAAATAATGTTTCCGACATCTTGGACCAGCTGAAACTGAGCATCGGTGAAAAGTTCCCGCGTCTCGATCGGCTGGATCTGCAGCTCGCAGTTTGCCGGCATTTTTCCGAGATTCAGATGCCAGCGGAATGGACCGTCCATCTCCCTCTCGATCGTCCGCATCGGTACCTTAAATTCCTTCCATTCCTGCGTCACTTCCAGTTCCGCTCCTATCGCGGCACATTTTTCATGGTATGGAAAACCGCTTTGCAGAACGTGAAATCGAGCCATCTGGAAAGGAACTGTTGCTCGTGCTCGAAAACGAAAAATGAACGTCTCGGGCAGTTTTTCGACGATAGGACCTTCTCCCCAAAGCTGAATGTGGTTTGGTGCGCTTCCTGTTGCTCTCGTCGTGACGGTCAGGATCGGAGCCGCATTTTCCTGCGCTTCGACCCGCAGATCGGAAACCGCCCCGGCCTCTCGATGCAGCGACCAGGAAGAATGCGCCAGCTCAAGTTTTTTTCCGTATGTGAACTCCACTTTTCGCGTCGCCCAGATGTTTGGGGAGATCTTGACCCAATCTTTCGTTTCCGAGGCAGAAACGGAACCGCAGATCACCGGTTTAGGACCTTTTCCATACGATGAAATGATGATCGGAGCGTCTTTCTCCCCGGAATGACGCAGATTCAAAACCGCCTCCTGCCGCGCAGCGTAAGCCGGGATCCTCCAAGTACCGCCGCACTGAAAAAGGATCCTGTCTCCCGGAAGAATGTCGGAACGGTTGACCTTTTGGATCGTCTGCCAGGCTGTTTCAGGAGTGCGGCCGTCTTCCATATCATTTCCCGTTGGCGAAATATAGTAGTCCGCGGCCGAAACACTGAATACGGAAACCGTGAAGAAAAAAATGATCAGACTCGCCGCAAACAAATTGGCAAAATTGGGCTCGACGTAAAATTTTCTTTTCATGGAAACCTCCGAGCGTGGAAAAATGGGGGAAATGAAAGGATGGCGGTGAAAACTTTCTACTTTGGCTGAGGCTCGAAAAACCATTCACTTTAAGATCCGCAGCGCTTCCGGTAAAGCGCAACATCTAGAAACTGTATCTTGTGCAGTTCTCAGAGCGATTTTTGAAAAAAAACGAGTTCGGATCCATTTCCGCGGACCTTTTAGGACTTTTCTCCAAGTCAGCAGAACGGATCCGACTCCGCTCATTCGATCAACGCTACTTTACCTGCTTTTTCAGAGCGCGGCGCGCACGGATCTCATTTTCTCGTGTCTGGATCTTTTGACGCTGTTCCGGAGTCAGGACCGTCTGGATCTCCTGTATCATCTCCGCACGAAGCGCATCCATCTCTTTTTCAAGCTCTTCCATACGCGGCCGATACTTTTTCTGAATGTCGTAAATTTGTTCCCGTTGCTCTTTCGTCACAAAATCACGATACCCAAGCGGCAGTGTACCGCGCCGCTGTATCGCACGACGTGCAGGTTCACCAGCCGGAACGACATCCGGAGCGGGTGGGGCTTCGGATGGGGCTGGTTCGGGAGCAGGTTCTGAAACCGGCGCTGGTGCAGGAGCTGCAGCCGGTGCGGCATCTGTCTTTTGTTCTGGAGCCGGGGCAGGATCCGCCGCCGGTGTAGGTGCCGTAGGAACTTCAGCATTAACCGCCGGTTTCGTCGCCGCCGCGGCACCTTCTCCAGTGTCCTGTGCCAGAACCAGAGATGAAAACGGAGCGAACGCAAAAAGCGATGCACAAATCAAAACAGAACGAAATCTCATGGAAAACCTCACTGTCAATGAAAAAACTGACTGTACGTTTTTTTTCAAAACACACAGATAGAAATTTGAAATTTCTGGATCATGAAAGAGTGAGCGGTATGCACGCTGCATTCTCTCTCCCAAAACAGTAGGATGGCCTGGAGACGACAGATATCGACTCCAGGCACATTCTCCGTCACACCGTAAAGGCGGACTTGAGGAACTTTTAAATCAGATTTAATGTCCCTTTATTTCGTGACCTGGCAATTCGGAAGTGCTGCCGAGAGTTCTGCGAGCGCAGCATCGGAGATCCCCGTCGCGCGGAAACTGACCTTCTTGAGAGACGTCATTTTCTTAAGCGATTCAATGCATGCATCCGTGATCATCGTTTCGGCAAGATCCAGATCTTCCAGATTCGTCAGGGCCGTGAGTTTCGCGACGCCTTCGTCCGAGATCTGGTTGGCGACCAGGGAAAGACGCTTCAGCGAGGTGATCTTCACGATGGAATCGAGACCCGCATCGCTCAGATTGTTCGCCCACAGATCAAGATGATCGAGCTTCGTGAGGCCTTCGAGATATTTCGCGCCTTCGTCGTCAATAACATTTTCGCTCACGATCAGCTGCGTCAGTTCCGGCATGTTGACGCAGGCTTTCAG
>SUVI01000098.1 GCA_015062085.1 Planctomycetaceae bacterium
GCAGAAGTAGCAGCTCCGGCAGAAGTAGCAGCTCCGGCAGAAGTAGCAGCTCCGGCAGAAGTAGCAGCTCCGGCAGAAGTAGCAGCTCCGGCAGAAGTAGCAGCTCCGGCAGCAGAAGAAGCAGCTCCGGCAGAAGTAGCAGCTCCGGCAGAAGAAGCAGCTCCGGCAGCAGAAGCAGCTCCGGCGGCAGAATGAGCGGTTTGGGCAAAGTGTCCGTGCGTGCGGGAGTGAGGCCATCACGGTCGGAACATCCTGCACGATCCCATCGGCCTATTCACCGTCATTGAGCGTGCGCGTGTGCTGAAATTTCATGCTGAAAACTAAATTTCGCCGTTTTTCATTCCGAAAGACGGCATTTTTTCTGTTTTTTGACCAAAATTTCTGGAATAAATCTGGAAACTCTTGATTTTTTTTCGATCTGCGATACACTAAAGAAGTTGGGGAAAGTATGTATTTTTCGTTTCCGCCGGCTGCCGGAAACAGAGCCCACAGAATAGATGATCGGAGGATCTCAAATGTTGAGGAATTTAAAACTGACGTTCTTTTGTTTGCTAGCTTTTTGCCTCAGTTCGATGACGGTATTCGCCGCGGAAAAGCAGCCGGATACACGTGCGGCTGAGGCTGCCGGCGCTTGGATGAGTGAAGGGACGATGTTCGTTCTGCACGCGGATCTTGAGGAGTTGAAACTCCGCGAATCGTGGGATTCGATGCTCGCGGTCTTTCAGTCAGTTTTCAAGCGCACGATGGAGGAAGATCAGGTCCAAACGGCGCTTGGGGCGGCTGAAATGTTCTTGACCGAGATCGAAAAGCGGATCGAAACGGTGAAAAACGCCGGGGGACGCGATCTCTTCATTTTCGCGGAGCCGAACGGGGCCGCGTCACCGATCTTCGCCGTTTTGCCGCTCAGTTCCGAGGACGCGGAGGCGGTTTCCGCCGTGGAAAACATTCTGAAAGGATTCCCGGCAGTTTCTCCGGAACAGGAAGCCGCTATGGAGACGGTGCTTCATTCCGGGCAAGTAAACGGAGCGGTGGTCTTTGCCGTGACGCTTTTCCCGCTGGATGAGGAAACGAAGAAGGACTACGTCGCGAAATACTTTGCAGAGAAGAAGACGGCACCGAATGAAAAGCTCGTGAACGCGCTTTCTTTTTCGGAGGGAAACGCGCTGAATCTCGCGTTTGGGATGACCGAACAGGCAAAATCCATGATCCCGGCGATACTGGCTCCGATGCGTGATAGGAATGAGCTTGGACTCAGTATCCCCAAGGCGTTCGTGATCGAGGAAGGGCTGGACGCGGTACTTTTGAGTGCGGACGTGTATGACGGCGTGCTGAAACTCACCGTCGTGAGCAAGAACGAAAAGGCCGCGAACCGTCTCATGAGGCTCTATGACCGGTGGTACTGGCAGATCCTGGAAAATATTGAAAAAGAAATGGCAGATAGTGAATCTATCCAGCGCGCGATCATGATGGATATGGTCGAACTTTATCTGGAAATGTTCAGACCGGTGCAGGAAGAAAACCGTCTGGTCTGGGACGTGAACGAGATGAATGCCCGTTTCCCGCAGATGAACTTCGCCAGCACGCCGATGCTCGGAGTGACGGCGGGGCTGCTCCTTCCGGCAGTTCAGCAGGCGCGTGAGGCTGCCCGGACGATGCAGCACTCGAACAATTTCAAGCAGGTCAGCCTTGCGATGCTCAATTTTGAGGCTGTGATGCAGTCGTACCCAGCTCCGTTCACGACCGATACGGAGGGAAAACCGCTCCATTCCTGGCGTGTTCAGCTTCTGCCGTTCCTTGAAGAGAACACACTTTACCACCAGATCCGTCACGACGAACCGTGGGACAGCGAGTGGAATTCCCAGTTCCACGATCTCTGCCCGGCCTGTTTCAAAGACCCGCGGCTGGAGCTGGCTCCCTCGGAGGCTACGATCGGTGTCGTCGTTGGTGAAAATACGATGTTCCGCGATCCCGGACCCGCGAAAAGAATGCCGAATCGGACTGGCGGATTCATTGGCGGAACGCGGATGGGGGAAGTTCGCGACGGAACGAGCAACACGATACTGACGGTCGAGTGCAAGCCGGTCTGCTGGATGGACCCCAGCGGAGATCCAACTTGGGAAGAGGTAAAGAAAGGACCGCCTGTTTCCAGAAATGGTATGACGAAAATAGGAATGGCAGACGGAAGCGTTCAGGTGATCCGTGACAGTATCGACCAGAATATCTGGAAGTGTCTTCTCGAACGGAATGATAGAGAACCCGTTTCCGTACCGTTCGATTGAGCGCGAGGAGCTGCATTTTTTTCAGGAGGTCAAAAAAGATGAAAGAGCATAAAGTCACCGGCTCGGCATTTGACGGAAAGAGCGCGGACCAAAGCGCGAAGGCGCGTCTGCGAATCTGTTCGCGGATGGAGGTCATTCCAGGAAAGGAGCTGGAAGAAAAATTCGCGAAAATGAAAGCGTGGGGCATGGAAGGCGCGGAGGTGAACGTCGATCTTTACGGCCGCGAAGAGCAGATCCGCCGTGCGCTCGCCAACGCGGGACTAACGGCAGCGATGACCAACTTCGGAAGAAATCCGGGAAACATCATTTCGCCGGATCCGCAGGAGCGTCAGCTCGGGATCGATTCGATGAAACGGAAGCTCGAGGCTGCCGGAAAGGTCGGGTGTGCTGGAATGCTTTACGTTCCGCTTTTTGGATCTCCGAAAGACGGCGAGATGAACCAGAGCATCCGCGCCCGCCTGGTCGACGTTCTGCATCCGCTGGCCGAATTCGCGCTGGAGCACTGCACGGCAATCGTTTTTGAGCCGCTCTGCCGAATGGAAACGTCGTTTCTGAACCGGGTCTCCGACGGAGCGGCGATCGCGCGCGACGTGGATTCGGACGGGATGAAAGTCATGGCCGATTTTTACCACATGAGCGTCGAGGAGACCGACATGATGGGGGCGGTGATCTCCGGAGGACGCTATCTCACGCACGTTCATCTTGCCGGAGGGCTTTCCGACCCGCGCCGCTCCATTCCAGGACAGAATCAAAGCCGATTCGTCGAGGGTTTCCGCGGCCTGAAGTACATTGGGTACGACCGATTTTGCTCTTTTGAGTGCGGCATTCGCGGAGATAGGGAGATCGAGATACCAAAATCGATCGAGTTCCTGAAACGTGAGTGGGAACTGGCCGTCGTTTGAGTTTTTGGGACTGCCAACTTAAAGAAGCTAAAATCGCCAAAGTTTCTCGCGAATTTTGGCGATTTTCGTTTTTTTCTTGTCGTTTTTGTCTGCGTCTTCAAGATTTTGACACAAAATTCAGTCTATTGAGTTTTAGTTCATGAAAAAACGTTCATTCACTTTTAAGGAAACGCGATAAAACGTAAAATTTTGCTTTGCGGGCACTTGCCGGGACAGCGTGTGCGGATGTCGCGGAAGACGACGGCCTCGGAAACGCCTACACGAATAACGCGGCTGACATCTACAGTCCGGGGGGCCGGAACGGTCGGAAGTCAGCGGTACGATCTGTACGTCCGGAACATCGCGCAGGAAAAACCGACCGCGGCAAAGACTGTGAGTGCCAACTATCCGACCTCCAAGGCGGTCGATGGTGACTCTAGCGGCATTTCGGGTAAGTATAATTTCTACCATGCAGCCGGAGATGACCTAAACGGTGGCGGAAAGTCAATTACGCCGATACCGCGGCAGACCGTTTACGGGATCATGGCGGCTTGGCCGTCCTTGCGGTTGGCGAGGTAAGCGTGCGTTTCTTTGTCGATGGAATAGGCGATCCGGTGTACGGAGCCGTCACCCATCACCATGCCGAATGCTCCTGCGTGCGCACTGCCGAAAGCATAGGATGAGGGGGTCCCGTATCCCGAACGGTCCTGGGAAAGGTAGAAGTTGGACGTACTGCATGTGCGGGTCACGTCATCATCTGCACCGGTAAAGGCTCCCATGTCGTCACCGTCGCCGGATTCTTCGTATTTTTCCGGCTGGACGTACTTTTCGCCGATCATGTAGGTATTGGAGGTGCCGTCACGGACTTCCCCTATCTTCGTTTGACTGCAGCTGAAGATGATGCCGGTGACTTTGGAGAGATCTTTCGGTTTGTGGGTCCCGTTCGCGACATTCGCATACGACGGCGTCGGATTGTTTCGCGTGTTGTTGTCCAGCGGGTGCAAATAGTCTCCTATGCTGGCCGCGTAGTCGCCTTTCGCGCGCTGATTCGTCGAATTGTAGTTGTAGGCGTAGGAGGTTGAGCCGGTGTAGAGCTTCGGCGTACGGCGTGACGGACAGTGGAAGATCCCGATCGGCGTCTGGATCATTTCCGTTGCCGCCGCCTTGTTCATCGTCGACATGTCGCCGTCTCCCATAATGGAGTAGAGGGCCTGCTGTTCCAGAAACGGCAGCAGCTGATATCCCCATCCGCCAGGCTGTTTCCAGCCCATGCCGAAGTCGCTGTCGCCGGTCGTATAGCAGTCCCAGCCGCTGCCGGGGTAGAATTGGATCGCTGCTTCGTGATTCAACGCGGCCAGCCCGAACTGTTTCAGGTGATTGGAGCATTGCATCTGACGCGCTGCTTCGCGGGCCTGCTGGACTGCCGGGAGGAGAAGTCCGACGAGCATGCCAATGATGGCGATGACGACAAGAAGCTCAACGAGCGTGAATCCTGTACGGGAGCGTGCGGATGAATGAAGCAAAATAACCTCCTTGAGTTGGGGATCCGATTGGAATTTGCGGCTGGAAATTACCGAAAGACCGCAAATTTACAGGGCTGGGAAAGTTTTGGGGAATAACGGGACACTAAATAGTGTCTCTTCTATTTCCTGAGTGCCCATTGTATTCATTATATCACAGGTCGCGGAATTTTCAAGTGCTTTTTTAAGATTTTTTGATTTTTTTGATTTTTTTACGGCAGAGATCGTTGGGGGGAAATGTGGAGAAACGGTAGGTCTGCAGGGATGTGCGATGCTGAAAAGATGCTTTCATTGACGAAATCGGGAGAAATTGGCCGGAAAAATGATATAATCGACAGAAGTTTTCAGGGAAATAAAAGATTTTCGTTTTTTTTTGTTGTTTCTGCTTGCATTTTCAAAATATTGGCGTAAAATAGTCTTATTGTATCTTAGTTCATGAGAAATCGTCATTAACCTTTTGAGAAAATGCGATGAAACATAAAATGTTGTTTTGCAGTGCCCTGATGTCGCTTGCGGGGACTGTGTGTGCGGATATTGTGGAAGACAATACGTACGGATACAAATACACGAATAATTCCACGGGCATTTACAGTCCGGGCGGGGCCGGTACGGTCGGAAATCAGCGGTATGATCTGTACATTCAGAACATCGCGCAAGGGAAACCGGCACAAGCGCGGACCGTAAATAAGGACTATCCGATCGCCAAAGCCGTTGACGGCGACTACAGCGGCATCAACGGTGTCTACAATTTCTATCATGCGGACGGAAGCGACATTAACGGCTGGTGGAAGGTCAATTATGCGGACACCGCGACAGCACTTGATTCCGTCGTGATCTTCGACCGTCCCGGTTTCCAGTACCGTCTGGACGGATTCCAGATCACCGTTTGGAACGGCGACCCGGACAATGGCGGAACGCTCGTCTGGGACTCCGGGATCCAGAATACTTCCCAAACTCTGCGTAAAGAATACGAGATCCCGGACAATGTCGCCGGTACGTGGCTCAAGATCGCCAATAACGTGGATGGAAGAAAAACGTCCAACGCTCCTCTCACGCTCTGCGAGGTCATGATCCTGAACAAGGAGAACAAGGCGGGCACCTACGGCAATGTGGAAGGCTGGGTCGCGCCGACGTTTACTTCCGCCGCGGATTCCACGCTCCAGATCGACCTGGATTATTCCGGTTCGACCCCCTCCTATGACGTTCTTGATGTTGCGGGGAGTTACACTGCGGGAGGAACGCTCGACCTGAATCTGGTCAACTCGGCAAACATCAAGGATGGTGAACTTCACATCATCAAAGCAGGGAGCTATGCCGGTTCCTTCGCGTCACTCAACGTCAATGATTTTGACACTGTGGATGCGATCGTGAATACCGAAAAACTCAACTCGCAGGGCAAGATCCACATCTACACGAACTGGGTCCACTGGAAGGAAGCTGCTGCCGACACGAACATTGCGAACACTGCCAACTGGTCCAGTGATCCGGCTGGCAAGAACGCCATGATCGGTGTTTACGCGAATTCTCCCAAATCAGGCCAGCTGAATTCTGCGCTTTCTCTTGCGCAGCTTCAGGTCGGATACAATCCCGGTGCGTCCGGCACGATCGACATCGCGGAAGGCGGCGAGCTGACCGTCAGCGGCATGATGCATATCGGCGTGGCCGGAACGGGAGTCATAACGGTTTCCGGCGGTACGCTGAATTCCACGATGAATAGCAGTGGCGACAAACAGGGACTGCTCATCGGTGAAGGTTCCGGCTCGAACGGCACGCTGAACATCACCGGCGGTACGGTGACGACTTACGCACCGCAGATCGGCGTGTATGCCGGCTCGACAGGTACTTTGAACATTTCCGGCGGTGAAATGAACGTTCGCGGCGGGAATAACTTCCGCATTGGAAACCTGGGCACAGGTCTCATGAACATCACCGGCGGAACAGTGAATTCTGATGCGGCATTTTTCATGGCAGACCAGAGCGGGACCGGAACGCTGAATATTTCCAACGGTATGCTTAAAGTCAACAACACGATCTCTGTCGGTACTCGGCAGAACGGTGTTTTGAATGTCTCCGGCGGTACGGTCGAAGCGAATCTGATCGTCGTTGCTTATGGAGCTTCCAACAACAGCCGCGGTACAGTAAATCAGACTGCTGGAACGGTAACTATCAAAGACGGTGTGAATTTCGGTTCAATGTCAGGGCACGCTTCCGGTACCTACAATCTCTCCGGCGGAAAACTTACTGCTCCGACTGTGAAATACGGAAACACCAACACCACGGCATCGTTCAACATCAGCGGGACCGGCGAAGCAGTCATTTCCGGCGCGGTCGCCGTCCCGACGACGCTTTCCGGCGGAACGCTCACCGCAGGTTCCATTACGAATACGCTGACGCACTCCGACGGTGCGCTGACTCCCGGCGGTGTCGGCACATACGGCACGACGACCATCACGGGAACGTACCTCTCCGAGCTGGGTAATATCGCGCTCGGGAGGCCGACTTCGCAGGTCAGCAACTACAACAGTACGCAATATCCCTCCAGTTTTGCCGTAGACGGAATCATCGGGAACAACAACAACTTCTCCCATACCAACAGCAACAGCGGGAAAGATCAATGGTGGCAGGTCATGTTCTCCGAGAACGACATGCCGATCGAGTCCGTCAAGCTCTACAATCGGGAGCTGAATGGTTCCACGGCGAGACGTCTGACGGATAACGGCTGCGGTTTCCACTTTGAACTTTACTCCGGTACGCTGGAAAACCCGGGTGAAATGATCGCGAAGAGCGAAACCTACACGGCCGAGACCTGGTCGCAGGGAAAAGAACTGCCGCTGGATTTTGCGGAAAACGGAAATATTCTGCGAGTTGTGCGTGATTTTGCGGACGGATATGATCCTGCTTCGGAGGAACTGGTGCTGAATCTCTCCGAAGTGCAGGTCATGGCAAATGTTGCCGAGATCCAGATGGATCTGAAATCGGATGCGTCGGAATTCGACAAGATCCTCATCGACGGCGGTTCGATGGACGTAAGCCACACGATCCTTGACCTGACGATCGACGACCTTGTGAGCGTCGCTCCCGGCACAGAATGGGAACTTTTCTCGACGGCAAATGACGGAACGCTGACCGGTGATTTCTTCTCCGTCACTCTGAACGGTATGGGCCTGACCGACGGCTGGGATTTCACCGACGGCATCCTTTCCTTTAATGGTACGAGCAGTCAGGTCCCCGAACCCGGCACGATGGTCCTTCTCGCCCTTGGACTTGGCGGACTGTTTCTCGTGAGACGGAAACACTAAACGTAAAGCCTGAAAAAACGCTCTGAACGATTCGCCGTTCCATGATCAGACGGGAACGGCGTTTTTCTATGGCTCCTTCGGAAAGAGATCCGTACGAAATTACCGAATGAAGCTGAAAAAAGCCTTTCCATATTTAAACGGAAAGGCTTTTTCGTTTTTTTTGTTTACTTTATACTAGAATGGACCTCCAGCCAGAATTTCCGGAGCAGCTGCTTCTGCATACTTCGCGAAATTGGCTTTGAAGGCTTCCGCCAGTTTCTTCGCCGTTTCTTCGTAGGCCGCTTTGTCGATCCACGATTCACGCGGGATCAGGACATCCGCCGGAACGCCGGTGCACTGCGTCGGAACGTAGAGACCGAAGATCGGATCCTGTTCCATCGGCGCATTCGCCAGTTCGCCGGAGTGGATCGCATCGATGATGGCGCGGGTGTGCTTGATGGACATCCGCTTGCCGACCCCGTATCCGCCGCCGGCCCATCCCGTGTTCACGAGCCATGCATTGGAGCCGTACGTCTTCATGCGGTCCGCCAGCAGTTCAGCGTATTTCGTTGGATGCCAGACGAGAAACGCTGCGCCGTAGCACGCGGAGAAATCGGGCTGCGGTTCCTTGATGCCGACTTCCGTACCGGCGACTTTCGCAGTGTAGCCGCTGATATAGTGGTACATTGCCTGTTCCGGCGTCAGTTTGCTTACCGGAGGCAGAACGCCAAACGCGTCGCAAGTCAGCAGGATGATATTTTTCGGATGGCCGCCGACCGCCGGGATCTTCGTGTTCGGAATGAAATCAAGCGGATAGGCTGCGCGAGTGTTTTCCGTCAGGCTCTTGTCCGTGTAGTCCACTTCGCGGGTCTCCGGATCCGCCACGACGTTTTCGAGGACCGTTCCGAATTTGATCGCATTGTAGATCTCCGGCTCGTTCTCTTTCGAGAGGTTGATGCACTTCGCATAGCAGCCGCCCTCGATGTTGAAGACTCCGCGGTCAGTCCAGCAGTGCTCGTCATCGCCGATGAGCTTGCGGTTCGCTTCAGTCGAAAGGGTCGTTTTGCCCGTTCCGGAAAGTCCGAAGAAGAGCGACACATCGCCGTCATGCCCTTCGTTTGCCGAGCAGTGCATGGACAGGACGCCCTGTTTCGGCATGAGGTAGTTCATGATGGTGAAGATGCCCTTCTTCATCTCGCCGGCGTACTGCGTGCCGAGGATGACGAATTCGCGCGCGGCAAAGCTCAGCGAAACGCTCGTGCTGCTCGTGTGGGTGCCGATCTTCGGATCACACGGGAATTTTCCTGCGTTGAAGATCACGTAGTCCGGCTGGCCGAAATCACGCAGTTCCGAGTCGGTCGGCATGATGAGCATGTTGCGCATGAACAGCGCATGGTAAGCGCGGGTGCAGATGATGCGCACTTTCACGCGGCATTCTTCATCCCAGCCGGCAAAACCGTCCACAACGTACAGACGGTCGCACATGTTGAAGTAGTCGATCGCACGCTGACGGTTCCGCGCAAACGTTTCCGCGTCCGTCTTCATGTTGATATTGCCCCACCAAATGTCCTGATCCGTTTCTGCATCTTCCACAATACGTTTATCTTTCGGGCTGCGTCCGGTTTTCAGACCAGAGTTCGTCATGAGTGCGCCGGTGCTGGAAATGGCGGCACTGTCGTGAGCAAGCGCGTCCGCGTAAAGGACTGCCGCGACCGGGTTCCAAAGAACATTTTCCTGGAAAATTCCATACTGTGAAAGATTCATATTCTACTCTCCTGAAATATTGAGTGTGTCGAAACTCTTACCGTCGATGACATACCGGCGTCATCTCTAAACCTGACTGTCAGGCCTGCGGTCCAAGAGTTTCCCGTGAAAGCAGGACTGTTCGGGGACGGTCCAAAACTATCGCGGGACGACATAGTATTGCATAATTTCAGAGAAATGGAAGGGGGAGGGGGGGATTTTTCACGCATTTTCCGTCCATTTTTTTTACTTTTTCCAAAATTTTCCAAATTTCACGCTCTGAAGCCTTGACTTTTCGCTTCTTTCTCTTAAAATGAAGCGAATATCGGCCCGGATGTAGATAAAAAACTATCGGTATCCGCCCCCTTTCTCACCCTTTTTTTGGCAATTTGGAAAATCATGGCCTCAAAATTACCTATTTTAACATTTTCGCTGTTTTTGGGCTCTTTTTTGCTGTTTTTCTCCCTCATTCAGGGGGGAAATGTGCTTGAGGCTCAAAATGGCCCTTCCGAGTTGAAACGGTTTGAATTTCAGGGGGTCGAGATGGCTGTCCCGATCCGGATCGTGCTGTATGCCCCGGATGAGGAGACTGCGAAACGGGCGTCCGACGCCGCATTGGGACGCTTCCGGGATCTGAACGCGCGGCTGAGCGACTACGACGAAAACAGCGAGATCCGCCAGTTCTGCGACAAAGCGTTTCCCGGCGAATTCGTGTGCGTCGGCGAGGATCTCTGGACGGTCCTCCAGCTGGCGGTGCATCATGCGGAGCTCTCGGAAGGGGCGTTCGATCCAACGGTGGGACAGGTCGTCCGACTTTGGAGACACGCGCGCAAAAGTCGGCGTCTTCCTCCGGAAAAACGGATCCGCGAGACACTTCAGACGGTGGGATGGGAAAATATTCTTTTCGATCCGGAAAAGCAGGCGATCGCACTTTCAGAACATGGTGCAAAGTACAATGTGCGGCTCGATCTTGGCGGGATCGCCAAAGGGTACGCGATCGATGAGGCGCTTGAAACGATGCGGATCCTCGGTGTTTCCCGTGCGCTGGTCGATGCCGGCGGAGACGTGGGAGTCGGTGATCCGCCTCCGGGAACAGACGGCTGGAAGATCGGCGTCGCATCGATACGGGAAGGAGAAGGTCCGACGGAATTCTGGACCCTTTCCAACTGCGGCGTCGCGAATTCCGGCGACATGTACCAGTACGTTGAGATCGGCGGGAAACGCTACTCCCACATCGTGGACCCCAAGACCGGCCTGGGGCTGACGGACAGGCTTTCCGTCTCGGTCATCGCTCCGACGGCAGCGAACGCAGACGCTCTTGCCTCAGCATTCAGCGTGCTCGGACCGGAAAAAGCAGTCCGGCTTGCGGAAACTCTCGAAGGCGTTCAGACGCTAATCCACCGGCTTGCAGAAGATGGAAACGTCCAGCGGTTTGGAAATGTTGCGGAATAGAGTTCGGAAGTCCGGCGTCTATTCCCGACTCTCCGAATCTTCCAGGACGTTTGCATCCACCTCCAGCCCTTCATCCTCCAGTCCTTCACCCTCCAGTCCTTCATCCTCCAGCCCTTCATCCTCCAGCCAGTCGGGATTTTCCAAAAATTCCTCAAGGGAAAGTTTCGTTCCGTCGGAAAATTCGATTTCCTCAACGGAAGTATTTTCCAGTTCTGGCCAAAGCGGTACCTCGTCTTCGCTGCAACGATCCGGATGCAGCGCGGCAGGGAGAATGATCCTGCGGAGTTTCGGACAGTCGGTGATCTCAAGGTACTCAAGTTTCTCCGAATCGCGAAGGTCCAGGACCGTCAAGGCTGGAAGATCGGTAAGTGTGAGAAACACTAAGTCATGATTTTGGGAAAGATCCAGCATTTGGCTGGAGACCCGATGAAATTCCAGTTCCTTACAGCCTGAAAGATGCCGGAGAAGATCGGAAGGGAGGGCACTTTCCGTCTGCCAGCAGAAATTCTGGAGTTTTTTCATTGCATAAATGGCTTTCGGTGAGCAGCATTCTCCGGAAAGAGAAAGCGAACGGAGCTCCATTGGCGGGGATGCAAAACGTACGCTTTCTGCCGGACAGTTTCGGCAGGAGAAGTACTCAAGTTTGGAAAGATGGGAAAGATCAAAATGGCGGATCGGATCTCCCGCACAGGAAAGATGCCGAAGCTGGGTCTGACCGTCCAAATCGAGTCTGAAAAGCCCGGCATTGTCGCAAACGAGGACTTCGAGACGGGAATTTTCCGGAAGAAGGAGACGGAATTCCTCTTCAGGCTGGGAGCCGCCTGGTTTTGAAGATCTCGTGCAGTCTGCGTCATGCTTGAAGACAAAAAGAAACCGAAGCGCGGAAAATGCCCTCAGATCCAGCGTTCCGATGAGGTCGGCATCTCCCCAGACGATCTGCACGACACGGTAAATGCCGTCCTTTTTCTCCCACGTGACCCCCGGCCAATGCATGGGATGGGCACGAAAAGACTTTTCGGTTTTGAATCTGGGAAGCGTCTCGCAGATCTTCTGACTGTTTGAGAGTCCGGCCTCGTTCGTAATGTTCATGAAATCGAGGAGAAGTTCCCGTTCTTCTTCCGCGAACGCATCGGGCGCCGGCAGCACTTCCGGAAACGGCGGTGCATCATAAAAAAGTCCTGACCAGAGCAAAAAAATCAGTGGATACATCTTTCCTCCATCTTTCCTCTTTTTAGGTATTCGGCATCGATCAAAAAAGACTGCGCCGAAATCGTGTCTGCTTCAGCGCCGTCTTTGGCTGGCATCCCCCTTTTATTGGGTTTGCCGGAAATTCATGCGAAAACGGAGCCTTCCAGCTCACTTCCACTTTTCGACCCACCAGCGCGCTTTGTAGATCATACCGTCCGGGAGCGTTCCGATGGGAGAGAGCTTCTGGTTGAAGAACGGGATCCGGGGAGACCAGTAGTTTGTGGTCGGACTTTGGATGATGAGGAAGCCTTCCGGCGACTGTGAGACGCTCTTCACGCTGTGCATTCCTTTCGGATGCGTTTCTTTGGAGACGAGCGAAATGAATTCTTTTTTCTCGATATCGTAGATCCCGATCCCGCGTCCGGTGAGGAAAAACGCACGCTGATCCGGCACGGGATAAAGATCGTGCCCGCCGTCGGCGAACGTTCCGTTTACAGAGATGGAGAAGACTTTCGAGAGTGCGGGGTCTTTTTTGTTGAAATCGTACTCGTACCCCGCGAGTTCATCGTAGCCGAGGACCCACAGGATCTGCATCTCGTCATCCCAAACCACACCATGCCCGCCGACGAGCGGATACTGCCGGCCTTTCGGATTCGGTTCGAGGCGCGTATTTTCGTCGATCGCGTCATTTCCTTCCGGGACTGCCCAGATCGTGAAGAGACCGCCGCTGGAGACAGACACGATGTTTCCGTCCGGAAGAAGTTCGATCGAGTGCGGATTTCCTTCGATGCGCGAGTAGAAAAGGCACGCCTTGTCGGCGAGACGGATCAGTGCGATCCCGCCGCCGGACGCGGTCATGAGCAGATGGCTCGTGCCGAGTGCGGGTTTGCATTCGTCCGGATTGCGGAACCAGCGGTAATGTTCCGGCCGGATCTGCGGCGACATTTCGGGAGACCATTCCCAAACGACAGATCCCGGTCTGCTCCAGTCTTCGCCGGCTTTCAGAATGAGGATCTTATGCCGAAACTGGTCGCACACGACGATATCGGTGCTGAATGGACCGGAAGGGGCGGTTTGGGAGGCGATCTGCGTTTTCATTTGGGCGACTGCGTCTGAAAGCTCGGGAACGGATTCCGCTTTTGCATGGAAATTCAGTACACAGACCGAGAAAAACAGAAGACTGAACAGTATGAAACACCGTTTCATGAAAATTTCCTTTCAAATTAGGATGGAAGGGGGAAGGGCAGGCATTTTCTGGGATAAACAGCCTGAGTATCATTTCATTTTACAGAAAATCGAAAATATTTCAAGAGTTCAAACACATTCAAATTCCAGTTTTTGAAAATTTCCGAAGATCTGAAGATCGCTGTTTTCCAATGCAGTGATCCCCAAAATCGGCGGAAACAGTGAGTTTTTCAAGAAAATATTTTGTGTTGAAACAGAAATTTTAAAAAATTTTTAGTCCGTAAAATACCGAGTGAAACGGCGTTTCGGGATGGTCTGAAAAAAATTTTTTCTTGACAAAACGCGATTTGCGCATATAATCAGAGCATACGGAAACGATCATGTGGTTTCCGTTTTGGAACATCTGAAAAATTCGAAATGTTTTTTTCTTGATTTCAGGAAGATCCAGAAGCTCGCGGATGTTTCTCTCTTGCTTTCGGGGTCTTCACGGTCTTTTTTCAGGAGTCGCTATGAATTACTATCGCACGGTAACTTTTCAGCCGCCGACGGAAACTCTCACGAATTTCCCAGTCCTCGTTCGTATCCAGAATGACCGGATGAGGAGCCGGATCCTCTCACCGTATGGGTGGGACGTCTGCTTTGAACTGGATGGCACCCGTTTGCCGTTTGAACTGGACTGGTACGACGCCGGATCCGGTTCGGGCGCGTGGTGGGTCCAGATGCCAACGCTTTCTTCCTCTGCGCCGACGTCGATCAAAATGCTTTACGGCGACAGTTCGATCACTACGAACCAAAGCGATCCGAACACGGTCTGGGCCGATTATTACCTCGTGTACCATTTCGCAGACACCGCAAATATCCGATCATCGGTCGGCTCGTTCACGGCGACACTGAATGAAGGAACACGCACTTGGGACGGCATCTCGCTGGTCTCCAATGCCATCACAGGACGCGCGATGCAGTTCAAGATGAACGGCGGGCAATACACGCAGGATTCCGCGATCATACGTCTGTGTGATGCGGTCTCGGACATTAGAGAAGGCGGAATGACGCTATTGGCGACGGATTGCATTGCATACAACTCGCAGTACGGATTCTGGATGAGTTCTATGGACTCGTACTTTAATTACGCGCTAAAAGGAAATGCTGTGACCTTACGCGGCGGAAACCAGACACCGACGATCTCGCCGGATTCCACCACTACGGCAGGAGGACATTACAACTTTGCGTGCTACGGAGTCGACACGACTTACGGGACCTGTCAGGGACTCGTCGCAAACGGAGCTTCGCAGAGCTGTTCAGGCTCGAGTTACGTTACGCTAAAATACGGTCTCTACTTCTACGGAACTGGAAGATCTTCCACCTATCCCACTCGTTTTGGTTTCGACGAATGCCGAATATCCAAAGTTTCCCACGGTCTGGCATGGCTGCTTTACGAACAGAAGAACGCGATCGAGCACGCGACCTGCACGGCATACAGCGGTGAATTTTATGCAGACGGCACGCCCATGAATTCATTCAAGCCGTGGATCTTCAGCACACAATGTCTTGATTAAAAGTGCCGTTAAAGAGACCTCCAAAACACGCATCCCGGTCAGTGTTTTGGAGGTCTCATAAACAGTTCCATCCGGGAACCGCGTGCCAGTTTTACCACTGAAGCCGCAGAAGAATTCACAGAAAGTCTCCCAGAAAGGAAACACGAAAAACTCGAAAAGATGCGAAAGCCCCCAAAAGACGATCAAAAATATTTTAAACCTTTCGTGTCTTTTCGTATTTTCCGTGAAATTCGTGTCAGAACACGTTCGCCTTTTTCCTCTTTTCTTTCTTTTTTTCAGTGTGTTTCTGCGTCTCTTCTGCACTCTCAATGGTGAGATCGGACCTGATCGGTACGCACTTTCCAGAAGAGTCAAATTAAAACACAAAAAAAGGCTCATCCGCAAAAACCTGCCAGTTCGCCATTGAAAACACTGCCGATCAACAGAAAAAACACAGCCCAGAAACACTTAAAAGAATGGAAGGACCTGTCCACAGACACGAATTTTACAAAACACACGAAGTAGATTTTTAATATTTTAAAAAGCATTCGCGAGATTCGTTTTTCCGTGCCTTTCATGTTAAAGATCTTGTGTCTCTGGTTTTCTCTGCGTCTCTTTGTGCTTTCCGTGGTTGATGTAAACTGGTACGTAATTGCCGGATGAACCTAAAAAACAGTGTAAACTGTCTTTTTCCCAAAAATAGGATCAAAAACTCGGAGAAATGGTGCTTTGCGTGATCCCGATCCGCCGGACGCTCTCTCGTGAGCGTTACTCCGGTAATCAAAACATGGAACCTCAACGGCTTCCGAGGAAGCCCAGACCGAGAAAACCAAATGCAGT
>SUVI01000099.1 GCA_015062085.1 Planctomycetaceae bacterium
CGATTCCGTTTGAGGGCGGTTCACGCTCTCCATTTTTCGGCTCGCGATTCCGTTTGAGGGCGGTTCACGCTCTCCATTTTTCGGCTCGCGATTCCGTTTTACTCGGCACGCCGTGCGTAGGAAACGACGTTTCGGAAGAATTTCGCATAGTCACCGCCAATGTCGACGAAATCACCGCCGGGGACGTCCTGCACGACACGCGGTTTCCCCCAGTCGACGAATCCGCCGACCCAGTGCGGGGCGACGTCCGTACCGAGAGCCAGCGTACGGCCTTTTCCGTAGGTCCCTTCGACCAGAAGCGGCGTTTTTTCCTGGATCTCGAAGCGGAAATCGCCGTTTTCGTGCGTGACGGAGAACCGGACGGCCTCGAGAAGCACGGACGCGTCTTTCTTCGGACGGAATTCATTGAATCCGCCCACTCCCGGCGGCGTTTCCCACGGCAGGCCCGCGAGGACTGGTGAATTTTTCTTTCCGGCAGCCGGCACGACGAGTACAGGCTGCGCGTGGTTTCGGCGGTCGTCTTCTTCGAGCATCTCGACCGGCAGGAGCTCTTTCAGCGGCGTGGAATCGTACTCGCCAAGCCGTCCGCGGTAACTCTCCCAGCCACCGAACATGATGAGGCCTGCGCCGTTTGCGACGCATTTTTCAATGTGTGCGAAGTGGGCGTCCGAGAGATTTTTGGCCGGATAGTCGCTCAAAATGTACGCGGAGTACTCCGTTTCGAGAAAATCTTCTCCGGGAGCGTCCGGACTGTCCACGCGGTCAAACGGGATCCCGAAGTGCGCCATGATCCCGGCAAGATACGCAGCTGCGCCCAAAACGGAATCATCGCCAAGATAGCAAACTTTTTCGCTTTTCATTTTTTCTTTTCTTTCCTTCTTTTTTCCAAGTTTACATAAAATTGGACTTTTTCTTTAGGATACCGGATTTTTCAGACTTTTCAAGGGTCACGGAGCGGATTTTCCGAAAGATAGCGAAAAAAAAGCAAAAGAAGAACAAAAAAACGGTTTCAGACGCTTGCGAAAAATCATGAAATGAGGTAAAATAAAATTCGCGGGACTTCATTCCATCCGCACACCGACAATTTACCTACCCAGACAAAAGGAGATTTTTTCATGAAACGATTTTTGGCGTTTTTCCTCTCTGCCCTCTTTCTGACGACTGCCGCGGTGCAGGCGCAGCTTCCGGAGATCGCGGGCAGGATCCGCACCATGGCACATCGCGGAGACTACCATAACGCGCCCGACAACACGATCCCGAGCCTCAAAATGGCCATTGCGACCGGCGTGGATTCCTGCGAATTTGACGTACGGCGCACGAAAGACGGCGTTTTGATCCTCTCGCATGACGCGACGTTCGCTCATGCTTCCAACGGTGCGTGCACGCGGGCGATCTCCGACATGACGTTTGAAGAGACGCAGGCCGTGGACGTCGGCGCGTACAAAGGGGAAGCCTGGAAAGGGACAAAATGCCCGACTCTCGAAGAAACGCTCCTTCTTTTCAAAGGTTCCGGCTGCATCCCGGTCATCGAGATCAAGCAGCCCGGCACGGAAGAAGACATTGCTGCGATGCTCAAAAAGCACGACATGGTGAAAGAGTGCGCCATCGTTTCGTTTGATCACGAGTCGATCCGGAAAATGTGGGAGCTTTGCCCTGGAATTTACGCTTACCGGAACGGCGGCGACCGGAAAGGGATGAGCGATGAAGAGTATGTTCAGTGGTTCATTGACAGTCAGAGAGACTGCCCGTTCAAAGTGGCGAATCCGCACGTCAAAAACATGAACGTGAACACAGTGAAACTGCTGAAGAAAGCCGGATTCACGGTCAGTACGTGGATCGTTGATGATCCGGAAAAGCTCAATGAGCTCCTCGATGCCGGGATCGACACCATGACAACGAACCGGCCGGCGGTTTTCGTGGAAGTGATGAAAGAACGCGAAAAAGCGGGAAAGAAATGAAAATGTTTTTTCAGGTTCACCCGGCAGGCGCATGCCAACGCTGCCGCGGAAACCATAAGGAGACATGGATCATAAACGCGAAAAACGCGAAAAGAAACGGAACTCACCGAATATTTTAAGATTTTTAAAATGATTTTGTGTGCAGTCGCTTTTTCCAATGAATTCGTGTTGTGCCGGCTTGCGCTTTTCATTTTTTCGCAGAGCCGCAAAGACACTGAGGTTTCGCTATGGGGGTAGAGAGGGAGTTTTTTTGTCTCTCTCTCTACTTTCTTTCTCTCTCTCTCTCTCTCTCTCTTTGCCAGTTCTGTGATTTTTGCGGCAGGTGCAGTCGTCGTTCGTGTGTGAGTGCGGAGTTTCGGGGCCTATCTGTATCTCGCTGGCAAAATCTTGCAAAATATACGCGTTTTTTTTACTTTTTGTTTTCTCTCCCCCTTTTTTTATTTTTTCTTTCGGTTAAAATGGTGGAAATTTTACCTGATTTTCATGACTCATTTCAGTTTTACGCAGGAGCGAAAAATGGCAGAAGCAGAAGTTCGCAATGAAAACGGAGGTTCCAAAGACTTCATCCGAAAAATCGTCGAAGAGGATCTTGCATCCGGGAAGCACACCGAGATCCAGACCCGTTTTCCCCCGGAGCCGAACGGTTATCTGCACATCGGACACGCAAAGTCGATCTGTCTGAACTTCGGCATCGCGCAGGAATACGGCGGAAAATGCAACCTCCGCTTTGATGATACGAACCCATCAAAAGAGGAAGATGAGTACGTCGAATCGATCCAAGAAGACATACAGTGGCTCGGGTTCCAGTGGGACAAAAAGTTCTTTGCGTCTGACTACTTCGATCAGCTCTACGACTGGGCGGTCCAGCTCATCAAAGACGGAAAAGCGTACGTCTGTGATCTGTCGGGGGAAGAGATCAGCCGGACACGCGGCGATCTGACGAAACCCGGTACGGAAAGTCCCTACCGAAACCGCAGTGTGGAGGAGAACTTGGACCTCTTCACCCGCATGAAGAACGGTGAGTTTCCGGACGGTTCCAAAACGCTCCGCGCCAAGATCGACATGGCGAGTCCCAACCTGAACATGCGCGACCCGGTCATGTACCGCATTTTGCGTGCCACGCATCACCGCACAGGCGACAAATGGTGCATTTACCCAATGTACGACTTCACGCATGGTCAGAGCGACTCGATCGAGCACATCACGCATTCCATTTGCACTCTGGAGTTTGAAAATCACCGGCCGCTCTACAACTGGTTCTGCCAGAACCTCGGTATCTACAATCCGCGGCAGATCGAGTTCGCGCGTCTGAACCTCAGCGGTACGGTCATGAGCAAACGCCTTCTTCTGAAGCTCGTGAATACGGGAGTCGTCCGCGGGTGGGATGATCCGCGAATGCCGACCATCTGCGGGATCCGCCGACGCGGGTACACGCCGGAAGCGATCCGGAAATTCTGCAAGACCATCGGCGTGAGCAAGGTGGACTCCTGCGTCGATATGGGACTCCTGGAATTCCACGTCCGCGAGCATCTCAATGCCGTAGCCCCGCGCGTCATGGCGGTCCTGCGTCCCCTGAAAGTCACCATTACGAACTGGGAGCCGGGCAAAGTGGACTATATCCATGCCGTGAACAATCCGGAGCGCCCGGAAGACGGCACGCGCGAGATCCCGTTCACCGGAGAACTGTACATCGAGCAGGACGACTTCATGGAAGAACCGCCGAAGAAGTACTTCCGTCTCGCGCCGGGCAAGGAAGTGCGTCTGCGCTGGGGATACTTCATCAAGTGTGAGGAAGTCGTGAAGGATGCCGACGGAAACGTCACGGAACTGAAATGCACGTACGATCCGGAAACGCGCGGCGGTCAGGCGCCTGACGGACGGAAAGTTAAAGGAACGATCCACTGGGTCTCGGCCGCTCATGCTGTCGAAACGGAAGTCCGACTCTTTCCCGAACCGCTTCTCGTGAAGGATCCGGAGACTGGAGTCACCGATTTCAATCCGGGCTCCGAAGTCACGCTGACCGGCTGTATGGCCGAACCGTCGCTCGCAAAGGTGGAACCGGGTTTCCGATGCCAGTTTGAACGGCTTGGGTACTTCTGCTGCGATAAGGATTCCACTTCCGAAAAACTCGTCTTCAACAGCACGGTCACGCTGAAAGACACGTGGGCCAAAGAGCAGAAAAAGAACTAGTTCACACTCAAAAAGGGGTTTCGGAAAACAGTCGGAACCCCGTTTTTTACGGATCGCACATGAAAAAAATCGCAATTCTCGGCGTCGGACTCATCGGCGCCTCGCTGGGGAAAGCTCTCCTCTCACGCGGAGCGGTCGATTCCATTTCCGGTTTTGGACGCAGACGGAGCAATCTGGAAACGGCACTCGAAACGCAGTGCATTACCCAGATCGCCGGCACGGTCGAAGCTGCCGTTCGGGACGCGGAGATCGTCGTGGTCTGTACGCCTGTCGAAACGATCGCACAGACCATCCGTACTGCTCTCCCGCACGTTCAGCCCGGCACGATATTTACGGATGTCGGGAGTACGAAAGCTTCGATTTTTGACGATTTTCATGAACTCTGCGAAAATTTCGGCTGCGTCTTCATCGGCGGGCATCCTATCGCGGGAAAAGAGACTTCCGGAGCCGCTGCGGCAGACGAGAATCTTTTCGTTGGAAAAACGACAGTCCTGACGAATCGGGAACCTGCAGATGCGTACGAAAAGATCGCGCAAATGTGGCGAAACACGGGTGCGAACGTCGTTTTCATGCCGCCGCTGGAACACGATGCCGTTTTGGCCCGAACGAGCCATTTGCCGCACTTGATCTCCTGCTTGCTTTCTGCTGCGACGGATCCGTCTCTCTACCCATTTTCCGGGACCGGCTACCTTTCTATGACGAGGCTGGCGGCGGGGAGTCCGGACATTTGGCGCGACATTCTGACGGACAATCGGCAAAATGTGCTTGCTGCGCTGGAAACGTTCACCGAGCGCCTCGATCAGGTCCGCGAGTTTCTCACCAACGGCGAGACAGATGCGCTGGAAACGTTTCTGAAAGACGCGAAAGCAAACCGCTCGATCCTCACGCAGCCGTAGTGTAAAACATTCGCGTCAAGACCCGTCGCTATCCTGCCTCTTGGGGGGAAGAGGGACGGGTGGATCCCTGAAAGCGGAGTCCATTTTCTGCCGCGTATTTTTCTGCCGTGGAGCCTGATTTTCCGAAGATCGTCAGGTCTCCGCAGTTTTGAAATGCGAATTCGCCGATTTGTGTGACGCTTTCAGGGAGCTGTACGGATACGAGGCTGGAGCAGGCCAAAAACGCGCAGGCGCCGATACTTGCGGTACCTTCGGGGATCGAGATGCTGGTGAGACCGGAGCAGCCCCAAAATGCGTACTCGCCGATCTTTCTCAAACTTTCCGAAAATGTCACTGCGGCAAGTCCGAGCTGCCAGCTGAAGGCTTCTTCGCCGATGTCCGTAACGCCGTTGGGGAGTTCGACTGCTGCTGCGTTTCCAGTGTATTTTACGATGGTCACGGTATTTTCGGCGACTTCGTATTGGAATCCCAGTTCTTTCAGTCTCGTTTTTAGTGTCTCATGTTCCAAGTCAGATCCGCGAAGCGCATGAAACGCATGCCGATTTTCCTTTGCGTACCTTTCTGCCGAAGAATTGGGTCTTCCGCTGATGGTGAGACTGCCGCACCCGCAAAAGATCTCTTCTCCGAGGCGTACCGCGGGAGAGAGGAACGTGGCGGACGTGAGTTTCGTACAGTTCGCGAACGCGTTCCATTGGATCTTATTTATGCTGGCTGGCAACGTTACGGCTTCCAGTGCTGTGCAGCCGCTGAACGCGGATTTTCCGATGCTCGTGACTGTATCTGGAAACCAGATGGACCGCAGGGTTTGAGAGCCGATGAACGCGGAATCGCCAATGTGCGTTACGTTTGAGGGAAGTGCGTAATGGGGGGCCGGGTTTCCGGCGGGGAATTGAATGAGGGTCTTGCCGTCTGCGGTGAAGAGGATGCCGTCGATGCTTTGAAAGTGCGGGTTTTCTTTCGTCAGAAGGATCTCCGTCAATCCCTTACATTCGGCAAAAGGACCGCTGCCGATCTTCGTGATGCCGTCCGGAAGCGTGACGGTGGTGAGGTTGGCGCAGTTGGCGAACGCATGCGCACCAAGTTCTGTGAGGCTGTTTAGAAGAGTGAGTTCTGCCAGACTCTCGCAGCCGCGGAATGCAAGAGCGCCAATGCTCGTCACGCTGTCTGGCAAGGTTACGCTCTTGAGCCAGACACATTCGCGAAATGCGCGTTCTCCGATACTCTTGAGCTTTGGAGGAAACGTTACGTTCGTGAGACTCAAACATTCGCTGAACGTGAAGTCTTCGATCTGTTCCACTCCGTCGGGGATCACGATGGAAGTGAGGCTGACACAGCGGCAAAACGCAGCTTCTCCGATGCGTTTCAGGCTCTTGGGGAGGGTGATGAAATTGAGTCGGCTGCAGTTGATGAACGCTTCTTCCCGGATCTCCGTGACGCCGGCGGGAAGTTCGATGACGGACGCACTGCCGGTGTATTTTACGATGGCTGCGGAATCGTCGGTGATCTCGTGTTCAAATCCCAGTTTTTCCAGTTCCTTTGCAAGTTCTTTACGTGAAAGGACGACTTCGGCCTCTTCGTGGAAGTTGTGTTGTTCTTCTTTTGCATAGCGTTCCGCTTCCGACCCCCTTCTGCCGCAGATCAAGGGACGATAGTGGCCGTAGAAGGCACGTTTTCCGATGTGGAGCACGCCGGCAGGAATTTCTGCGTACGCGAGATGGCGGCAGTTCAAGAATGCGTAGTCGCCAATGTACGTTACGCTGGCTGGAATTTTTATGGAAGTAAATTGACGGCAGCGGCAAAACGCTTCATTTTCGATGTGCGTCACGCTGGTTGGGATCGTTACGGACTTCAATTGCGTGCAGCCGTAGAATGCTCTTTCGGCAATGGAAGTGACTCTAGGGGAGATCTCGTATTGGGTAATGGCGTGACCTTTGGGAAACTGAATGAGCGTTCGGCCGTCGGCAGAGAAGAGAACTCCATCGATGCTTTGGAAGTGCCTGTTTTTTGCGGAGACTCGGATCTCGTGCAGTTTCTTGCACTCTGCAAAGGCTCCACTGCCGTAGGTCGTCAGATTTTTGGGAAGCGTCACTGTCTCGAGAATTGTGCACTTGAAAAACGCCAGTTCACCGAGTTGCGTCAAATTTTCAGGAAGTGTGATGGCCGCAAGTTTTGAGCAGTAGTGAAATGCGGAACTTCCGATTCTTTCGAGCTTTTTAGGGAGGATGACCGACTTGAGGTGCCGACATCCGAAAAACGCGGAATCGCCGATACTTCGGACGCTTTCAGGTATCGTGACGGACGTCAGACTTGCGCAGCCGTAAAACGCGGATTCGCCGATGCTCTGAACGCTTTCAGGTATCGTGACGGACGTCAGACTTGCGCAGCCGTAAAACGCGGATCCGCCGATGCTCTGAACGCTTTCAGGTATCGTGACGGACGTCAGACTCGTGCAGTCGCGAAACGCGGATTCGCCGATGCTCTGAACACTTTCGGGTATCATGACGGACGTCAGATTTGCGCAGCCGTAAAACGTGAGATTTCCAATGCTCTGAACGCTTTCGGGAAGTGTGACGGACGTCAGTCTCGTGCAGCCGCGAAACGCGGATTCGCCGATGCTCTGAACGCTTTCGGGTATCATGACGGACGTCAGACTCGTGCAGCCGTAAAACGCGGATCCGCCGATGCTCTGAACGCTTTCAGGTATCGTGACGGACGTCAGACTCGTGCAGCCGCGAAACGCGGATTCGCCGATGCTCTGAACGCTTTCAGGTATCGTGACGGACGTCAGACTCGTGCAGCCGCGAAACGCGGATCCGCCGATGCTCTGAACGCTTTCAGGTATCGTGACGGACGTCAGACTTGCGCAGCCGTAAAATGTGAGATTTCCAATGCTCTGAACGCTTTCGGGAAGTGTGACGGACGTCAGACTCGTGCAGCCGTAAAATGCGGAATTTCCGATGCTCCGGAGGCTTTTGGGGAGCGTGACGGATGTCAGACTCGTGCAGCCGTAAAATGCGGAATTTCCGATGTTTCGGAGGCTTTTGGGGAGCGTGACGGACGTCAGACTCGTGCAGCCATGGAATGCCCGATCTGCAATGCTCGTGACGCTTTCTGGGATCGTCACCGACGTGAGGTTTGAGCAAAAATAGAACGCAGAATCTTCAATGCTCGTGACGGGAAGACCATCCAAGGTGGAAGGAATGACGGCCGAAGTAACGGAACTTTTGCAATGTGTGAGCGCGACATGGTCTTCAAAAATCGTGTATTGGAAGTGATTCATGATTTTTTTTGATTAAAACTGTCTACAGGAAAAGTGTTCTTTTGATCTTGCCGAGTGTATGGTCACTTTATTTTGTTTCGGAAAATTTTAACACGAAATTCTCGAAAAAACTCGATATTTTCGAAGTTTTTGAGCCAAAATTTGAATCGAATCTTCTTTTTTATTCTTTTGAGATATTTTTGCCGCAGTGCGCAGCGGGAAAGGGTGCGTGTCATTACTCGGAAACGTCCATTGCCGTCAGTCGCGCAGTCCCCCCTTGAATCTTTTAGCAAATCGAGTAAAATCAAATTATTTCATTCGTCTGCCATAGTTTGAGGTCAAAAAATGAGCCAGAATCCAAAGTTTGAAGAGTCCGTCTTGACGCTGCTTGAGCCGGAAGAAGTGAATTACGATTCCGCACAGTTTGGGGATCTGTGCGATGGGTATCTGTTTGGGGAATTTCGAAACTATCGCCTGAAAAAGAAGCTCGGTGAGGGCGGCATGGGTCAGACGTGGCTCGCGGAGGAACTCGTGCAGGGTGAAGTGAGCCAGCGCGTCGTGCTGAAAATTTTGACGAAAGAATTGCGCGGAAATGAAGAGGTGTTAAAAGAAGTCCGCCGTGTTTTTGACCTTACGAAAAATCTGAATCACTCGAGCATCTGTCCGCTTTTGGGACGGTATGTCGACCCGGATTTTGGCGACTTTCTTGTCATGAAGTACGCGGACGGCGGGACTTTGTGGGACTGGTTCAAAAGGTAGCCGGGACATGAAAATGGACTTCCGCTCAAAAAACTCCTTCCGATTTTCCGCCCTCTTGCCGCGGCGCTTGACCTTGCACACCGAAACGGCATCCTCCACCGCGATGTGAAGCCGCAGAATATCATGATTATGGGCAAAAAACCAGTTCTGATCGATTTCGGCATTGCGGCGCGCATCCGTCCGGAGAGGGAAATGGCGAATGCACAGCAGCCCGATCCGAATGAGGAGATGGAGCACTCTTCCTCCGGTACGCCTCGGTACATGGCGCCGGAACAGATGGAAGGGAAACCGCAAAATGCCCGCACGGATCAGTACGCGCTCGCAATGGTCCTATACGAAATGCTGACCGGCTCGCTTCCGTTTTCGGGAAACCGCGCGTCGATACTCCTTCAAAAATCTCGTTTCAGGCCGCATTCTCCCCGTTTCTCCGAGTCCGTAAATGCCGCATTTTCCCGTGCCCTTTCCTTTGAGGCGGAAAAACGTTTTTCGTCTTGTACGAAATTTCTCTCCGCTCTGATGGTCAGGCGACTGATGCCTCGGAGACCTGGATCTGTTTCCCCCAAGCTGTTTCTGCAAAAGATCCTGGACCAGATCCAGAACAAGATCCCGCAGATCGCACATAAAAAGGAGTTTTCCAAGCCGGGAGTTTCTGTCGTCTGTTTCATGATACTTCTGCTCGCCGTTCTTTTTATCGGTGTGCTGATCGGCAGGTGCGGGAGAGTGGCTGAGCCTAAAATCAAAATGGCAGAGCAGTTCCAAATTACTGAAACGGCCAGTCAGAACGCCGAGACCGTTACGTATCGTAACGCAAATGCTGATGCTGACGTAAATGCTGACGTAAATGCTGATGCGGATGCTGAACATGCCGCAGAAGTGCGCGCGGAAACCGAAAAACAGGCAGGAGCAGATCCAGAAACGGAAGAGGAAGCGGAAGAGGAAGCGGAAGAGGAAACGGAAGAGGAAGCGGAAGAGGAAACGAAAGACGAAGCGGAAGAGGAAACGAAAGACGAAGCGGAAGAGGAAACGAAAGACGAAGCGGAAGAGGAAACGGAAGAGGAAACGAAAGAGGAAACGAAAGACGAAGCGGAAACTTCGGAATCGGGATCCGTTCAGGACGTGACGGGCCATAAAGCTGGCGAGCGAATGGTGAAGACTGTGGACGGTATCGAGTACGCATTCCGCTGGTGTCCTGCGGGGACGTTCGTGATGGGAGAAAGTGTCTACTTTTCGCAAGAAGTGACGTTTGCAAAGGGATTTTGGATGCTCGAAACGGAAGTGACGCAAGAAATGTGGAAGAGCGTGATGGGGAAAAATCCAAGTGTTTATGAAGGTGATCAGAATCCCGTCGAAAGCGTAAGTTGGAATGATTGCTGTATTTTTTGCCTAGAGCTTAGCGAGAAACTTGGCATATCCGTGTGTATCCCCACCGAGGCACAGTGGGAATATGCCTGCCGGGCGGCGACGAGTACGAAATTTTCTTTCGGCGACTCAGCCTCAGAGTTTTGGCGTTACGGGAATTATTGTGATCGGAGCTGCGATGTGGATGTCGATGGGCGAGATGTTTTTCATGATGACGGATATGCAAGGCCTGCGCCAGTCCGAAGCTATTTGCCGAATGCGTGGGGATTTTATGATATGCACGGTAATGTCGCGGAATGGTGTTCGTATGTGGGCAAGGACTTTACGGCATCTCCCCGTGAACAGATGGCCTCGATCAGTTCGTCCCGAGTTGAGCGAGGCGGAGATTGGATCTCTGATGTTGAATGTTGCCGTTCCGCGTTCCGATATAACCGGTCGGGAACCGATCGGGACTCTTGTGTGGGATTTCGCGTGGTTTTGGAAGAGTCAGAGGAGTAAATGCCGCGGTGAAATTTGAGAGAAAGGCGGGAAATTTTGAAAAGTTCTGAAAATTTTGTTCCCGCACCTTGCATTACGCGTGATTTTGTGTATAATGTGAGGACTGACCCGTCTGTAAAGAGTCGGGCGGCTTGATTCAGGGGGGCGCGGAGTGTCGGAAAGTTCCGTTTAGAACGATCTTGACGCGCACCGGGAAAAATGAAACTTTTTTTATTTCGAGAATCCAGATGCTTTGGGAAATTGATATTTATCCGAAAGCCAGTCAGGTCGATGCACTGGCGAATGAAACCGTTACCGAATCACAGGCCCTCGGACTGGGCACTGATTCTATGAAAGTCCGTTCCTGCCACGGCTACCTGCTTCAGGGAGCTTTGGACCGTGAACAGGCGGAAAAGATCGCGCGCGAACTGCTGGCCGACTGTGTGGTGGAAGAACCGGTCGTTTTCCCCGTTTCGGAAGCGAAAGACGCTGAAAACGGCGAGACGCTCGTCAACGTCCTTCCCAAACCCGGCGTCATGGACCCGGTCGCCAACAGCGCCCTGAAAGCCATCAAGGACATGGATCTCCCCGTTGAAGCGGTCCGCACGTTCCGCAAGTTCTTCATTTCCGGTTTCGACACGGAAAACATCGACAAACTCTGCTGGAAGATCCTCGCCAACGACGCAATCGAACAGGTCGTCAAAGGCCCGTTCACGTTCGAGCATCTGGAAGTCGGCAGCCCGTACCATTTCGAGCTGACCATCGTTCCGATCCGCGCGATGAATGACGAGGAACTCAAAACGCTGGCGATCAAAGGTCAGCTTTACCTTTCGCTGGTCGAAATGCAGACCATTCAGAAACATTTCCAGGATCTGGACCGCGACCCGACGGACGTGGAACTGGAGACCATCGCGCAGACGTGGAGCGAACACTGCTCGCACAAGACGCTGGCCGGACGCATTTCCTACCGCGACGATGAACGCGAGATCGTTTTCCAGAACATGCTGAAAGAAACGATCTTCGCCGCGACGCAGGAAATTCGCAAGAATCTCGGTGAAAACGACTGGTGCGTGAGCGTCTTCAAGGACAACGCGGGTGTCGTGACGTTTGACGACGAGTACAATATCTGCTTCAAGGTCGAGACGCACAACCATCCGTCTGCGCTGGAACCCTACGGCGGCGCGAATACGGGCATCGGCGGCGTCATCCGTGACCCGATGGGGACTGGAATGGGTGCGAAACCGGTCGCAAATACCGACGTTTTCTGCTTCGCTCCGCCGGAAATTCCGCTGGAAGACCTTCCCCAGGGCGTTCTGCATCCGAAGCGCGTCATGCGCGGCGTCGTCTCCGGCGTGCGTGACTACGGTAACCGAATGGGTATCCCGACCATCAACGGCGCGGTGTTCTTCGATGAACGCTACCTCGGCAACCCGCTCGTTTACTGCGGAAACGTCGGTCTGATCCCGGTCGACAAATCCTTCAAAAAGACCGATCCGAACGACCTGATCGTCGCCGTTGGCGGACGGACCGGGCGTGACGGCATCCACGGCGCGACGTTCAGCTCGGCAGAACTGACGCACGAAAGCGAATCTCTTTCCGGCGGTGCCGTTCAGATCGGAAACGCCATCACCGAAAAAATGGTCCTCGACGTCCTTCTTGAAGCCCGTGACCGCGGACTCTACACGGCGGTGACGGACTGCGGCGCTGGCGGTTTCTCCAGTGCTGTCGGCGAAATGGGCGAAGAGATCGGCGCGGAAGTCTGGCTCGAAAAGATCCCGCTCAAGTATGAAGGTCTCTCGTACAAAGAAATGTGGATCTCCGAAGCGCAGGAACGCATGGTCTTCAGCGTCGCGGAAGACAAATGGCCGGAAATGAAGGCTCTCTGCGAGTCGGAAGGCGTCGAAGCGACGGTCATCGGCCGCTACGTCCCGACTGGACGTCTGGTCCTGAAATACGACGGAGTCCAAGTCGCGGACCTGACGATGGACTTCATGCACGGCGGCCGTCCGCCGGTCGTTCGTGAGGCGGTCTACGCTCCTCCGGCAGTCTCCCCGATGAATCTCCCGATCCGTACGGACTACACGGAAGATCTCACGAAGATCCTTGGTTCGTACAATGTGGCGTCGAAACACTGGGTCGTCCGTCAGTACGATCACGAAGTTCAGGGCGGTTCCGCCGTCAAACCTCTGGTCGGCGTGAACAATGACGGCCCGGGCGATGCGTCCGTTTTCCGTCCCCGTCTCCACACGATGCAGGGCGTCGTCATCTCTAACGGCATGAATCCGTGCTACGGCGAATGCGACACGTACTGGATGGCCGCCAGCGCGATCGACGAAGCGCTCCGTAACGCGGTTGCCGTCGGCGCCGACCCGGAAAAGATCGCCATTCTCGACAACTTCTGCTGGGGCAACACGGACCGTCCGGAAACGCTCGGTTCTCTCGTCCGCTCGGCTATCGCCTGCCGCGATATGTCCATCGCGCTCGGCACGCCGTTCGTAAGCGGTAAAGACAGTCTCAACAACGAATTCCGTCCTGCCGGTCAGGAACCGATCAGCATCCCGCCGTCTCTGCTCATCAGCGCGATGGGACAGGTCAACGACGTGCGCAAATGCGTGACGATGGACCTGAAATCTGCCGGTTCTGCCCTCTACGCCGTCGGAATGACGAAAGAGGAAATGGGCGGTTCGCACTTCGGTCTCGTGAATCAACTTTCCGGAGGCGAGTGCCCGAAAGTTGATTTCGGCGTCACGAAAAAGACGCTCAAAGCAGTCTACGACGCGATCCAGGCTGGCACGGTCCGCTCTTGCCACGACCTTTCCGAAGGCGGTCTCGCTGTCGCTGCGGCAGAAATGGCATTCGCCGGTGAACTTGGCGTGGAACTCGACCTCTCCGCCGTCCCGTTCGATGGGCAAAAGTCCGATGCGGCCCTCCTGTTCTCCGAATCCAACACGCGCTTCCTCATCGAAGTCGCACCGGAAAAGGAAGCCGATTTCCTCGCTGCACTCGAGGGCGTCTGTGCCGCGAAGATCGGCTCGGTCAACTCCGGCACGAAACTCACGGTGAAAGGCATCGCCGGCGGGAACGTCATCGACGCGGAACTCGCCAACCTGAAAGCTGCCTGGCTCAAACCGCTCGATCTTTAATGGGATCCCTGTTTCCCGCTGCTTTCTTTTACCGAAGCAGCGGGATGGGCTATTTGTTTCAGACGCGATTTTGTTGAAATGCCCGTCTGAAAAATGAAGAGCAGGACGAAAATACACACAAATTGAATTTAAGGAATAGACCATGAAACCGAATGTTTTGATTTTACGCGCACCGGGCACGAACTGTGATCTGGAAACCGCTTACGCCTTTGAAAAAGCAGGCGCGGCGACGGAACGGATCCACGTGAACCGTCTTCTCGAAGATCCGTCTCTCTTCGAGAAATTTCAGATCCTCTGCTTCCCCGGCGGATTCAGCTACGGCGACGATATTTCGTCCGGACGCATTCTTTCCAGCCAGCTGCTCCACAATCTGTCGGACCAGCTGCAGAAATTCCGCGATGCCGGTAAACTCGTCCTGGGCATCTGCAACGGATTCCAGATCCTCATCAAGACCGGTCTCCTCATCCCGGTAGACGGCGAGCCGCTCGCGACGCTTGCGTGGAACAACTGCCAGCGTTTCCAGGACCGATGGGTCGAACTGAAGACGCACGCGAACTGCAAAAACGTTTTCCTCAAGGGGATCGACCGCCTCTACATTCCGGCAGCGCACGCGGAAGGGCGTTTTGTCGTGAAAGATGCGGAAACGCTCAAGAAGTTTGAAGAAAACGGCCAGATCGCGCTTCAGTATGCGCCGCTGGATTTCTCGAAATTTGAGGAAGCCGCGAAATACGATGCGAACGGCATTCTCCAGTACCCCGACAATCCAAACGGTGCCGTGGCAAATATCGCGGGTCTCGGCGACGAAACGGGCCGCGTGCTCGGTCTGATGCCGCATCCGGAACGCCATATCGACCCGACGCAGCATCCGCGCTGGACTCGCCGTGACGTTCAGCCGGAAGAGGGCGAAGGACTCCAGATGTTCCGCAACGCGGTCGAGTACTTCAACTAGACCTGGAAGCGAGATTTTGATTTGAAACTCGGAAAAAAAGGAGCCTCCGGCAAAAAGGAGGCTCTTTTTGTTTGAGGATCAGAAAATATTGGGGGATCTTACTAGAATCCGGCTGCGAAATCGCCCCAGTCCCGCGTACAGAGCGACGCGAGAGTTTCCGTATCCATCGAATTTGAGAGAAAATGGACGGAAGTGTCGCCGAAAACGCCGTACGCGCCGCCCCGGTGCTGACTGCAGATCTCATTGTCCGTCTTTGGCGCCTGGTTGATGCCGTACGCCACATCGAAAACATTGGAAGAGCAGATCCAGTGCCGGTCGCCGTACGCATAGTCGGAGTTTGGCCGGGAATCTTCCGAGATGAAGAGCGTGCATGAAAGTCCGTCGCCGATATCTGCCGTTTTCAGCGGGTCGATGACCAGTTTCCCGCGTTTTCCCTTTTCAAGGTACGCTTTTGGGTACGTTCCAACGTAAATAAGCGGTCCGTTGACGGGTTCGTTTCGGTTTCGGCTTGGGAAACGCGCCCCGTAGATCCCGCCGTAGGAAGTCCGCGCGTATCCGTTGACGCGGATGGGTTCACCTGCCGTTTCCGGACAGACGTAGATCGGGATCTCCGTACCGGCTGGTTCCCGGTTCACTTCGTCGTCAAATTTGGAATCCGCGTCGATCCGCTCAAAAAGGTTCTGCTCTTCGATATGCGGCAGGAGAAAGTAGGACCAGCCGTAACTTCGTCCCTGAGGGCAAATGGAGCTTCGGTGATCTTCGCCGCCGGGAATGACCTGGGAATCGTGGACCGCGGACCAGGAATCAAAACCGGTGCCGATCTGCCGCAGGTTGTTTTGGCAATGAAGGCTTCTTGCGGCACTGCGAGCCATTTGGACTGCCGGCAAAAGCAGTCCCATGAGGACACC
>SUVI01000100.1 GCA_015062085.1 Planctomycetaceae bacterium
TTTCCGACGCAGTTTCCGACGCAGTTTCCGACGCAGTTTCCGACGCAGTTTCCGACGCAGTTTCCGACGCAGTTTCCGACGCAGTTTCCGGCACAGTTTCCGGCACAGTTTCCGACGCAGTTTCCGGCACAGTTTCCGGCACAGTTTCCGGCACAGTTTCGAACGGAACCGACTCAAGAGCACGGATGGGCCTCAGACCGCAGGCAGAAAGCTGAGCCGCCGCGTCTTCTTCGATCCGGTTTTGGTAAAGTACGCTCAGATCCGCGACAGGAGCAAGCATCCACGCAGACCCTTCATGGCCGTTGAATTTTCGGATGGAAAAGGAGCGAAAAACAAAACGTTCTTCCGCAGCCAGAGACTCAAAAAGCCGCTCGAGCGACACGATCTTTCCGTAAAAAAAATCATCGGTACCATAAAAAGTTCCCGCCTGCCGGATCTCAGAGTCATTCGCAGCCGGGTCCCTCAGTCTCGCCGCCAGCTCCGCTTCACTTTTCGCCTCAATGGAGAAAAGACGCTCCAGCTCATTCGCCAACAGCAGAATCCTGGATTTCCCTGCGATTCCGGGATTCGCAGCCCAATTCGGCAGGATCTCCCCCTGCTCCGCGATCAAAAAGAGTCCGATCTCACCGCGAAAAGGAAACGTAACACAAAATCCCGCTCCCTGAAAAGTCTTTGGGCGCTTGAGCGGCAAATGTGCGGACTCGCGATTTTTTTCCGCTGAAAATTCAAACGGCTCGCCTAAAATATCGAGAAAATTTTCCAGCGCAGAAGCCAGAGACTGCAAAAAAAGCGACGTGCGTTTCGATTCCAGCCGGATCTCATCCCGCTCCTTCCCCGAATGACCGCCTCCTTCCGACGCAAGGCCAGGCACGATCCCGCGGACCAGCTCACACATGATCGATTCCGGAATTTCATCTTCCGCTTCCGCTGCCGGCTCCGGACACACATTCCCCGCCGGATCGAAAATACACTCTCCGACCGTTTCAGGCAAAGAAACGCTTCTGGCCAAAAATTCGTCCATCACCAACGAGTTCCCAATGGATCAAAATGAAATGGAGCGGATCCCAAAATTCCGAATCTAGGAAAAACAGCATCACCGGCACGCTCCGGAGACGCGAGGCTCCCTACCTCAAAATATCGGCAAAACTTACCCAATTCTTAAAAAAAGTATTTTCAGCAGCATCTTCCCCAAAGACAACCCCCTCAAAACAGACAAACCCGTTAAACTCAACACAAAATAGATTCTTTTTTTGTGAAATTCAACGCTAAAATTAAGTGCAATCGGAACATTTTGCCGAATGAAAAGATTAAGGAACATTCCCATCGCTCCTCAATTGATTTTAAAGAAAAAATTTGAAGTGGCGGCGGCCAACTGTGCGCAAACGGAACAGCTCGGGCCCACCGCATTAACTGCAAGCTCCCCGCGCATTCCAAGACCGATGCACGCATTTTTACCGATGCACGCATTTTTAAAGTGCGCGTTTCCCGTAAATGGCCGTCAGGGAGAGCTGCAAAATAGAAAACGCAAATCAGAACAGGAACCGAATCGTGAGCAAAAAGTCGCAGGCCGCCAGTAAGGCATGGGGCGGAGTTTTTGAAGAAGCCGCCGATCCGAGAATGGAAAAATTTACCGAAAGCATCAGTTTCGACAGCCGTCTGTACCTCCAGGACATCCGCGGGTCCCAGGCACACGCTTCGATGCTGGAAAAGGTCGGGATCCTGACGTCCGAAGAAAAAACCGCCATCTGTGACGGTCTGGAAAGCATCCTCAAGGACATCGAAGCCGGTAATTTTGAGTACTCGATCAAACTCGAAGACATTCACATGCACGTGGAAAAAGCGCTGATCGAACGGATCGGCGACACCGGCCGCAAGCTCCACACCGGACGAAGCCGGAACGACCAGGTCTCGACAGATTTCCGTCTCTGGGTCCGTGACGCGATCGACATTCTGGACGGTCTGCTCCGGAATCTCCAGAAAGCCTTCATCGACCGATGCGATGCAGATTTCGACTGCATCATGCCTGCATTTACGCACACGCAGCGCGCACAGCCGGTCCTGGCGCCGCACTACTGGCTTTGCTACGTGGAAAAATACGCACGTGACCGGGAGCGTCTCGCCGACTGCCGAAAACGCGTCAACACGCTCTCTCTCGGTGCAGCGGCACTGGCCGGAACTTCCATTCCGATCGACCGTTTCGAAACGGCACGGCTGCTGGACTTTGAGCGCGTCGCCGCGAACTCGCTCGACGTTTCGAGCGACCGGGATTTCGCACTGGAATTCACGTTCTGCCTCGCCCTCATCGCCGAGCACCTTAGCACGTGGGCCGAAGAGTGGATCCTCTGGTCGACCTGCGAGTTCAATTTCATCAAACTCCCCCAGAAATTCTGCACCGGCTCGAGCATCATGCCGCAGAAAGTCAATCCGGACCTTCTGGAACTCATCCGCGGAAAAACTGCCCGCGTAATCGGCGATCTTCAGACGCTCATGGTGCTGGTAAAGGGGCTGATCCTTGCGTACAATCGCGACCTTCAGGAAGACAAAGAGCCCGTTTTCGACGCATTCGACACCGTTTCTGCCTCGCTGGACCTTGCCGCCGACATGGTGCGCGACGCCCAGCTGAATCGGTACGCGATCAACGAACGTCTCGAAAAAGGCTACCTTGACGCCACGACTTTCATGGAATTCCTCATCAAACGCGGCATCCCGCAGCGTACCGCGCACGGAATGGTCGGGCGTCTGGTTCGAAGCGCTATGAACCGCGGGATCGCGCTGGCGGACCTTCCGCTTTCGGAATTTCAGGCAGAATGCCCAGAACTGGATGGATCGGTCTACGAGATCCTCGGTACACGCAAAGCCATCGAGGCTTTCCAGAGCTACGGTTCCACCGCCGCCGTTCAGGTCCGTGCCCAGATCGATGCCTGGAAAAAACGAATGGAAGAAACCAGCGAAGAGTCAAAAAAAGACCAGACCTGAGTCAAAAAAAGACCAGACCTGAGTCAAAAAAAGACCAAGAGCAAAGCCCAATAGACTGAAACGCATGCAAATTTCCGAACCTGAACCGGAAACTGTGTGCTCTGGGGTCCAGCTGAAACGACGCGGTAAAAGAACGTTTCGGCTGGATCTTGCGAACCGCGCCGTTTATTTCGTACAGCCTTTCGCCAATCCTTGAAAAATATGAAAGCAGGAAAAATGACCGTTCAACTGAAATTCGCCCGTTCCACGAAAGAAAACCTTCTTTTCCTGGTATTTTTAAGCGCATTCCTCTTCATTTCGGGTGCGTTCGTACCGGAAAACCAGCCGTTTGCGGGAATTTTTCTTGCGGAGACCTGCGCACAGGACACTGAAGAAGATGATTTTTCTGACGAAGAGGAGGATTTCTTCGACGACGAAGAGGCCGACGACTTCGACGACGAAGAGGCCGACGACTTCGACGACGAAGAGGCCGACGACTTGGGCGACGAAGAAGCCGACGACTTGGGCGATGAAGAAGTAGACGAAGAAGACGGCGAGGATGCGGAAGATCCGGATTCCGGCGAGGCGGGCTCGGACGAAACAGATGAAAACCCGGACATTAAGGACTCTCTTCTCGAAGAGTACCAGAACGACACGCTTTACTCCATCAAGGACTGGAAGTACGGTGACGCTTCGATCCGCGAGATCCTTGCCTCAGATCCGCAGACCGTTCCGGAACTGGTCGCAGCAGCCCGGGATTTCGCGGCACTTCAGCGTTTCGATCTGGCAAATCTTTTCTACCAGAAAGCGATGGATGCGTCTCCGACTGAAGATGACGTCACGCGTCTGGTCACGACCTACGGACGAGCGTATTTCGTCACCCTTTCAGAGAACGAAAAGATCGCACCAGCCGGGATCGCATTCGGGAAATTCATTCTCAGGTCACTCGAAAATCGATTCCATTCCGACCCGGAATTCATCCAGGAAATGATCGACCAGCTTTTCAGCGAAAGTGAAGAGGAGCGGAAAGTTGCGGAAACCGAACTCATGGCGTACCGTTCCCGTTCCATTCCGGCACTGATCGAAAATTACGCAGATAGAGAGGAAGAGTCCGAACGGAAAGTTCTGGAAAAAATGCTCCTCATGTTCGGCGAAGGACTCACGAGCGCCGCCGCAGCCTGCCTGGAATCGAACTCGGAAGCCCTCCAACTGGCTGCCGTCGATCTGCTTTACGCGCAAGCCTCCCGCAATAATCCGGAAGCGCTGATGCACCTCTTCTACGCAACGGCAGTCGAAGCAGACGGGACAGAAAACACGAAAAATGAAGACGGCGCAGAAGCGCTTCACGAAAAAGCCAAAAAAGCGATCCAGAAACTTTTCTCACTCCGAACGCTGACCTCCGTGACGCAGCGAAAGTTCCTTGAAAAACAGCTCGCGCGGCTCCAGTACGAGAAAAAACTGATCGAAAACTCCGGAAATGTGGACACGATCGAAGTCATTTGGCGCTGGGTCCCGGAAGAAGAAACGCTCCAACCCATGACCGCCAATCGCCTCATGAAGTACCGTCTGAACTCCTACCGGCTCGCAAAAGCGCTCTGGAACATTTTCCCGGAAGATCCGCTGGCGCGCCGAATGCTTTTCATGACGACGTCAGAGTACGTCACGACCTTCCACACCTTCACGGAAACCAAGCTGAAATCGGACCAGATCATTCAGACTGCGGAATTCCAGCGGGTAAAAGAGGAATTTTCCCTCTCGGAGATCGAATCCTATCTGCTGGAATGCCTCGATGCCAAATTCTACGATGCGGCGATCATGGCAGTTTTGGCACTTGGGGAAAAAGGAGATGAAACCCTTCTGCAGGCGATCCCAGCCCGCAAAGGTCATACGGTCACGGATCCCTCCCTTTGCGTTGCACACGAAAAAAGCTACTCGCCGCTGGTCATGGCGCTGCACACGCCGAATCGTCTTCTGCGTTTCGCCGCAGTTCAGGCCATCATGAAACTTGACCCGCAGAAACCGTTCACCGGCTCGTCGCGCCTCACGGACACGCTCGCTTGGTTCCTCCAGACAAACGGACGTTCAAAAGTCCTCATCGGCGAAATGACGACTGCGGAAGCAATGTCGCTCGGCGGACAGCTGCGCCAATTTGAACTTGGCTACGAAATCGCTACGTCACCGCGCGAGATCCTTGAAAAAGGCCTCCAATTCTGCGACTACACGATGATCCTGATGAACGTTCGGCTTCTGGAAAACAATTCGGACCTCCTGATCCAGCAGATCGGATTGGATCCCAGAACGGCAGACGTTCCAATCGTTTTGCTTGCGTGGCCGGACGATTTCAAACTCGCCCAGCAGCTCGCGGAGAGGATCCCCAAATGCATCTGGTATCCGTACCCGTCAAGAAATGAAGACCTTGCGCTTCTCCTCTCGCTTGCCGGACGGATCAAAACGTCGGTGAATCTGCAGGATGAGCAGCGTATTGCCGAAACCCGGGCCGTCCTGCTCTGGACCCGCGACATCATCCGTTCCCATCAGAGCGGTTGGGTCCAGAAACGCCGTTTCAATGCGTCTCCTGCCGTAAAAACCGACGCCATGGATCCCTCGATCCTTGAAAACGCAGGATCTGTCAACGTGGGATCCGAGGAAGATGCTCCCGATGCTGAAAATGCCGACGCAGGATCCGAGGACGAAAATGCCGACACGGAAGCAGACGAGGAACTCGATTCCCTGCTTGCAGCCGGCGAATCTCTCCCAGATGCCCAAACGCCCGACTCTTCCAAAGAAACGGAGCCGGATCCCACTGCCCAATGGGATCGCGAACCGCTGCGGATCTACGACATCACCAAACTGATCCCGCCGGTGATGAAGATCTACTTCTATCCGGAATTTCTCAAGGAAGCGCTGGAAGTCCTTCGCTGGACGGGAACGCCGCAGGCTCAGCAGACGCTGGCTTTCATCGGCACGTCGGGAACCTTCAGCTACTCTGCTTCAAAACGGGCTGCGCGTCTGCTGCGTGAAAGTACGCTGCGCTTCGGAGTCCTCATGACGGCAGATCAGATCGGTGAATTCTACGATCTATACAATGAAACGCCCGTCAAAAAAGCAAAACTCCTCGAAGTTCGCGGACTCGTTCTCGACGCGCTGGAAGCTCCGCTGGATCCGAATGCCGTTCCTGACCTTAGCCTTGACGTGGAAGTGCCTCCGGTAGAAGATCCAGAGGAAGATTCCGACGCGGAGGAGTCTGACGACGCGGAGGAGTCTGACGATGAGGAAGATCTCGACGAAGAGGAACTCGATGAGGAAGATCTCGACGAAGAGGAACTCGATGAAGAGGAACTCGATGAAGAGGAACTCGATGAAGAGGAACTCGATGAAGAGGAACTCGATGAGGACGAGGAATTCATGGACGAAAACGAAAAAGCTCTGGAAGAAGGTCCACTCGATGAAGAGGATGGCTCCTCCGACGAGGAACTTCCCGAAGATGAGCTGGACGCCGACGAAGACGCGGATGCCAATGATGAGCCGGCCGCGGATGAAGACGCGAATGCCGACGATGAACCGGAAGACGCGGACCTGAACGAAGAGGAACTCGAAGATTTGGAAGACGCTCTGGACATGGAGATCGAGCCGATTTAGGAGACCGGAATGGGATACCGCAGTTTGAGAGCCTGCCTAGAAGACCTTCGCAGGACCGGCAGGCTCATCGAGATCACTCAGTGTGTCGATCCGCATTTGGAAATGGCCGCGATCCAGCGCCGCGTTTACGCAGCCGGCGGTCCGGCACTCTGGTTCTCAAACGTCCAGGGATGCCGTTTTTCCATGGCGAGCAATCTTTTCGGCACACGGGAACGGATCCATTACATTTTCCGCGATGCGGTCAAGATCCTGCCGCGGATCCTTCGTCTTGGAGTCGATCCGGGCGATCTCATGCGCCGTCCCGGTCTCTATCTTACTTGGCGTACTCCGTGGGCCGGCTGGTGCTCACAGCCGAAACGGGTCCGGACGGGGCCGGTCTTTCAGGAGACCTGCACACTTTCTGAACTTCCGCATCTGCATTCCTGGCCGAAGGACGGAGGAGCTTACATCACGCTGCCTCAAGTCTACTCGGAATCTCCTGATTCTCCGGGACTCTTGCACTCCAATCTCGGAATGTACCGCATTCAGCTGAACGGAAACGACTACTCGGCCGCCCTTGGTCAAAATGAGGTCGGGATCCACTACCAGATCCACCGCGGGATCGGGATCCACCATGCGCAGGCCATTGCGCGCGGCGAGAAACTGCGAGTCAACGTTTTCGTTGGCGGGCCTCCCGCGATGGCGCTCGCTGCCGTCATGCCGCTTCCGGAAGGCATGAGCGAACTCCTTTTTGCCGGCATTCTGAATCAGCGCAGGATCCGAATGGCCAACGTTCCCCGAATGGCCAACGTTTCCAGAACGGCGAATACTCAGTCTGTCGGACCGCAAGCACTTCTCCCCGTTTCGGCCGAGGCGGACTTCGCGCTGTGCGGCTGGCTGGACCCGGACGTTTTGAAGCGGGAAGGTCCATTTGGCGACCATTTGGGGTACTACAGTCTGGAGCATGACTTTCCTGTCCTGCACGTCGAAAAGATCTTCTGCCGCCGCGACGCAGTCTGGCCGTTCACGGTCGTGGGACGCCCGCCGCAGGAAGACTCGATGATCGGTGAGTTCATTCACGAAATGGTCCGAGACCTCATGCCGAACACGATCCCGGGAGTCCGTGAGGTGCATGCGGTCGACGACTGCGGAGTTCATCCGCTTCTGCTTGCCATTGGATCAGAACGCTACGTTCCGTACCAGGATCCGCGCCGTCCGATGGAGCTCTTGACGCTCGCAAATGCGATCCTCGGCACGGGTCAGCTTTCACTCGCAAAGTATCTGCTCATCGCAGCCGGCGAAGATGATCCGGAGCTGCACGTTCAGGATGTTCCGCGTTTTCTGCTCCATATGCTTCAGCGGGCGGACTGGCGCACGGACCTCCACTTCCAGACCGGCACGACAACCGACACGCTGGACTATTCCGGCGGAGGTTTCAATCGCGGTTCCAAACTGGTCATCTCCGCCGCAGGTCCTATCCGGCGCACACTTCCGCGTGAGCTTCCGCTTTCACCGTCCTCTCTGCCTGCCGGTTCAACTGCCGGTTTGGGGGCCGAAACCTTCGGAACCGCTGCGAACACAGACTCCGACGGTCTCGCCATTCCGGAAAAATTTCAGATCGGCCGACGGACGGTCATTTTGCCGGGGATCCTGCTTTTGGAAGCTCCCCCATGGCGCGACGACGGAACGCAGCATGATGCGGAACGATTCGCAGAGCGGTTTTGCGCCGCATTTTCGCCGCATGATCCGCTCAACGCCTTCCCGCTGATCGTTCTGACGGACCGGGATTCCTGCGCCCCCGCTTCGGTCCGCGATTTCTTGTGGACCACCTTCACCAAAAGCGACCCGGCACGTGATGTCTTCGGGATCGGTCCTACCGTGGAAAATCGGCACGTCGGTTTTGAAGGCTCACTCCTGATCGATGCGCGCCGCAAGACTTTCCATGCCCCCGAGCTAGAAGAGGACCCGGAGATCACCCGCCGCGTGGAAGCCCTCGCCGCTCCGGGCGGCCCGCTGCACGGAATTTACTAAAGAGCGGCACCCGCACTCCATGAAAACGTGAAAACGTGAAAACGCGGAAGCATAAAACCTAAACGCACGGCAAACAGCCGCCGTCAGTCTTCCCTCTCCAGAGGAACCAGACGTGACGAAAATCCGTCTTGACAAAATGCGGTAGGCACAGTATACTCTGACGTTGCAATGTGCGCAAGATTTCGTTCCTTTTTCCCAACGGAATGCTTCATGGTCTTTTTCCTTCATCCTGTTTTTTTGACGGCGCTGGTGTGCATCGGGATCCCGGTCATGCTTCATTTCCTGATGCGTCCGCGTCCTCAAAAACTGCCGTTTCCCGCACTGCGTTTTCTGCAGTCCCGCGAAAAGACCTGCCGCCGGTCGCTTCGTTTGAAGCACTGGCTCCTGCTGGCAGTACGGATGCTCTTGGTCGCATTTCTCGTTCTTCTTTTTGCGCGTCCCGGTTTTCAGACAGCTGGTGACGAGGTAAACGGTCTGAAGATCAGTGAGACTACGGACGCAGCAGAGACTGCGAACGCGGCAGAGACTACGGACGCAGCAGAGACTGTGAACGCGGCAGGATCCACAGAGCCCACAACTCCTGCCGAGTACTCAAATGCCCCAACGGCAGCCATTTTCATCTTCGACACTTCCGTACGCATGGACTACGTTTTTGAAAACCGAAACCGTCTTGGATTTGCGCAGGAGTACGCGATCCAGCTTCTTGCCGGGCTTCCCTCCCAAAGCGTCGCAGCGGTTCTGTCAACGCACCTGACGTCTCCTGCATTTTCTCCGGATCGCGGTGAGATCCAGCGGCAGATCCAACAGCTCCAAACCTCTGCCGTTTCCCGTTCCATTCCAGAGATCCTTCCAGATGCACTGGCTCTTTTGAAGACCTCGCCGTTAAAGCATCAGGAGATCTTCATCTTCACGGACCGAACGTCACGAAGCTGGAGAATGGAGGGTGCCGGTCAGCGTACGCAGCTGGGATTGGCACTCAAGACCGCTCGCAATGAATTTCCGGATCTCAGGATCTCGCTCGTCGATCTTAGCGTTCCGCAGGCTCCGAACGCCCGGTTGGAGATCCCGGAGGAAAGTGCGTTCCGTCTGCTTTCCGGAGGGACGGCAGAGATCCAGACCAAACTTTTCTGTTCAGACGGAAAAGCACACCGGGTCGGAGTCTTTCTGCTCGACGAAATGGGTGAGATCCAGCTTCGCGGTGAACTGACAGCACACGCAGCAAATGCGGGAAAAGACGCAGCAGCTCCTCATGAAGAAACGGCCGTTCCGTTGACGTTTCAGCTTGGGGGATTGAAAAACGGCCCCAACCAGGGATTTCTTGCTCTTTTGGACGGAGACGCACTTTCCGCGGACAATGTGCGCAGTTTCACGCTCCAGAAAGATCCGCCTACTCCCATTCTGATCGTCGCAAACGAACCTGCGGAGAAAAATGCGTTCTTTCTCCGTCAGGCACTCGCGCCGCTTCAGTTCACGCTCGAAAATCGTGCAGGATTTGAATGCACGATCCTCTCCTTCGAGAAATTTTCCCGCTGGATCCACGGCAGCCGGACGGCATCTTCGGAAACATTACGGAGCGATCTGGAACATTTCCACGCGATTTTTCTTCTGGATCCGCCAAAATTCAGCATTCCGGAATGGAATCGTCTCGCGCAGTACGTAAATTCAGGCGGCGGCGCAGCTTTCTTTCTTGGTCCGTCACTGGAAAACGTAAAAGATTTCCAGCAGGCAGAAGCGCGCACACTGCTTCCGGCCGTCCCTGGATTCCAGGCACGATTTCCCGACGGAACGTTCCTGGCTCCTCAGCTCCAGCTTCCGCATCCGATACTCCGCACCTTTCAGGAACTTGATTCTCCCGTTCCGTGGGATGAAGCTCCTGTTTTCCGTGCCTGGACTCTGGAGGATCCCAAATCAGACGTGCAGTCTCTTTTCACGTGGTCCAACGGTTCACCTGCATTCCTTTCGGCACAGTCCGGAGCTGGGAGAGTCCTGCTTTTCGGCACATCGATCCACCCAACTCAAAACGATTCACGTACCGTCTGGAATCTCCTGCCGCGCGGTGATTCGTGGGTCTTTCTCATCCTGATGAATGCTGCTGCGGAATACCTAACGGCAGAAGAAGAGATCTCCGCAAACATTTTGACGCAGGAAACCCTCGCATTTCCTCTGCGCGGCGTACAGGAAGAACGTTTTCTGCTGCAAAGACGGACATTTTCCCATCCGAACTCCAGTGAGAGTAAAGATCTCGGCACAGATCCAGCCATGGTTCCGGAACATCCTGCCGTTTCCCGCGTCTCGGCGAATGAAAATGGAACCGCGCCGCACTCCGACGCTCTGTCGGACACCAGCATCACCCTCGTGCCGGATCCGGAGCACCGTTTACTCGGAATTCCCGGTCTGGAGCAAACTGGAAATTACCGCGTTTCGGGAACGCAGAATGAATTTTTACGCGGTTTCAGCGTCAATCTTCCGTTCGCGGAAACGGACCTTCAGACGGTCTCACGGGAAGAGCTGCGTCCCATTTTCCAGCCTTTTTCCGTCACGTTTCTTGCAGACGCCCAGAAGATCCGACGCAGCATTTCAGGTTCCCAGTCAAACAGTGAACTTTTCCATTGGATCGGGCTCCTGATCCTCCTCCTGCTGTTTGCAGAAAACTGGCTCGCCAACCGATTTTACCGGAACGGAACGTAAAAACTCCCCAAAAACTCCCCAAAAACTCCCAAAAAACTCCCAAAAAACTCCAGGAATTCTCAGGCTCTGCTCTAAACTCCGCGTTTTGCGTCAAACCAGAAGAGATGGGCTCTCGGTGAAAAACCAAGACCGTGCATTTTCGCAAATTCGAGGACCCACTCTTCACGCATTTGGATCTCCGCTGCCGTCTTTCCCTGCGGCATCAGCAGGACTTTCTCCCGTTCCAGAAATGGAAAACGTTCCAGAAGATCAAGGATCTCCGCAGTGTCCTCCTGCGAATCGGCGACGAACTTGAGCTGCCAGTCCTGTGCATCCTCGATGAGCGGTCTCAGTGTTTCGGAAACGTCGCACGATCTAGGCGGATTTCCGGAATTCCGCATCTTCGGGCTGATGGAGACCAGCGCACACCCAGTCGGTAAAAAGCGGGATCCGGAAGTCTCGACTGTGACGTGAAGTCCCATTTTCTGCAATTCCCGGACCAGCGTTTTCGTTTCAGGAAAAAGAAGCGGCTCACCACCCGTGAGGACGACGTGAGAGATCGGACGGTCCAGGATGGGCTCCGGAGTCCAGAGGTCTGCGCCGCGAACAGCCAGCCGGCTCGGTCTTTCCGACGCGTTCTGCCGGATCCGATCCGCGGAAAATTCCGGAAAATGGGGACTTCGGAGCATTTCGTTCACTTTTTCCAAAATGCTGTCCAACGTCTCGCTGCATCCGTCGGAAGCGCTCTGAGCGTACGGAGTGTCGCAAAAACGGCACCGAAGATGGCACCCAGCCAGGCGAATGAAAACCGACGGCGTCCCGGTCAGCCGCCCCTCTCCCTGCCATGATACAAAAATTTCCGAAACAGAAAATTTCATCTTTTCTTCTTTTTCCCGTCGTTTTCTTACTGCCGTTTCGTTTTACCGCTTCCTCTTTGCCGGGAACCGTTCCCCCGCAGACCGCTTTTGAAAAATTCCATTTTACCCTGCCGACAGGAAATTTCAAGTAGGGGATCCCGTAAAAAATCCACCTTCTGGATCAGGTTCTTCCCGAAACGGAAAAACTGCTCTTGATTCAATTCGGATTCTCCACTAAAATGAAATTTTAGAAAAATCAAAAGATCCGACCAAGATCCGGAAGACCGGGATCCCGGGACCTTCCACCGACGGCACCCATTTCATGTTTGAGCCAATTTTCCACAGCTTTCCCCTCCTAATTTTGTCCCTGCTTCTGTCCGGAGCAGCGGCTTGGTGGTGCACGCCCTCAAAAAACGGACGGAAACCGTGGTGCTGGATCCTTCTGCGATGGTGCACGCTTCTGCTTCTCGGCTGGATCTTTGCCAGACCCTCCTCGTTCACGATAGAGACGGAAACCTTTCCCGGAAACGTCTTCATTCTCGCCGACACTTCGCGCAGTATGGAGATCTCCGATGACGGAAAAGAAGCAAAAACACGTTTTTCCGCGATGAAAGAGGCGCTGACGCATTCTTCTGCGGAATTTGGGGCGATGGCGCAAAGCGTTCAGACGGAAGTTTTCGCGTGGGATCAGACCCTTCATCCTCTGGAACTTGAAGCAGACGGAAAGATCCATTTCCCCAATCGTCCGACCGGCGGCGAATCGGCTTTGGGGGCGTCGCTTTTGGAGATCTTGCAGAAATCTGCCGGACGCAAAGTTCTGGGAGTCGTTCTCTTAAGCGACGGCGCACAGCGTTCCCTTCCGCCGCGGGACGCTCTTCCGCAGACCGCTGCACAGCGTTTTCGCCAGCTCGGGATCCCCCTCTACTCCGTCACATTCGGATCCGACCGCCAGAAATCGCAGACGCTGGACGCTGCCGTGGAAGATTTTCTGGCCGCGCAGCGCGTTTTCGTAGAAACGGAAGTCACCGTCACGGGGCGGATCCGGCTGGAGGGACTCGCAAATCAGAAGGTCCCGGTCGAATTGCTCGTTGAAAATGCCGATGGAAAAATGGAAACCGCTGCCCGTACGACGATCCAGGCAAATTCCGGGAACGCGACGCTGCCGGTCCAGCTCTCATGGATCCCCAAAGAACCGGGAGAGGTCAAAGTTTCCCTCAGAGTTCCGCCGCAAAATGGTGAAGTATCCGCCGCAAACAATCAGATGGACGCTTTCGTGACGGTCGTCAAGAGCGGACTGCGCGTCCTTTACCTTGAGAGCGCATTTCGGCCGGAAACCGGATTTCTCCGCCGTGCTCTGGATGCCGCGGAAGAGATCCAGCTCGATCTGGTCCGGCTTCAGCGCAGAAACGCTTTGGGAACGGAAAGAGAGCCGGTACTTCAGAATCTTCTGCGTGAAGAGTACGCCGTCATTCTGCTGGGCGACGTGAGTGCAGACTGTTTTCATCCGGAAGATCTCGCTCTCCTCGAAGAAAAGATCGCGCAGGGAACGGGACTTTTGACGCTTGGAGGGCTGGAAAACTACGCTGAAGGAGGCTACGCGGAAACGCCGCTGGCTCAGATACTCCCCGTCGTGCTGCAGCCTGCGGGAAACTCCGGCGGAAATGCGCAGCAAAACGCACACTGGAACCAGCCGATCCAGATGAAGCTCACGCCGGCTGGAAAACTTCATCTCGCATTGGCGCTGGATCCTGACGCGGCTTTCTCGGAGCAGCTCTGGTCCCGTCTGCCAAAACTCGATGGAGCGAATCGATTCACGGAATGGAAACCCGGAGCCGTCATTCTTGCGTCTGACCGTACGCCGGAAGGTCAGGAGATCCCGCTCCTTCTTGAGCACTCCTACGGACGCGGCAGGGTCATGGCAATGGCGGCCGACAGCACTTGGCGATGGCATCTCGGAGGATTTGAAGACGCGCACCGGCGGTTTTGGCGTCAGATGGTTTTCTGGCTCGCAAACAAAGAATCGACGCTGGACGGAACCGTTTCGCTGATCCTGCCTCAACGCCGTTTCCCGCAGGGACAGAAGATCTCTTTTCACGTTTCCGCACGCCTTTCCAACGGGAAAGCGCTCCCGCTCCCCGCTCAGAATTCCCCCGACGAAAATTGGACCGCATTCATCGGATCCGCCGACGGAACGCAGATCCCGATTCCGCTCACGCCGGAAAAAAACGTCATGGCTGGAACCATTTCCACGCCCCTTCCGCCCGGAGAATTCATGCTGCACGCGGCCGTGACGCACCAGGGACAGAAGATCGGCGAATCGAAATGCCGATTCCAGGTCTTTCACCACGATCTGGAAATGGATCGGGCACAAGCAGAACCGCAGCTGATGGCCTCGCTGGCGCTCTCGACAGGCGGAAGGGCCGTGAAGCCGGAAGAGTTGGGGACGCTTTGGAAACAGTTAGCTGAAAATCGGGAAGAGCTCAAGATCGAGCGCAAGATCGAAACGCCGCTCTGGGACCGCTGGTGGTGGCTCGCACTGCTGATCGCATTTCTCACGCTGGAATGGATCCTCCGAAAACGTGCCGGAGCCGTTTGATCCGAAACTGCCCAAAACCTCCTTTTCTAAGTGAGGCGGTGGGGGCCGGGCGGAACTCTTTTTCGACCCAACATCCGTGAAAAAAGGCACGAAAACCCACCGCCTGCGGCGATCCCTCTCCATTTCAAACGGAGACAAGAAACTTCGATTTCTGTGCAAAATTTTCCGGGGCGCTGCCCCGGACCCCGAGGACATTCTGCTGGACTTGTTTGGCGGCGAAGCCGCCTCGCTCCGCGCTGTACGGCGTCTGCTGCGCGGGCGGCTCCGCCTCGCCCTCGCGCTGCCGACGCCTACCGCGCTACGCTCTATTCCTCCGGGACTGGACTGGCCAAAACTGGGCGGAAGCCAAGGCCGTTGCTCCGATAGCCCGGCGTAACCCTGTCCCGGTACGCGGAGCGACAGATCTGGGCGTTGCTGCTCCAGCCGCCCCCGCGGTTGACTCGGGACGAGCCGCTAGAAGGGCCTGTCGGGTCGCTCGTTGGCGACTCGGCGTAATAATCTTCATCGTACCAGTCCTGGCACCACTCCCACACATTACCGTGCATGTCGTAAAGTCCCCACGCGTTCGGGGCGTAACTCTTCACAGGAACCGTTTTCCTCAAATACGGACCTTTCGTTGAAGTTCCGCAAGGATAGCGCCCGTCGCAGTTCGCCTCTCGGCCGTTCAGACTGCTGCCAAACGAATACGCACTCGTCGTGCCCGCCCGGCACGCATACTCCCACTGCGCCTCTGTCGGAAGACTCACAGTCAGCCCAAGTTTGCTTGAAAGTTTCTTGCAAAAGTCATCGCACGCTTTCCAACTCACACTCTCCACCGGATTCTGGGCTCCCTTGAAAAGGCTCGGATCCGTACCCATCACACTCTTCCACATCGCCTGCGTCACTTCCGTCTCAAGCATCCAGAAACCACGCGTAAGCGTCACGCTGTGCTGCGTTTCGTCACGCTCTCGGTCCGGCTCGTCTTCTGGACTCCCCATCAGGAACGACCCCGGA
>SUVI01000101.1 GCA_015062085.1 Planctomycetaceae bacterium
AGCATACGCGCCCGTCGTACCTGCACGACACGCATACTCCCACTGCGCCTCCGTCGGAAGACTCACAGTCAGCCCAAGTTTCTCCGACAGCTTTTCGCAAAAAGATCGGCACTCCTCCCAGCTCACATCGTACATCGGATAATCCGAACCTTCGCCTCTCAACCCCCAAGGCGTATTCGCCTTGTCGTGCTGCTGACGGATACTCGTGCCCATTACACTCTGCCACATCGCCTGCGTCACTTCCGTCTCAAGCATCCAGAAACCACGCGTAAGCGTCACGCGGTGCTGCGTTTCGTTACTCTCTCGGCCCGGTTCACCACCGACGTAGACGGTCTTCTTTTTCTTAAATATCCAGAATCCCTCTTCGACGGTTTGGGGGACAGGGGCGGGACTCCCCATCATGAACGACCCCGGAGGACACCACCGGAAAGCGTAATAAATACCGTCGACCTGCCATACCTTGCGCTCGCCGGCCGCAGTTCCAGATGGAAATGTTCCTAAAATGCCGTTCTCCGATGGATCCAAAGGTACTGGTGAATAGTTATTCAACGGTTCCTCTGTATCTTGCGTCATCCGCCACACCCCAAGCGCAGCGGCCGTTGCTCCAAGACCGCCGAGAAGAAAATTACGCCGATTGAAAAGGGGCGGACGGCCGCCGTTCTGTTCTTTTCGCAGGCGCGCATGGGCAAGGCGTTCTGCCTTTTTCTGGGCTTTCAAGGCCGCTTTCTGACGCCGTTTTTCTTCGCGCTGCTGTTTCTTCTGCTGACGGGCAAGAAGACGTTCCGCCGCACGTTTCGCTTTCTCTTTCGCAAGCTGGTCGTTCCGCTCCTTTTGACGTTCCGCCTCCTCTTGCTGTTCCTGCTGCATCTTGCGGTAGATCTCTTCTGCCATTGTATCCACATCCGGGACCTGCGTCTCCGCAGTCTGACCGGCGGTGCCTTTTGATGAAAAGCTCGGCACGGAAGAAGAAACGGCCGAAAGCGCATTTACAAACTCCCCGCACGACTCAAATCGGTCTTTCGGCTCAAAGGAAAGCGCGCGGGTGAGGGCGGCGTTGACGTGGGGGGCGAATTGCAGGGATTGCGGTTTGAAAAGCAGTTTCTGTCGAGAAATTGCCACCACGTTCCCCGAAAACGGAAGCGAGCCGGTCAGCATTTCGTAGAGGACCGTCGCCAGCGCGTACTGGTCCGTGCGGGCGTTTTGGCGGGAACCTTCCATCTGCTCCGGGGCCATGTAGCGCGGCGTGCCGGACGTGGAACTGGCCATCATGTCGGTCCGGCTGAACGACTGCGTGTTGGACGTCACGTTTTCGGGGCGAATACGCGCCGCGATGCCGAAATCGATCAAAACCGGCGTTTTGCCCATGAACATGATGTTTTGGGGTTTCACGTCACGGTGAAGGATGCCGTTTCGGTGCGCGAGGTCGAGTGCAGCAGCAAGAGGACCAAAGATCGGAAGGAGAGTTTCAAGAGGGAGGCCGTTTTCGTGTCCAGGCTGGGCGTTGAACCAATCGGTCAAAGTTCCGCCGTCGGCGTACTTCATGACGAGAAAGTCGCCGAAATTCGGGTCGACGTACCGGCCCAGAAGCGGGCAGATGCTCGAGTGATTCAGATTTTTCGTGAGGTCAAAAATGCGCCGGACTTCTTTCAGGGCGTTTTCATTTCCGCGGAGTTCCTGCGTCAAAATCTTCAAAACGACGCGCTGGCTGACCTCGTTTTCCACGAGTTCCTCTGCCAGCCACGTCTGCCCCATCCCGCCCTCGCCGAGCTTCTTTTTCAGGCGGTAATTTTTGAATTTTCCAAACAAATATCCGTCACACAATTCCCCAAACTGCGCTGGATCGTAGTTCACCTCTTCCGGCGGAAGCATCGTCAATACCGATTCTTCAAAATTCTGACTCTCACTCATTTTTTGGCCTCAAATTTTGGTAAACAAACATGAATGATTGGATTTTACCTGATTTTCAAAAAGATTCAAGGGGGAGGCACGGTGTTTTTAATTTAAAATAGAAAAACAGGATGGAGTTTGAGGTCCATCCTGTTTTGAAGAGCACAAAGGGTAGAAGACTAAGGGATCAGGACGCTTCTTCCAGTCTGACCCGAGATCGGAGCCAGTTCTGCACTTCCAGGAAGAACGACGCTTCCGGGATTCACGACATCCAGTTTCCCGCGGTCCACCCAGCATCCGGAACCGTCAAGCTGGAAGATCCCCAGGGAGATCTCGATCCCCATTCGGCAAGTCTCGAATCCGATCCAGCTTTCGACGAACGTGTTCTGCGCGGAAAGGAGCGAGTTGAGCGCGTCGATCAAATCACGGGCAAAGGAGTCTCCGAACTGAGAGGTCTGGTTCGGTTTCGGCGGCTGGAGAAGCTGGAGGTTCGCCTGGTCCACTCGATTCATGGCGACGAAGACCGAAATACGTCGCAGCTCGAAATTCAGCTGAGCGACCTGGACCTGACGGACAAGCGTTCGAATGTTTTTATGTACGGAATCTTCGTAGTGGAGATACTCACGACGCGCACGGTCGTAGGAAATGAGTGTCTCGACGTAATTGTTCCGTTCCATTCTCCGGTCGACCGGTGTGTCGACGCTCAATCCAAGAGAGAGTGTGGAATTCTTATGCGAGTTTTCCAGCCCGCTCTGGACGTTTGCCGTCACAGTCATGTCGCTTTTCAGAGCATTCGCGGCGATCTCGATCTTTCTCCATCGATCCACCAGTGCCGTTCGTGCGTTCATCCAGTCAAGACGGTTTTCGCGAGCAACGTCCAGTGCGTGCACCTCGTCGATCTCCACCGGCGTCAGGACGACCGCATCAAGACGCGCACGCGCCTGAAGCATCGACATATCGAGGAGTTTGCTGTTGAACTGGTCCATCCAAAGATCAAGTTCCGCCGCGCTTCCGGAGGCCTGGACTTTGTGCAGCGAATCTTCGATGTCAGCCATCCGGTCCTTGAAGAGCAGGTAGTCTTCTCCGAGCTTCTGAACACGGTCGCGGAAGAGCTTCGGATCAATGGCGGTTTTGTCAACTTCGCCGCTGAGGACTTCCGGACGCTGCGCGAGCCTGCGGAGTGCCGCGATGCGTTTCGGATAGGCTTTCCGAAGGTTCACGAAATCCTGATCGATATTCTTGCAGAAGTCACGCATTTGGATGACCTGCGCCTCAAGTTTCGCAATCGTGTCCTCAAAGGAAGTGTGTCCGTTTCGCAGATCGCACTGGTAATCGGCAAGCAGATCGCGCATTTCGGTGACTTCCGGGGACATGAGGATGAACGGCTCAAGCATTTTGTCATGCACAGTCGCATTGATTCCCGGCGGCAGTCCGAGGACCATTTTGTACTGGTCAAGCGAGTTCTTGTAACGATTCTCCGCCGTCATGAGATTGATCTGAGCGCTAAGGAGCGACTGACGCGTCTGGTCGACCTGCGTACGGTCAAGACGGTCCGCCTCGTAAAGCGCTTCCATGCGGTCCATACTGTACTGGAGGTCCGAGACGTTCTGTCTCTGGTTTGCGAGTTCCAGCTGCGTGTAGATCAGTCCGTAGAGATTTCCGGCACTGCTTATGGTTCCTTCAACGCCTGGGATCGAAACGCTTCCGCCGCTTCCAGGTGTCGAGATGCCGATCCCGCCAACCATGACGTTCACGTAAAATCCCTGACGGTAGCGTTCCATCTCGCGCAGGTTGCAGATGAATGCGCGTTCCGTCTGCGTGAGGTTCTCAAGAGCGTAAGCTCTGCCGTAGTTACGCAGAAGAGGCTGGATGAACGACATATTGAGCAGCGTGGTGGAGATGCCGGAGGAATCGGAACTTCCGCCGCAGGTCCAAACGATCGAGTTCGCGATATTTGCCGCGAACGTTCCGCCGAGTGCCGTGTATTTCGACCCGCCCGCGTCGACCGAATTCAGCTCAACGTTCCCCGTTCCGCGAAATGCAGTGTCATAATACGCACCGCCGCCCAGGGAGTAGTGCACATCAAAATCGTAGCGGTTCAGCGAGACTCGAAGTGCCGAGAGATAAATATTCTCCATGGCGCTCTGATAGTCGGGGGAGTTTACCAGTGCGATCTGAATGGCAGTCTGGCGGTTCAGAAGGACATTCCCCTCAGCATCACGCGGCAGACTCGCCTGCCAGTTCGGATTTTCGACAGAGTCGATCACTCCATTTTTCGTCCAGCCATCCCACCCTTTTTTGCCGTAAACGCACCGCATCATCGTATGCGCCGTCGCATCATCCTGCGGCATCGGCTGATTGTCGCGGTCGTACGGAAGATAAAAACGCGAATTCGGCGACGTATCGAAACGGTAATCCGTCATCGAAAGTCCCGGAAACTGACACTTTTTCTCCTGCACGATCTGCTGAACGTCCGTATTCGCCTGCTGACGCCAGTACTGCCGCTGGCATCCGCAAAGAACACAAAGGACACTCAGGGTCAAAATCCCTGAAAGTATACCCAACTGCTTGTTGCTGAAAGAACCCATTGTTCATTCCTTATGCGAATCATTGATTTTTTCTTTTCGTTTTTCATGGGTAGGGGCGTATGAAAAACCACTGAACCGAATACTGGTACCCGGTGTTTTGGATTCATCGACAGACAAATAGACAAACTTTAACGATTATCCGGTTTTTTTTGAAAGTATGAATATTTACATTTTTGAGGGATATGCCAATACTTCCCCAAACAGAAAAAATGACCAATATTCCACTTAAACGAGTCAGGAAAGGAAAGAATTTTAACTTTTTTTAAGAAAAAATGAAAATTTAAACGGCGCAACTGTTGACATTACGTAACTATTAAGTATACTAAAGAACAGAGGAACGAGAAACTGTTTTTTCAGAAACTCGCGTTCACTGAAAATTTGGTATTGCGTTTTTTTTAATGATTTGGTAAATTGACAAGTGATTTTGTTTCAGAGTTTTCCCATAACGGAAATTTTCCAATTGGAGGGTCAGCCCATGAAAAGAATGCTTTTTCTGTTGATCGCATGTGCCGCGTTTTTCATGATGTCGGCAAATGAGACAGAGGCGCAGGTCTCGGTGCAGATCGGCATCGGTGCGCGTCCGTACTATGATGGCTACTACACGCCGTATTATTACGCTCCGGGACCTCGCTACGTGCATATCGTGCCGCCTCCGCCGCCGCACGTGTATCACCGACCGCCGCACGTGTATCACCGTCCGCCGCATCACCACCCGGCTCCGCCGCCCCCGCGTCACCACCATCCCCCGCATCATCACCATCGCCCGCCGCATCACCATCGTTGATCTTGCGATCTTGATCATGAGTGAATACAGTGACGCGCAAGAGTGAGTGCGCATGGAAAAACGGAAAGATCCAGCCTCCATGACTGGGTCTTTCTTTTTTTACGAAATATTTCATCGACTGGCAGGATATACTCTTGACGCTTCGTTCCATTTCTGTTAAAATAGAGAGTGAGATGAAGAAAATGAGTGATCTTCCACTTTCAAGGAGATTTTATGGAAAAATCAGTAAAACTTTTTGATCTAACAGGCAAAAAAGCAGTCGTAACAGGCGGTTCGATCGGTATCGGACGCGGATATGCGACGGCACTGGCAATGGCGGGCGCGGACGTCGCCATCGTGAACCGGGACGAAAAGACCGGCGCAAAGACAGCTGCGGAACTCGCGGAAACGTACGGAGTCGATTCGTTTTGTATTCCGTGCGACGTAACGGATCCCGTTCAGGTCAACTCCATGATGGACGAGGCCGTGAAACGTCTCGGCAAGCTGGATATTGCGGTAAATAATGCGGGGATCGCACTTCTCGGAGCGGATGAGAATGTGCCTCCGGAAGACTGGAAAAAGGTCATGGACGTAAACGTTTCCGGAATGTTCTACTGTTGTCAGGCGGCGGGAAAGGTCTTCATCCAGCAGAGGAACGGCGGAAAGATCGTAAACACAGCCTCTATGTCGGCGCGTATCTGCAACTGTAATGCGTCGTACAATGCGAGTAAAGCCGCCGTCGTACAGCTCACACGAATGCTGGCGGCCGAGTGGGGACAGTACAATATTAATGTCAACTGCCTGAGTCCCAGCTATATTCTGACGCCGATGCACGCCTCTTCGCCTTTGAAACTGCGCGAACGGATCCGAGAACTCACACCGCTGGGACACGTTCAGCGCGTTGAAGACCTTTACGGTCCACTGATCTTTCTGGCGTCCGAGGCGTCCAATTACGTGACCGGCACAGAATTGCTCGTGGACGGAGGGCACACGCTCAACAGCTGGCTCGTACCTCTGAAGCGGGCACTCCCGCCGCGAGTCTCACCGCAGGAAGAAGTCGTTCAGCTCAAGCATGACCTTGATCTTCTCGAAATTCCGTATGATGAAAACGGGATCAACGAATCGCTTCACCCCAACATGGCAGAGGCTTTTGGCGCAATGTTCGGTACTTAAGTCGAGTCGTAAATCGTGCAAAAATGAAGTTTATCCGGTAACAGCGTATCGAGTCCACCGCAGAAAACACAGTAGAACGGTAAAAACACACTGAAAAGAAGAAAATGTTTCCAGACGCGAATTTCACGGAAACACGAAAAAACGCAAATGGATTTTAAAAAATCAAAAATTGTTTGAGCCGTCCATTTTTCACTGCTTTTTACACTAAAATCAGTGTGTCTCTATACGTTTTCTGTGTCTTCAGTGGTGAAACTGGTACGCAGTTTCCGGATGAACTATTTTCAACTATTTTCAACTATTTTCAACTATTTTCAACTATTTTTAATTGTCATTTTGCGAATTTCGTATCTTTTCGCATTTCTCGTATTCCCAATTCCGTATCTTTCAGTGGCACTCTTCGGTTTCAGGGTAAAAATGCGGCTTGAGCCGGCATATGCTGCCGAATGGCCCTGATCTCAAGACTTTCCGAGATTGGGAGCGGTTTGTTTCCAGAGCACGGCAGCTGCGGAAAGTGCGGTAATGAAAACGAGCAGACCGGAAGCGGAAAGCGCACAGGTGAACCCGAATTCATCGATCACGACGCCCCAGGCGTAGGAACCAGAAGCCCATCCGATGTCGCACCCGAGGAAAAACGTGGCAGTCGACGCATGCCAGCGAGACGGCGTTGTGAGTCGGTACGCCATCGTGTTGAGGAACGGAAAGCCAAGTCCGATGCTAATGCCGTAAAGCGTTCCGCTTACGAAAAGCATAGCAGCGGAGTTTGCCTGGCTGGTTAGAAAGAAGGAGAGTACTCCGACCCCCAGCGTCGGCATGAGAACGCGGACGGGCGGGAAACGGTCTCCCAGTTTTCCGGCGAACAGACGGACGGCAAACATGGCGAGTGCAGTCCCAAGAAAGAAAAGCTGCGGTTTCTCGATCTCGTTTCTCTGTGCAAAAAGCATGAGGAACGAGGAGTAGAAGGAACAGCTGAACATAAAAAGTCCGCAAACGAACGCCATGCTCAGTGCGCCGGGTTCAAAAAAGGAATTCGTAATGCGCCTCCAAATGGAAACGTGCGGTGCAGAGTCCTGCATCTGGGGTACGTTTTTCGTTTTGGCGATGGGAGAGTCTGTTTCTTCTTCCAAATTCGGCGTGTATCGGCACACCCAAGCCAAGATGATGAGAATGAGCGAAAGTCCAGCCATGCCGTACCAGATGACGTGATTTCCCCACGCGGAACTCTGTCCGAAATGGAAAAGCGCATACCCCAGCGACGGTCCGATGACCATAGCGAAGGACTGACCGAGACCATAGTATCCCATTCCTTCACCAAGTCTGCTGCGGGGCAGGACTTCTGCTGAAGCGTTTGCCGAGGCAGTCGAGACTCCGGAAAAACCGACTCCCTGAAAGAATCGGACCGCAAGCAGGATGCCGAGTCCGGGGAGGATGAGGGGAACGAAATTTGCGAGCGTCATGAGGATCCCGCCGAAGATCAGGACGATCCGGCATCCGTATCGTGCGGAAAGTGCGCCGGTCAAGATACGTCCGACTCCGGCTGCGAGCGCAAAGACGGCCGTCAAAAGCCCACTGAAAGCCGCTTTCCCGCCAAGCGATTCTACGTAAAGAGGAAGCGCTCCGTAAAGTGCATGACAGACGATGGACACGATCATCGAAAGCATGATGATGTCCAGAAAAACGAAAGTCCATATCCTCTCTGCCGGGCGGCAAGACATGCCGGAACTACAAATTTTCCGCGAACTGAATGTACTCATGGGGTCCCTACCCTTCCTAAAACCAAAACCGATATGCCGCACAGTATACCACATTCCAAAATTTCGTAAATCCGGGGTCCCTGAAAAAGGATGGAAAAATTTGATCCATCCGGCTGGCTGCTGCGTACCGATCAGGTCCGATCTCACCACGGAGAGCACACAGAAGAGACGCAGAGACCCACTGGAAAGAAAAAGGAAAAAAGGGAGTGAGTGTATCCAGATGCGAAATTCATGGAAAACGCGAAAAGATGCAAATGGATTTAAAAAAATCAAAAACATTTCGCAAGATGTTTTTTCGCGCTTTTCGTGTTTAAAGTTCTGTGTTTCTCTGTGCTGCTCCAGTACTCTGTGGTAAAATGCCCGGCGCAAGATTTACGGCACAAACGTTTCACGCGCGCTCTCACCCTACGGGAGAGATCTGGCTGCCCGCGAAGAGACGGCGGCCGTGAGAGGAAAACATTTCGGAAATCGTTTCCCTCTCAGACTCTCTCTTCAAAAACTTTTTGATATTTTGTTTTTTAATCTTTTAAAAGGCTGTTTCGGCTTCTGTATTGAAAGGGCATTCCGCACATTTTGGATTGCGTGCCGTGCAGACATTTCGTCCGAAAAGGATGAGCTGATGAGAGATCTTGACCCATCTGTCACGCGGAACGATGCGGATGAGATCCTGCTCGACCTTTTCCGGCGTCGTTTCATCGGAGAGGCCAAGTCTCTGAGAAAGGCGAAGTACGTGCGTATCGACGACCACCCCCTCCGCTATCCCGAAAAATGTGCCGAGAACACAGTTCGCAGTCTTGCGTCCAACTCCGGGAAGCTGGACGAGTTCCTCCATCGAGACGGGGACCTCGCCGTTAAATTTTTCTGCGAGTATCCGGCAGCATTCCCGAATGTTTTTCGCTTTATTTCGGTAAAATCCCGTGCTGTGGATGTCGCGTTCCAGCTCTTCCTGCGAAACGTTCGCATAGTCGGAAGCCGTTCGGTACTTCTGGAAGAGAGACTGCGTCACGATATTGACGCGCGCGTCCGTGCACTGCGCAGAAAGGATGACCGCGATGAGCAGTTCCAGCGGACTTTGAAAATGAAGGGCGCAGGCAGGTTCAGGGTAGAGCGCATCGAGGCACTCGCAAACTTTCTGCGCATGATCAGCGGAACCGTAGGGAATCGTGCAGGGGATCGAAAATTTCATGGGTAAATCGGACCTTTCGTGAAAAATCGCTCTTGAGTTTTTCATTTAAATATGGTATATCATAAACGAAAGAAAAAGAAAAGAGACATTTTGGAGAAATTTCCATGAAATCCCTACTTAAATTTCGTTTTTTTGAGATTTTATCCGGAATCACATTTTTTTTGCTGACGTTCATTCAAATGCCGTCCTCAGCGCACACGCAGACGTTTCCGTATGATGCCGTCGTCTGTAAACCGGAGGCATTCGCAAGAAGCGGTCCCGGAACGGATTTTTATGCGACGGACCGTCTGGAAAACGGTGTTTCCGTTCAGGTCTACCAACACACGCAGGACGGCTGGTGCGGGATCCGTCCGCCAGTCGGCAGTTTTTCCTACGTTCCCGCACGGTATGTCCAGATGGTCGAAAATGACCTCGGTAAAATCGTAGGAAATTCCGTCCCAGTCTACGTTGGCAGCCGTGTTTCAGCAAACTACTCCCAGATCCAGCGTACACTTGCGCAAGGGACGATGGTGGAAGTACTGGAACTTCCGCGTGAAGGGGACGAAGCACTCTGCCGGATCTCGCCCCCATCGGGAGAATTTCGATGGATCCACGCCTCCGCGCTGACTCCAAACCGGACCGGTATCACGACAGAACCGCTGCCGCAGGATCCCCAGCTTGGAACTCCGTCAGGAAACGGTTCCGGCAACCTCTCCGGTTCATTTTCCGACAGAGATCATGGAAGCTCGACATCCAGCCCTGTACCAGCTCCCGGTACATTCATGCACAAAGTAAATCAGCTCGACATGGACCTGACCGCCGTCATCGCGATGCACTCTTCTGCCGCGAACTGGGAGACGGAAAGTCTTCTGATGCGCGCAAACCGCCTCATGAATCAGGCGCAAAGCATGCAGGAACGCGAGGCTCTTGAGCATGTACGTCAGAAGATACTCAAGGCAGATGAAGTCCGACGCGGAAGGATCGAATACCAAGAACTTCTGGCGACCGCATCGGAAGATCACCCCGCTCTGATGTACGATCCCATGGACACAAGAAGCAGTCCCCTGCCCGACTTTTCGGACGTCTCCGAATTTCCGGCTCCGTACTCCACCCAGCCAGGACGCTGGGAGTATTCAGGGATCCTGGTACGTGTACAGCGAAAACGTTACGCTCACCTTTCACTGCCGCAGTACGCCATCGTAAATGAGGACGGACTCCTTCGGTGCTACGTCTCGCCAATGCCCGGCGTTGACCTTGAACCGCACATCAAGAAACGAGTTGCGCTCGCGGGCAGCCGAAACTACATTCGGGAGCAGAGAGCGTTTAATCTGAATGCACACACCATCGTGAACGTCTGGTGACGGACGCCCCAAAGATCCAAACGGCGTTTCCCAAAAACTCCCAAACGTTTCGTTTCTCCTTTTCCAGCCGGAAACCTGATTTTCGGCTGGTTTTTATTTGACAGTCTGTCTGTGCGTCTGAAAAACTTTTTTGAAAAAAAATCCGAAGCAGGGGGATTGACTTTTCAGAAAATTTCTGCTAAACTCAAATTTCGGCAGTCAAGTTTCCGTAGAGGAAGCCCCCAGCACGCCTGGAAGTACAGTCCATCGGCTGAAACGGCCGCTCCAGCATTTTCCAGGCCTCCTGCCGTTTCCTGCCCGTTTCACATTCTTTTTTTGAGAGGATTTTCATGACCAGCCAAACTCACCGGACCAGCCAAACTCACCGGACCAGCCAGACGGAGAACGTCTCCGCGAACCATCGATCGAAATTCCCAAACGATTTCGAAAACATTCCGCATTTTACGGCGTCCCCATCTTTTTCCAGCAGTCCATGCTTTCCTCAAAATTGCTCATTTTGGGGTTTTCTGCCGCTCTTCGCATTTGCGCTCGCCTTTCTGCTCCTAGCCTCGGCGTTTCATCCCGGAACGATTTTGGCGCAGAACGCAGAATCGGTCATCATTCCGAACGCGTCATTTGAGGAACCGTCTGCAACGGACTCTCTCCCGGCGAACTGGACCGGCACGAAAGAAAAATTCTCCCGCAGCACGGAAGAAAAACGGACCGGCTCCGCTTCTTTCTGCTGGAAAAATGAAGATCCTGCCGCGTACCGTCTTTCGCAGGTGAAAGTGAAGGGACTGGTTCCCGGCGGATCGTACGTTCTTTCCGCGTGGGTCAAGTCGAAAAACGTCCGCGGCGGAAAAGCCTCCATCTGCATCGAGTGGAGCGAACCGGACGGAAAGTGGCTCGGCGGCGCGTACGTTCGCGGAGTAAACGGCACGAAAGACTGGACGAAGATCTCGCAGGTCTTCCATTTCCCGGAAGACGCCCGCAGTCCGCACATCTCCTGCTACGGTACACGTGAAGGCGGGACCGTAGCGTGCGGTGAAGCATGGTTTGACGACCTGGAGATCCTTCCATACATTCCGCCGTGCATCCGCGCCGTCACGACAGACCAGTACCGCAACCAGACGACTGGCGGAACGATTCGATTTTTCGCAGGTCTGACCTTCCCGGAGACGGCCTTCCCTGCGGATCTTCAGAAACGCATCTCGCTGGAAGTTGCCGAGGCGGATTCCGGAAAGAAACTCCAGACGATCCGCGATTTTACCTGGAGCGCGACACCGGACGCCGGACGCTCGAAAAGCTGGCAGCCTGGAAAGGAAGTCCTCACATTTGAGCTGGATACCGCGACGCTCCCGCCCGGAAAATACGCACTGACGCTGAAAGTCCCGAATCCGAAAGACCCCGGAGCGGCGGAAGAAACGGAGACCGTCACGCTGACGAAATGGACGGAATTTCCTGAGCGAAAATCATTCATCGACGAGCACCGCCGGTTGATCGTAGACGGAAAACCGTACTTCCCGCTCGGTCTTTACTTCCATTTGCCGACGGATGAAGACATTGCGCGCCTCGCGGATTCCCCGTTCAACTGCATCATGTCCTACACTCGGCTTACCCGCGAACGGCTGGACCGGCTGCACGAAAACGGGATCGACTCGATCTACAGCGTGAAGGATCTCTACGAGGGACTCCACTGCAAGACGGACGAAGAGGGGCGACGCAAAACCGCGGAAGTGATCCAGGCAATGAAAGACCATCCCGCCGTCATCGCGTGGTACATCAACGATGAACTCCCGCTTTCCATGCGTGAGGTACTCACCGGGCACCGTGATCTGGTGGAGGAGCTGGATCCGTCCCGTCCCGCTTGGGTCGTTCTCTACCAGGTCGAAGACATTCGGGATTACCTCCCGACCTTTGACGTCATCGGGACTGACCCGTACCCGCTCCCCTCGAAACCGGCCTCCACCGCCTACGAGTGGGCACGAAAGACTCATGATGCCTGCTTCGGAGTGCGCGCGTGCTGGCAGGTCCCGCAGTACTTCAACTGGGCGAACTACGGACGAAGTAAAGAAACGTCTCGAACTCCGACTTACGAAGAAATGCGAGCCATGACCTGGATGAACATCGCGGGCGGCGCAAACGGAATCATCGGCTACGCGTACTACGATTTTTATCGAAATTACGCCGGAAGAGACGGTTCTCCGGAAGAAAAACAGAAATCGTTTGACCGCACCTGGAAAGACGTCTGCCACGTCGGTGAGGAAGTCAAAAAGTACGAACGGATCCTTCTCTCGATCGACCCGCCGGCTGCCGTCAGCCCTGCCTCGGAATTTGGGCAGGACGTCGCAGTACGTCTTTACGGAAACGGGGAGGAAACGTGGCTCCTCCTAGTCAATACGCAGACAGAAACGCGAACGGCCTCCTTCACTCTCCCAGAGGGACTGCGTGTCAAAAATGCCGCGGACTGGCCGAACGTGAAGATCACGGAAGAGAACGGAACGCTGACCGTAGAATTCCCCGCGCTGGAACCTGCGTTCCTTCAGCTTGGAAAATAAATGCCGCGCCGCGGGATCTCTGATCCTCGCCGCCAGCCAAGATCCTCTTTTTCGCTCGCTCCCGGCACGCAGCCGCCGGGGGCACCTTTTTCATTTAAAGGAGCTTCACGTGCACCGTTTTTTCCCAGCCCGTTTTTTCCCAGCCCGTTTTTTCCCAGCCCGTTTTTTCCCAGCCCGTTTTTTCCCAGCCCGTTTTTTCCCAGCCCGTTTTTTCCCAGCTGCCGTACTCTTGATCCCATTTTGGGTCGGCCTCGTACAAGCAGCCGCTAAAGAGCTCTGGACCTCGCCTTTTTGGACCTCGCCCGTCTGGACAGAAAAGGACGAGTTCCCGTTCCCTGAACTCTCCCCTTTAGCCTACGAGGAAAAGGAAGTCTGGTACGGTTCCCATTTCTGGAAAGGCAGCGATTGGTCCCGCGTTGGGAAAGGTTGGCTTCACCCCGGGACCAACGCACCGGCAGTCCTGACGTTCAAGGCTCCTAAAGACGGAAAAGTCTCGATCCGCGGAAGCGTTCGGAAACTCCACCTTGACGGAAACGACGGGATCCTCGCGGAGATCCGTACCGATTCCCAAGTCCTTTGGGAAGGAAAAGTCGAGCCGAAGGACAGCGTCGGGATCACGCATGATCTCCGGCTCACACTTAAAAAGAATGACCGTCTCCATTTCGTCGTGAAGAGCGGACCGACCATCTTCTGCGACACGACTGCATGGGATCCGGAGATCATTTACGAAAGTGAGACTGCCGGAGAGTCTGAGACCTCCGACGGGGCCCAAACCACCCCAAAAACCGAGACCTTCAAGGCCTCTGACGGATTCGACGCGAACGAAAGGCTGATGGTCCTTCAGAAATCAAAAAAGCCGTTTCTCCATTGGTCCTACTCGCTCGAAAAACCGCAGTCTCAAACGCTCACCGCAGATCCGGAAGAACTTACGCTCCTTCGAGACACGCTGAAGGAAGCCGTCACGCAGGGGTACGAAATGCCGAAAGACGCGCAGCTCTGGAAGATGCTCCTTCTGGAATGGAAACGGGACGACGCGCCGGGGCAGGTCTTCCTCACAGGAAACGCGGGAGAACGGCAAAATGACGCAGTCCTCGCCTCCGCAGGAAAGCATTTGGGGACCGGTCTGCGCCTTTACGAAGCACTCGAAAAAGATCTCTCCGCACTTTCTGAAAAAGAGGCCGAGTACTTGAAACTCGCCGGGACGAAACTGAAAGAACTCAGTGCGGAATTCGTGAAATGGAGTGCCTCCGATCCCCCAAACCGCGGCGACTGCGTGAAACTCTACTTCCAGACGCGGATCTGGAAACGCGCGCTGGTCTTTTCCAATCCGCTGATCCGGAAATGCGGGCAGATCCTCTTCGTGAAACGAAAACCGACGTCGTACGATCATTTGGTGATGCAGTACTTCGGCTGGCGTGCGCAGCGGGGCGGAAGCGGACTTTTCATTCTGAAAGAGCCGGGAATTTCGCTTGCCTGCGAAGACATTCTTCAGGGAAAAATGGACGGCGGAAACATCGCAGATCCGTGTTTGAGCTGGGACGGCAAAAAAGTCATTTTCTCTTACGTAGAGATCGGCGAAGACAGCGTTCGTTTCCCGTGGAAAAACGCCTGGACGCCGAAAGTTCCCAATGAACAGGAAGAAGATCACCGCGAATACTACCATCTCTACGAAGTAAACGTCGATGGGACCGGCCTTCGTCAGCTGACGCAGGGACACTATGAAGACCTTATGCCCTCGTATCTTCCGGACGGCAGCATCGTGTTCGTTTCGAGCCGCAGAAAAGGGCATCCGCGCTGTTTCTGGTGGGGATTCGGCGAACGCTGGACAAACTATACCGTCCACAAAATGGGACCGAACGGCGAGGACGTGAAGCCTCTCTCCTGGCACGAAACGAACGAATGGTACCCGACTGTCGGGCATGACGGACAGATTTTTTATGCACGCTGGGACTACATTGACCGCGACGCGGTAACGCACCAAAACCTCTGGTCCATGCGTCCGGACGGAACCAATCCCTCGGCCGTCTGGGGAAATGCCTCGATCGACATTTTCTGCGCGTTCCAGGCAAAGCCGATCCCGAACAGCCGAAAATGGATCCTGACGGCATCCGCACATCATGCGTGCACCGGCGGTTCACTGGTACTCCTGGACCCCTCCGCCGCAAAAGACGGACCAGGCGCACTGGAACGCCTCACGCCGGAAATCCCTTTCCCGGAAGCCGAAACGAACGACATTCCGCGTTTCTACGCTTCGCCGTGGCCGCTTTCCGAGGATCTCTACCTCGTGTCGTACAGTCCGTGGAGATTGGAATTTGAGCCGAAAGCGACTCGTGACGAGGCGCTGGGAATTTACGTTCTCGACCGTTTCGGAAACCGTGAACTTCTCTACCGTGACCCGAAGATCGGATCGGATTCCCCCCAGCCGCTTGCCGCGCGGAAACGACCTCCGGTCATTCCGAGTTTCCTCCCGGAGGATCCGAAAGA
>SUVI01000102.1 GCA_015062085.1 Planctomycetaceae bacterium
TTAGGAGGCGTCTTTAGGAGGCGTCTTTAGGAGGCGTCTTTAGGAGGCGTCTTTAGGAGGCGTCTTTAGAGGGCGTCTTTAGAGGGCGTCTTTAGAGGGCGTCTTTAGAGGGCGTCTTTAGAGGGCGTCTTTAGAGGGCGTCTTTAGGGGGCGTCTTTGGGGGAAGACGGGACGCGAAAAGTGAGAATTTGACGGAATTGGAAACGGAATTGGAAAAAGAGGGATGCGGAAATGATCCACCAGTTTTATTTTACGCACTGCACGTACGCTTCATCGGCACTGGAACGGAAATCGGGTGAGGTGGCGCATCATCCGATGGGGTACAGTGTGCGTTCCGCTTCGATCAAAGGAGCGGGACTGCGTGAAGTTTTCCGTCAGTTGGAACGGTGTGTTTACTACTATTTGCCTGCGGACACTCCAGCATCTGAAAAAGGGACGCTGACGGCAAAAGACGCGCCGAAACGCCTTCTTTTTCTTCCTGACGCGGATTGCGGGCCGGTCCTGCTTCATTTGGCATACCGGACGCAGGACACCGCGGGCCGGATCGGCTCGTACTTTTGCCACACTCTGGCGGGGGATCCGCGTGCGCTGGCGAAAGCGGTTTCTGGAAATCGGGCAGAAAAGGGGAATGCCGGGGGGCTGAACGGTAAAGATGCGGGTGGTAGTAAAGAGTTGGGCGGCAAAGATGGAGGCGCAGGAAGCCCTCTGACGGCGTCCGCAGCGCTTCAGCTTTGGGGAGCGGCCGGCTGGGTGCAGGAGGATGCCGACTGGTTTCCGCATGATATTTCGGAGCTTTCTTCACTTTCGGAACTGTTTCAGAGTCGTTCGCCTGCGATCGACGAACGTGTGCTTGCGTCATTTTTACTGACGGAACCTGGGGGAGATTTTTTTGACCCGCACGGCATCATCTTGCCGCGTTGGCGCAAGATGCTCGTTTCCGAGCGTCAGCACATTTTCAAGACGGTCCTTTACGGATTCCTTTCCACGTACGACCAGACGGGTGAAACGCTTCTTTTGGCGGCTGAGCCGGAAGCCGCGGCGCTCATTTTTTATGGAGTTTGCCGTTTTTTCCCGCAGAATTTGACGCGAAACGTGAGTTTTTCGACCTACGAACCGAATCCGGAGCGTCTTTTAACGAAAATGGCTGCGGTGACGTTTCATGATCCGGAGAAAATGGATCTGAATGAGGCGGTCTATCGCGGGCGGTCTTTTGTGCTGAATACTTGGAATGGCCGAACGTCGGAATTTGACCCGCAGGCAATGACTGCGTCGTACGTCGGGCACGTTTGGAAGCAGTTCCTGGCTGGCGGAGTGCCGCAGGTCCAGCTGTTCTGCCAGACTTTCAACGGGGTCGGGATCACACGGATGACGGATCTGAAGGCGATGATGGAGGTGGAGAACGTCTTTCATCAGATCCTCTCGGATGACGAAGCGGAGGCCGTTCCTGGCTCGAGACCGCTTCCTGCCGCCTTGAGTGAGCTTCCCCTCTCTGCGAGCCGGATGGCGGTGACGCTTTTGAAGCGCCGTCTTGCGGAAGGGCTGACGAAGATCATGGAGCTTCCGCAGCCGGAGACGGAGGCGCGATTGAAGCGGATCGTGGGAAAAACGGGGCAGCTCCTTCTGCTTGAGCTTCTTGGGGCGGGCGGGAACCTGCCGCAGGTCCAGAAGGCGGTACTTTGGCTGACGGAGCGGCTTCCTGAGAAATTCCTCGGGCATTGGCTGAAATGTTCGTCGGCCGCCGATGAATTCAAGGCGAAGATCCTGCGTCGGAGAATGGAGAAAAATCGCGCACTGCCGTCAGGGTGTGAGTTTTTGTGGAAGTTGACGGCAGAGTCAGTCGATTTGCTTTCTGGAGCAGGAAAGGTCGGTCTGGACGCCGAAACTGTACCCGGTCCGAAACCGCCGGTCCCCAACGCTGCGGTACTGCCTGAAATTTTCCTCAAAATGCCGTTGGAGCCTCTCTGTGACTGCTTTCGAGATCCGAAGACTGCCGATTTTCGGAAAGAGATGGTGGTCGCATGCACGCTGGGAATTTCGCGTTTCGTGGAACGGGAAGGGGCGCTGAATGAAAGGGCGCTGGAGCTGCGAAAAAAACTTGATGCGTTCATCGCGGAGGTCCCCGAACCCATTTTTGGTGAGATCTACCGAACGTACGGCAACTGGTTCTTCCTGAATTACCCGGGTGATTCGCATTTCCTCGGCGAGAAATTTACCTGCCTTGAGGAGGAGATCTTCCGAAAAACGGCAGACATTTCCGCGAAACTGGAGATCCTGTTCGACATTCAGGACATTCTGCCGGAAAAAACGGTTCCGCGCGTGCGGCGATGGCGGGCGCTTCAGAAAGCGATGCTGCCGGTCACGACTTTTCAGGCGCAGGCGGGAAAAAAGATCCAGACTCGGGCTCTTGAGCAGGCGTGCGAGTCGATGGCGCAGTGTGCGTATGCCGTTTTGGACGACGTCCGTCTTTGGGCGGAGTGCGGCGGGCCGGCCGCTTCACAGTACGCGAAAATCAGTAAGATCTCCAAAGTGCAGAGGAATCAGCTGGCTGAAAAGCAGATGGAACTCCTTGCCGAGCTCTGCCGGCAGTGGTACTCGGTCGACCTGCTCCCGGTCGGGAATCGAACGCATGAGTGGATGCGGAAAAAACTGAAATTCTACTTCCAGACCCAGTCCTGGAATGCCGCGAAAATGAATCCGCTTGGAAACCAGGCGCTCATTTTGATGATCTTGGGCGGGATCGGGATCGGACTGCTGGCGGTCTTCCTTTTCTTCCTTTGCTTCATGGGGAACGGAGACGGAAGATCTGGAAGTTCGGAAAACGTTTCCGCTGCCGGTGCCTCTGCGGACCTAGAGGACGGAACGTGGGACGGCAGAGCGGTTCGCGGTGATTCGGAAGATGCTGAAGAGTCCGAAGAGTCAGAGGAGTCAGAGGAGTCAGAGGAGTCCGAGAACGGGGAACGTGCCGGTAAGTCCCGCAAAAAGAAGGGGAAAAACAGCGGAAAAGTCAGCGGAAAAGCGAATGAAAGATCCGGAGTGAATGAAACGGACGCCTCCCGGGAAAGCGCTTCGCTCGGCGAGATGCGGGGAACGGATGAGCCGGTGGAAGAGGAGTACGCGCTGGACGTAGACGACGAATTGAGCGAGCTGCGCACGGCTGAGCAGAACATGAATTCGGCTGGCGACCTTACGGCCGGCGAACTTACGGCGGATGGACGCACTGCGGATGGACGCACTGCGGATGGAATGGAACGCCTTGGAAATTCGCCGGCGCTGGCGGATGGAGAGACCGGTTCCGGGATCGACGCGGTAGCTTTGGCCATGGGGGCTGCGTTCCAAAAGACGCTTCCGGAAACGCTTTCTGCTTGGAATTGCGAGATGGAGAAAAACGGGCAGATGCGGCGGATCACTCTCCCCATGGTCCCGCTTCGGTTTCAAGTGGAGGAGATGCCCTACGTTTTGACGGGAGAGGCTCCCATTCGGTCAGTCGGCGGTTTTACGCAGGAGGAAATGCAGGGGCTTGCGCTGCAGGGCGGCTACGTCCTTTTTGAAGGGACTGCGTATCCGTTCGGAGCAGTTCCGGCCAGCGTTACGCCTCCGCGGAAAATGGAAACGGCGGCTGACGGAGAAGGTGCCGGGAATGCCGGGATCGGAGGAATGAACGGGAGCGCGTCAGCGGGGACCGGGAAAAAGCGCCGGAAGCACGTTCTGAAGTCGGAGGATCTTGAGACGGTGCACGTCGAGGATGAACCCGGAGTTCGATTCCATGTGCCGGATCTGGCGAGTGCGTTGGGGGTCGAGTCCGTCGTCGTCGAGATGGGAGTGAATTCGGAAGACCAGCCGTGCCTTTTTGTGCGGGTCCAGCGCAAGGCCGCGGATGCTGGCGAGAGGCAGAAGCGAAGTCAGATCGAAGAGGAGGTGAAAGTCCTTGACGGGCGGATCGAAGAGCTGCAGCGCGTCGTGACGCTTTGCGAAAAGGAACTGAAGAAAGGGGTACGCAATGAGGCGCTCCTCAACGCTTTTCGTGAATTGGCGGCGTTCGTCGGCAAACGGACTGCGCTGACGATCCCTGCGGTGGAGGATCCCTCGGACGGTACGCAGGTCGAGCGTGCGCGAACGGCGAGGGAGCGGGTCTTTAGTGAGGAGATCCCGAAACTTTTGAAGTTAGGGCGTGAACGGCTGGAACGTTTCGCTGGCGAGAGGATGGAGCTCTTGGCCGGTCTGCCGTCGGAAAATGGATGGACGCCGACGGAGATGCGGATCGTTGAGCGGCTCCAGGGGAAAATGGACCGCGGGATGGAAAAGACGCTGATCTCGGCGGTCTTCTCCGGGAATTTCCTTTTCCATGTGCCGTTTCCGCCGCGTGTGCAGGCTCTTTTAGAGACGGCAGGAAAAGGAACTTCGGGGAACCGTGCGGGCTTGAATGCTCCGGAAGACGGCGCGGATGATGTGTTTGCGGAAAACGCAGTTTCGGATCCTTTCGGAGAGTCTTCCAGGATCCCGTCGACGGGGATCCAGCCATTCCCGCTCACGCAGGATGAACTCGGGACGCAGATCCGCGTTCTGTCTGAGGGAAAAGATTTTTCGGTGAAGACCGACGTCAAGAAAGCTCCGAACCTGCGTCTTGGTGTCGCGGGGATGGTGAGTGTCCGCTTTCTCGCGAATTTCGGAAAGAAAAACGGAGCCTCCGAGTTTGCCGTGACGGCGCAGGTCCGCCAGTTTATCCGGACGAAAAAACTACCCGTCGTGCAGCTTTACCCGGAATTGCCGGATGAAGGGGCTGAGATCGAGATCCTGCGGGAGACGGAGTACGTGCTCGTTTCCTTCCAGCTCCAGCCCAAGGAGACGCTCGGGCGTGCCGGGGCGCCGATCTACGTGACGCCGTACTATCAGATCCGGATCGGGGATGATGACGCAGACGCAGATGGCGATGCCGGCGCAGATGGCGATGCAGGCGCAGATGGCGATGCAGGCGCAGATGGCGGCAGTGTGACACGCTCTGCCGGTACGCGGAAGGCGGAGGGCCGGAAGATCCTCTTGAATTTCCGTCTTGAGAATGACGCGGTGAAGCGGATCCTGCAGGAAAACCGGAAAAGTGCGTCGGACTCTGGTGCGGAAGTCAAAACGGATGCCGCAAAATCGCGAAAGCGCCAGTCCTCTTCGAGTTGAGAGCTGCCGGAATCGTGACACCAAAACAGAAATTCAGGAAATCGTGAGATCGATCCTTTAATCAACGAAATAGACCATGAAAAATCGAACACTTTTTTTGCTTTTGCTGGCACTTTGCCCGCTTGCGGGACTGACGTTCCTTTCGCTGTGGGATTTTTTCAAAGTTCCGCCGCGATCCACCCCGGATGATTCGGCTCTGCTTCAGTCGATCTCGGTGAATTCGATGACGCGCCAGGAAGATGTGAAGACCGTGGAAGCACTTGGCGAGGGGCTGACGGAAGTGCACTTGATCCTGCCTCTGGATCTTGGGAACTCGAAATTTCTCGGCAACATGGTCCGGTACGGGGAGTTTGGAGAAGATTTAGCGTACCTGAAGAGCTGGAATGCGGTCCTCGGCAATCTTTCGGACACGCTCCAGCCGATCCGAAAGGTAACTTCCAAAAGTCTTGCGGACGCAGAAGACGTGACTCGCGAGACGCTTGAGACTTCGGACGGCGCCTCGAAAAGTCTGCAGAAAGCGCGGGATCGGATGCGCCGCTATGGTCGTGAGCTTTCGTCGTCTCTGGACTCCTTTTGTGAGAAAAATCCAGATTCCCAGCTGGCTTCCAATGCGGCCAACTATCGAATGAAACTTGAAGAGATGGTCTCTCTGGTCTCGTCGCGGATCGAGCGTGCGCGGGACGTCCACAAACTGAAAGTTTCGTTCCTTGAAGCGGAGGAGCTTCTTGCGGATGGAAAGCACATGGAGGCGTTTCGGCTTTGCAGCAAGATCCGGAGCAGTGAACTTCTAGATGACGCTTTTCGCCGCACGGTCACGGAGACGGGGTACGAAGCACGGACGCGCAGTGCGCTGACGGAACTGGATGAGATCGAGCAGTCTGCAGACAGCCTGGAGCGGAAAATGGAGAACATTCTGGTCCTGAACCAGAAGGTGAAGGATGCCGGGAAGGGATTGGAGAAAGAGACGCTGGAAGAGCTTGGCGGCGGCTACCAGGAGAAAATGTCTGCTTTGCTGGTCCGTTTCATTGAGGAATCGTCGTTGGAGGAGATACGCCAGGCGATGGATCTGCTTGCGAAGACGCCGCCTTCTGCATTTTCCGCATCACTGAAGGAGGCCGGCGAGATCCTCCTGAAGGTGAACGAGATGGAAAAGAAAATGCGTGAAGGGACGGGAAGCTCGGAGCGGTTTGAACTGGCGGATGGACTTCGGGAGGAGCTGCGTACGATCCTCATGACGATCCTAGCGGAACGTCTTCCGGCGGATGTGACCGCGAACGAAAAGGTCCAGGAAGCTGAAATGCGTGACGGACGCATCCTTACTGGATACTTTAAGGAGGTACGGGAAAACGGAAAAACGGCAGGCTTCAAAATTTATGCCTCGTACGAAGAGTTCCAGAATCCGACTTCATCAAAGGGGACGACCTCCGTCGATGAGTTCCTCACGCTGCCGGGGAAATCGCTGGAGGCGCGGTGTGTGGAAGAGTACCTGCAGGCGCGGGAGAAACTTTTGAACGACCCAGTCAAACGCTCAGCCTGGAATGAATTTTTGGGAACGTGCGAGCGGATGGCCAAAGACTTGGAAAGATGGGAAGAAAAGGCGGGAGTGAAGCCGATCTTTTCGATCCGGAAACCAACTGCGATCGCGAAGGGGGTGCTCAAAGACGAAAACTGGAGCATTTGGGAAGATATTTTTTGACTCGGGTGCAAAGTTGACGGGAAATCGCAAACGGCCTAGGAACCCAAGCGGTTTCAAGCAGAGGGGTTGGGCAAAAAAAGCCGGCCGCAGTTCCAAAAATGAAGCACTCGCACCGTTTTTTACGATAGAGTGGAAATCCTGAACTGGGGTTTTGTTTGAGATTATAGAAAAAAGTAGAAAATTTAAAGAATTTCCAGGCGAAAACTTTGAAAAGGAGTGACCAAATGGCATACTCACAGGAAATCAGTCGGCACAATAAAGCATGCTTTCTTTTCCTTCTCGACCAGTCGTATTCGATGGAGGAGCCGCTGGGAGCGTCGCAGAATCGGAAGTGCGATGAGCTTGCTTCGGCACTGAACGGCTGGCTGCAGAACATGGCGATCCGTGCCAGCGGCGATTCCGGGATCAAAGATTGGATGGACATTGGGGTTTTTGGTTACCGGACGGACCAGGTGGGGAATCCGATCATCGAATCTGCGCTTCGGGGACCGTTGGCCGGTCGGTCGATCGTGTCTATTACCGATATTGGGATGAATCCGATCCGGATCGATCAGCGAATGCAGGTCATTCCGGATGAGGAGACCGGCGAAGTCATTCAGATTCCCTGTGAGGTACCGGTTTGGGTCGATCCTGTGGCGGAAGGCGGGACGCCGATGTGTCACATGTTCTATCATGCCCACGAACTGCTTTCAGTTTGGATCCAAGAGCATCCGTACAGTTTTCCCCCGATCGTGGTGCACATTACGGACGGGGAGTCGCAGGACGGCGATCCTGTGCCGTATGCGCGTGCTCTCACGAATCTCGCGACCAATGATGGGAACGTCCTGCTGTTCAACTGCCATTTGTCGATGGCTGCGAACGACTCCTTCATGTTTCCTGCGGCACCTACCGGATTCCCGGATCAGCTGGCGTACAATTTGTTTGAAATGTCGAGCGTCTTGCCGGAAACGTTCTACCAGCACGCTGTGATGGAGGGGTTCCCGCTGCAGCCCGGCGCTCGCGGTATGGCCTTCAACGCGGACATGGTCTGCCTGATCCAGTTCCTCAATATGGGTACGCAGGCGGCGCCTGGGCTCCGTTAAAAACGCAGTTCTGCGTGCAGGATCACGTTTGCGCAGAGTTCCGGAGTTCCAGAGTGCCGGTGATCGGAGTGGATCTTAGAGCTTCGGTCAGTGAACGGTTTTCTGGTCGGGGGCGGGACCGGAACTGGGGGAAATGAACGAGTTTGAGTTTTCAGAATACGTAAGGAATCATGAATAGAGCGTGCGTCATTTTTTTGATCGATGAGGCGCCTTCCATGCGGATGCGGATCGCAGAGGGAACGCATACGAAAATGGATAGCATTGCCACGGCCGTGAATTCGGCGATCCGACAGATGGAGGGACGTCCGCCGGTGGATGTGGCGGTCATCGGATACCATCGAAATCTCGATGGACAGCCTGAAGTTGGAAGCCGCTTTGGGGGAGCGTTTTCCGGAAGGATCTGGGTCTCGTCGGACGAGCTTACCGCTGCTCCTGTTCGGGTCGAAGAGCGTACTAGGCAGGTGGTGAATCCCGTTACGCGGGCCGTCACGCCAATGACGGTGAATTTTCCGGTCTGGTATGAGTCAAAAGTCGGGCCGGGAAAGATGGAGTACCTGCCTGTCTTTGAATTCACGGCCAACGTGCTTCAGGAGTGGACGCAGAATTCCCAGCCGGCAGCGCCGCCGCTGATCTTCAGTTTTTTGAGCGATCTTCAGCCCGGAGTTTCCATTGCGAATGCGGTCGTGCCTCTGGGGAAGGTCTCGACTCCGCAGGGCCCGCCGTTCGTGTTGCAGTTTCATGCGGGAACTTACGCGAACGTCCCGGCCATTAAGTACCCTGCAGCTCCGAATTTTCTGCCGTACGGTCCCGTGCAGGAACTTTTCTTTGGGTGCAGTATCCTGACGGACCCGATGCTGGATTCCCTGCGTCAGAATCAGGAATTTCCGCCGCCTGGAGGAAAGGGGCTCGTGTACAATGGGCGCATGATTGACATGGTGCGAATGCTGGGGATCTTGGGAGTGTACCAGAATTCCATTCCGGCTGCGGATCAGTCCCCTGCTCCGGAGACCGTTTCGTCCACCATTTCTGATCTTCCGGTTCCCGAAAACGTGCCGGTCTCACAGCCGATTCCGCCGATCCCTTTGGCAGCATCGTCTGGAGTGCCGATCCCTTTGGCAGCATCGTCTGGAGTGCCGATCCCTTTGGCAGCATCGTCTGGAGTGCCGGTCCCGCCGCCGATTCCGGAAGAGGTTTCCCGTCACGTTTCGCCGCCGGAAAACGAGGTTGAGAAAACGCATGCCGAGCGGTTTCCGATGCCTGCTCTTTTTTCGCATTCTGCGGAAGAAAATTTCATTTTCAGGGAATTTGACAAAGCGGAAGACGAAGATGGTTCACTCGCGGACATTCCGCCGGTCGATCAGCTTCCGGAGGTGAAAAGTGAGGCGGTCCCGGATGGGTTTGAATTTCGGTGCCGGGCGCTTTCGACGAATAAAGTGCCGGAGGGATCGTCGGATCTTTCGCCGCGCTTAACGCTGATGATCTTGCTGGTGGACCGATCGGTGACGGATCTGACGTACCGACCGGCGGTCGAAATGTGGACTCGTCGTCTGGAGAAGACGCGGTTCATGCTTGGCGAGCTTTCCCGGCGCGGCCGTGGCAGATACGATGCGGCACTGATCTTCTACGGCAAGGAGGCGGACGGTTCCATGTCGGTCGAGAGCGGCACATTGGGCCGGAGTTTTCTTCCGGATAATTTGCTTGCGGAAGCCGCGGGAAAAGTGGAATCGATGACGATCCAGATCCCGAACGGCATTGGCGGTCTGATCTCTCTGCCGCGGAAAAAGCTTTCCTTCACGGACTGCTCGCCGACGTATCCTGCCTCACCGATCCCGGGGTTTCAGCGTGCCGTTGAGATCGTGCGGGAGTGGGACTCTGCGCGCGAGGAAAAACTCCTTGCGCCGATCTTGCTGCACATTACGGCCGGGAAATTCCTGATGGATGAATTTGACGCGGCGATCGAGTGTCTGAGCGCACCGGATCTTCCTCCGATCCAGCTTCAGCACTGGGTCTTCACGGAGCGTCCGCATTCGGGGGTCTGCTGCCCGAGCAGTTTGGATTTTACGCAGGATGAGACGCTTCAGGCGATTTGGGAGCGTACTGCGCCATTACCGGGACGGGAGTTTCTGGCGGGAGTGCGGCCGGGGATCCATGAAGAGTCTAGCGGGATGATGGTGAACATGGATTTCGACGTACTGTTTGAGGTCCTCGACACGCTTGCGGCGAAAAACCGTCGACCGAGCGATTTGTAAAGATCACGGCTCGTAACGCGGGCGGAAATGATATTTTCCGGCGCGCAGGCTGAAAATACAAAATGGGACAGGATGTGCGTGAAACAGAATGTCTCGTCTGGATCTGGATCCAGTGATGAAGTAAAGAAAAGGATGAAGAGGCTTAAAGCATGACGGTATTCAAAAGTCGGACATTTTGCTATGCGAAAGACGCGGAAAATCCGGATCAGAATCAGGATGCGTTCCAAGTGGATGCGTCTCGCGGAGTTGCGGTGGTCGCAGACGGCGTTTCTTCGGCGATTTTTTCGGCTGCGTGGGCTAGGATCCTCACTCAGCACGTCGTGACGGAGCTGCCCGATCCGCAAGATGCAGCTGCATTTGGAACGTGGCTGGGACGATTGCGCGAGAAGTGGGAACGCGAGATCAAGACGGACGATCTGGCATGGTTTCAGAGACCAAAGTTGGCATCCGGGGCCTTTTCGACGCTCCTCTGGACGCAGGTGCGCGAGATCGTACCGCCAAAGCCGGGAACGCCTGCTTGGGAAAAGCTAAGGGAGCCGGATCCTGCAAGACGCTGTTTTCACGTGAAGGGGGCCTGCATCGGCGACAGCTGCCTCTTTCATGTGCGGCCGGGAAGTGTGGATTCCGAAATGTTTCCCGGAACGGATCTCTTTTGTGCCCTGCCCCTCACGGATCCCGCTGCTTTTGATCTCCCGCCGCTCGTCATTGGGAGCAAAGATCTGGGACGGGACGCACAGATGAAATTTACGCCGATCGAGCTTTTGGTGCAGGAGGGCGATCTGCTTGTTTTGGCGACGGATGCGGTTTCGCAGTGGCTCCTGAGGTGCTATGAAGCGCAGGCCTACCCGCGATGGGATCTTTTCTGGGAACTTGACCAGGCCTCGTGGGAAGCGGAGTTGGATGCCATGCGTGCAAACGGAGAGATCCGGTACGATGATTCCACGCTCGTACTTCTTCAAATGGGCGATTCAGAGACGTTTCTGAATCCCTGCGATGAAGAGGAGCCGCAGTTTACGGAAGATCCTGCCGCGTATGCTGCGGAAATCCTGCCCGATGCTGACGCGGTACTCAATGCTGACGCGGTACTCAATGTTGACGCGGTACTCAATGCTGACGCGGTGCTCAATGCTGACGCGGTGCTCGAAGATGATGAAGAAGAGATCGAGTTGGAATTGGAGACGGTGTTTGAGGGGGAACCGGAACGCGTGGCTGCCTTTACGCCTGCTGCTGATCTTGCTGTAGATCTTGATGCTGAGTGCGGGGACGAGCGCGTCGAAAGTGCAAGTCCCGCTGTTGGAGATGTTTGGGGAGCTTCTCCGGAAATGACGAAGTTTGCGGACGCGGAGACGTTAGAGTCTGCGGAAGACGGTGCTTACGCGGATCGGGAAGAAACGGTGGTGCCCCGAAAAACTGCGGCAGATGTCTCGGTCCGGTCTCCGAACGTCCAGTCATCTTCCGGCATTTCACGTGAGACTGCACGGCAGGTCGCTCGGCGAGATATTTCCGACTCGGCACGGCCTTCCGGAGCGGGAAATTCCGGAACGGGAAAACCGAAGGGGGGGGTTCAGTACCGGATGGCTTCGTCGCAAACTCCGCGTCGTTTTGAAAACGGCGAGGTGCAGAATACCGGCACGGCAGAAAGATCGGCGTCTCGTCCGTCTATGGTTCCGGAGGGACGCAGGGCGGCGCAGGATCCGCAGCTGGAAACAGAGGGGGCCGCGGATCTTTCAGAAGGTTGGCAGCAGATCCGTGAGGGGTCGGCTCAGATCGCAGGCATTCTTGGCGAACAGTTGAGTGACGGAATGAGCCGGCTTGGGTCGAGCATGAATCGTCTCGGAAGTCAGCTCAATGAAGGAGTCAGTCAGCTCAGCGATGCGGCCAAACCGAAACTCCAGAGTATGGCTTCCCGTTTTGCGGGACTGTTTCGCCGTAAAGGAACCGATGGTACGGAAGCAGCCTCGGAGGAGACTCAGGAACCGGGATCCGATGCTTCGCCGAAGCGCGTAGTCGATCCTAATCGCCGCCGTTTCTACAATCCGCCTCCGCGAGAGTAAGAATTTCGAAAAAAAACACTTTTTTAAGGAGGGGGGGGCTTGACAAAAAGTCCCGCATGGTATATCAATACGAAATTGACTGTGAGCGTGACCTGAACGGCGCTGGGGGGGGCCTTTCCAGCTGGACGGAGTGTCCGTTGCCTGAAAAGAGCCTGAAAAGAGTCTTCAATGTGCCGGGGAAGCGTAAAATAGGAGCCAGGTAAGGATAAGAAAATGAGAATTTTGCCTAATTTTCCAGAAACTCAGACTCGTTCAACTGAAAATGTTCCGCGCATTCCGAATGGGGACGTTTTGTCCCCGCATGACGCTTTGATGCCGTCATTGTGTGGTTTTTCGAAGTTCTCTGTCAGGCCGGTTTTTTTGCCGGGATCGGGGAAGGAATTTGCAAATGGACTTACTCCGCTCTCTGTTCCTGCTTGGCTTCTTCCTGATCTGGCGGACGCGCGGCTTCCGGAACTCGGAGTCTCCTCGGTGTTTCAGCCTGAAACATTTTTGCCCGAAACTTATCTTTCGGAACTGAACGGCGGTGATGTTTGGGGAGGCGGACTCGGCTTGGCGGTGCGTGACCTGCCGCCGTTCGTCATCACGAATTCTTATGATGACGATGAAGATGATGAAGGAATGGATGACCTGTCGGACGGGGACGACGAGGATATTTATGAGGAAGTCGAGAGCTACGCCGATTTTGATGACGATTTCGATGATGATTTCGAGGATGAATTCGACGAAGACTACGAAGATCTGGCCCGGGTCGACGATGAAGACGGCGACGGCGAAGATGATGAGCTTGGGACGACTTCGACTCGGTATGAGGAAGAATTCGGTGACGTTGACAGTCAAACGAAATTCCTGCCGGACAATGAGGAGACGATCATCGACGAGATCGACGTTTCGGGAGCATCCGTCTTCAACGATTTCGATGATGATGAAGAGAATGGAGCTTTCAACGAGTACGACAGCTGAGTTCAGAAGATCCGTGCTGTTGAACGTGTCGGTTGGACGGACAGTTCGGCAGAGCGGTCTTCTTTGCCGGACTGCAGTACAGAGATGAGTATGGCTGACGGATCGATCGTGATCGGGTCAAAATCAAGGAAAATCAAAGGAAAAAAATAGAAAGAGAAACGAGGACAAAATGCTCCACATTCGCAAACAGGTCGAAGAAGCCGTTGCGGCGATCCGTGCACGATGGAATGGAAATCCGAAAGTCGGGATCATTTTGGGAACCGGGCTAGGCGGTGTCGCGAAAAACATTACGGATACCGTGACGTTTGACTATTCGGAACTTCCCCATTTTGCGTCTTCGACGGCCATGACGCACGCGGGAAAGCTCGTTTGCGGTAAATTTAACGGCATGGACGTCGTTGCGATGGAAGGGCGGATCCATGCTTACGAGGGGTACACTTGGCAGCAGATCACATTCCCGGTCCGCGTCATGAAAGCATTGGGGGCGGAGCTTTTGATCGTCTCGAATGCGTGCGGCGGAATGAATCCGCAGTATCGGCAGGGGGACATCATGGTCATTGAGGACCACATTAATCTGATGGGCGGCAATCCGCTCGTTGGGGTGAATGACGATGCGCTTGGCGAACGTTTCCCGGATATGTGCGAGCCGTACACGAGATCGCTCGTCGAGGCGGCTTTGGAGATCGGACGCAAGAACGGCTATGCGATCCATTCCGGCGTTTACGTGGGGGTGTTGGGACCGAATCTTGAAACGCGCGCGGAGTATCGTTTTTTGCGCGGGATCGGCGCGGATGCGGTCGGTATGTCGACGATTCCGGAAGTGATCGTTGCTGTCCACTCCAAAATGCGGGTCTTGGGGCTTTCCATCATCACGGACATGTGCCTGCCTGACGCACTGAAACCGGCGGATGTGACGGAGATCATTGCGACGGCAAATGCTGCGGAACCGAAACTCAGCCAGATCGTGCTGGAAATTTTGGAGAGCGAAGCACAGAGTGTGTGACCTGCATGTGTGATTTGAGGCACACGATGATGCAAAATTCCAATTTGTGAAAATTACTGGGATATTGTATCATCGTGTTGCTCATTTGGACTTGATCTTGCGCCAATTGGGGTTCGTTTTCGCAGGATCTTAGCCCTATTTCGTTTAATGGGTACGCAGTTTTCAATTTCCTCGCAGTTTGCCAGTTTACTCATCAGCCTGAAAAGGAGCATCAGCCCGAAAACGAGTTTGACTTGGCTGCGGACTCATGATTTTCAGAGGCAGGACTCCTTTTATTTCGGTTTTATTTTGATTTTTCCGGCGTTTGAGTGTGATTGCGGCAGCCGTTTTTCCGGGAAATTTCCGTTAGGAAGTTTCTCCTTTCTTTTTGTTGCTCTTCTGCGGCTCTTCAGTGTCTTCAGTGGTAGAAAACTGGTACGCACACACCGTTCGGAGGATTTCGGAAAGCGGGACGGAATGTTTTTCAGCTGCCGCCTGACAGTCGGAAAATTCGGGTGAAAACTGAATGTCCGAGCTGCCGAACGTACCGATTTTGATCCGGATCGGACCAAACGGAGTCCCGACGGTTTCCCAGCGCCGATGTAGTGAGTACCGCGTCACCTGAAATTCACGGATCCCGAACGTTCCTGTTTCGCGGAAGAAGCATTCCAAGACGGCCTCACGCATTTCCGGAGCGATCAGAACGCCGAGCTGAGTTGCAGGACGCTGCTTTTTCATCGTCAGAGGAGTAAACCAGACGTCAAGCGCTCCCTGTGCAAAAAGCGACGCCATTGCTGCACCGAGCTGTTCCCCAGTCACGTCATCGAGATTGGCTTCCAGCTGGAGAAGAGTTTCCGTCAGGTACGGTTTCTGGCGGAGGGGTTCCGAGGAGCGTGAGTTTTCTGATCGTTCGGACTCGTAAAGGACCGCGCGAAGTACGTTGGGCCGTGACGCCATGGCACGGTGTCCGAACGAGTTGAACGAATCAAGGATCCGGGCATTTCCGCGGAGCTCGGCCTTTTTCCAGACTGCAAAAAGTGCCGCGGCTGTCGGGGTCAGCATCTCGCACTCTTCATTGTCCGTGGAGACTGCCAGACCGTATGTCTGAAGGAGTTCCTGCGTCGCGGGGGCTGGAAGCGGGTAAACTCCATGGGCACACCGAACCATACCGATCCCCGTTGGAAGTGGAGAGACCGAAATACCGTCCACTTCCAAAAGCGTCAGTGCCAGACAGCTCCCAACGATGTCGATGATGGAATCCACTGCGCCGACCTCATGAAAATGCACCTCATCTGCCGGCTGACCGTGAACTTTCCCCTCTGCCTTTGCCAGCGCAAGGAAAACTTCAAGGGAAAGCCTCTTTGCGGTTTCTGGAAGGTCACTGTTCTCGATCAGACGCCGAATATCCGCGTGCGAACGGTGAATGTGCGAGTGTGCGTGGTCGTGCGAGTGTGCGTGGTCGTGCGAGTGTGCGTGGTCGTGCGAGTGTGCGTGGTCGTGCGAGTG
>SUVI01000103.1 GCA_015062085.1 Planctomycetaceae bacterium
CCACGAAACCTGCTTCGGCCGGCATGACGCGAGAAGAACGAACCCTTTTCCCTGCGCGCCCGTCGGGTCTTCCAGCGTCCTCGCATTTCCAAACGATTTCGAACCCGCGATCGTAATTTCGTTTCGGCACGCGTCCACGATCATGAGTTTCTGCGCTGCCTGTGAGTTTTCCAGCTGACTGTAGACCCAATCACGAGAAACGAGTGAATCCGCGTTTTCCGCGTTCGCGTCACCCGGACAAAGGTACGCTTTCCCGTCGACCATCACCCCGTGACCGCTGAATGCGATGATCAGAAGATCTTCCGGACTCATCATCTCGCAGAGCATTTCGACCTGATTCAGAATATTGTTCTTCGTCGGACGCAGATTAGAGGCCGACTCGTCCGTCATGAGCGTAATGTTCTCACGCTGAAAACCGATCGCCTCGAACGTCTCGGCAAGGTACTTCATGTCGTTCATGCAGAATTTCAGAGATGAGATCGGCTTATTGTACTCGTTCACGCCGATCAAAAGCGCGTAACGATGCGCCTCCTCGCGCAACCCGTCCCGCTCCACGACCACGATCGCTTTTTCGCCGGCCTCGGGCTCCTCGACCACTTCTTCGAACGCGTCATCGTCAATGGAACGGCTTGCAGCACGCTTCTCCGCAATGTACGTCTGGTCCGCCTCGGAGAGTTTTTCTACCTTCACGCGGTAGAGCTTGCCGTTGGAACGGATGTGGATCTTTTCCTCTTCGGTATCCTTTTCCATCTCCCACACGCCAACGATCTCTTTTCCTGCCGATGTCGTCCACGTTCGAACCGCTTCCTCCGCCAGAACAAGAGCCGGAAGGAGGAACAAAATGAACAAAAGAATGATTTTTTTCATGATCTTGCCTCAAATCCAATGGATAGCAAAAAGTTTGATTCAAAAGTATGCAAAGATACAGATTTTGATTTTAGCATATTTTCAGTTAATTGCAAGGGGGGGGAGAGCGGCAGAGATGGTATGGCTCCGTTCCCGTTTCATCACGTCAAAAAGGCGCCCTGCCGACGAGACAGAACGCCTTAAGGAGAACGGGTCAGGTGCGGACCCGCTGCGTATGGATCGTGTTACGCCTAGAAAGGATCAGCGCCGTCTTGCTTTCGACTTGCCTTTCGTCGAAACTTCGATCGAGTAGCTCGAATAGTACGGACGGTATTTTCCGAAGCTCACGCCGTTGAGTACCGTTCCGATGAGCGGAATGTCGACCATTCGGATACGCTCGCAGGCTTCGTAAACGAGCGGGATCCGGCTGACATCGCGCAGAACGGAGAGGATCACGCCGTCGCACAGACGTCCCATCACCAGCACGTCGGCGTCGGTCAGGACCGGTCCGGAGTCCACGATGATGAAGTCGAACTGCTCGCGGAGCAGACGCATCGGCTCTTCCATGTCCCCCTGCGCCAGTGCGATAATGGCGTCCGGGTGCGGCGTACCGGCCGGAATGATCCAGAGATTCTCAACGCGCGTCGTCGTGATGACTTCGTCAAGCGAGACTTTCTTGCGCAGGTACTCGGCAAGACCCGGGTTCAGCGGACGGTCGAACATACGGTGGGACGACGGACGGCGAAGGTCGACGTCCACCAGGATGACGCGGCGTCCCGTACGGGCCAAACTTGCAGCGAGCTGGCTGGAAACCGTCGTTTTGCCCTCTTTTTCGAGCGAACTCGTCAGAAGGACGGCCTTCATGTTGTCGGCTTCAGCACGGTGAAGGAGCGCGGTCCTGATATTGTCGATCGACTCCATCAAAAGCCCCTGAATGCTCTGATTCACGCGATTACGGTGTACACCGCGGGAAATGAGCGGCAGGTCGCCCATGACGTGGATCCCCAACCCGTAGCTGAGTTCGTCGGAAGAGTTGACGCGTCGTCCGAGGAAGTCAAAACCGCTGACGGCGATGATCGTCCCAACGAAAGTCATGAGGCCCAGGAAAGCCATCGTCTGGTACTTAATGGCCTGATTGTTGTGACGCGGCGCTTCCGGCTCGGTGATCGTTTCGACACGCGGTCCAGCCTGCGCTTCGACCTTCCACTCGTCCAACTGCGTTCCCATTCGGTTATACATGGAATCCATGCGGTCCAGCTCGCTTCGGAGACTCTGAAGTTCCGTCGTCTCACCGGAAGTCTTTGCTTTCGCGAGTTCGGCCTGGTAGGATTTCTCGCAAGATTCGTATTCCGCCTGATAGACAGCCAGTTCGATCTTGAGCGATTCGATCGTCTCGGCGAGTTTCTCCGCACGGGACATCGGGACCTCCTCATTGTCGATCTTTGCCTGGACGAGTTTGGCGATCTCCGGAGTCAAACGCTTTGTCACAGCCGCGATCTGCGCGTTGCATTCTTCCAGCGCCTGCTCCAAACGCTTGATGTTCGGATGATTCGGATCCATCGCGACAGAGCGTTCCCGTTCCAACAGCGCCTGAATGTTTTCGTACTGCATCCGCAGTTCCTTGATCGTTGGATTCTCATTCAGAGCCTGCACTGTAAGCGATCGGATGAGATTCGCACGCTGCTGGATCCTCAGATTTTCACGCTCTTCACGGGTCGCCCCCTGTTCTTCCGGCGCCATTGCTTCGAGAAAGGCAGAGCGTTTCTTGATCTCCATCGTCAGACCGTTGATGCGAGCGAGGTTCATGTCGCGCTGCTGACGCCAGTGCGCCAGGTTCTCCTGCGCAAAACGGTTCGAGTACATCGCGTTCTTCGAATCACTGACCCCAAGACGGTCTGCAAGGTTCTGGTACTGGATCTCCTTGCGCTGCTTCATTTTTCCGAGATGATTGTAGGCACGCTCCAGGTTGTTTCGCTTCTGCGTTTCCAAATCACGTTCGACCTGCACGATCTCTTTCATGTACGAGTCTCGAACGGCGGTGAGGATCTTGACCAGTTCGTCGCGGTCTTCCCCGCTGATGGAGATCTGGAGGATCTCCGAGCCGGTGTATCCGACGGTCAGGTGCGTCGCCAGCCAGTGTACTTTGTCCGGTTCGTCACGGAGACACTTGAGTTTCGAAATGCCGGGCATCTGCAAGGCCGGACCAAGCACGATGTTGCTTCGGATGAGCGTTGCCTGCGCGTTCCGGTCGTTCAGGTAGTGTTTTTCCGAGGGAAGTTTGAAAAGGATGTACTGACGGTCTTCCGCAAAACGGAGCATGACCTTCGCGTTGTATTCCACCGGAATGGCAAGGTACGCGATGAGGATCACGACCGTAGTGAAAAAGAATCCAAGCACCATGCTCAGCACCCATCGTCGACGGAGAGCAAACACAAAGTCTGTCGGCCGGATCGAACGATTGATGATGTCGGGCTGTTTTTTGTAGGTCTGAAGTTCACGAAATCCCCCCGCGCGGCGCGAAACGGCAAGTTCACGTCCCTGAGGATTCACTTCTGCGGGAAGCTGGTTGAAGTTTTGTTCCACTTTTGCACCTGTTTTGTCTGTGGTTGAATGATTCAACAAAAATTTTCTGTCGGAACACCGCCCCCGTTTTCCTGCACGGGAGCGAGCCGTTCTTTCCGGAAACTCCTTTCTAGAAACTCCGTCAGAACGGCGATCTGCTCATGCCAGCCGGATGAAACTGCGCATCATGCGGCCTTCATCTTCTGTACATTACGCAAATTTATTCAAAAAGGTTTTCTTTGAATGTTTTTTTATGTGTTTTGGAGCACCCCATTCCGGAAACTTGTCCGGTCCGGACGTTTTTCGTTCTTAGTCCTGGATCGTTTTTCTGTCCTTCCAGAACACTTCCTTCGGGTTCTCGATCATGTCCAGCTGTGTGGGTCCGTCGTCTTCCACAAAAATGTTGGAAAGGATCCACTGGAGAAGGACGAGGAATCCGATCGCCAGCGGGACCATGCAGAGTCCGGCACCGTCATGTACGAGTTTTTTCAGCGTCTCGCTTTCCGGGAACAAGAAGATGACCATTCCCGTAACGACGATACGCACGATGTTCGTCAAAAGCGCGATCGGGATCGCCATGAGCAGAATGATGATGTTTTCCCACCACTCACGCTCGTTGATCAGGATCAGCGAGATGGAAAGGGCAAGGAAGATGGTCGTCATCTTCAAACCGCTGCACTGTTCCACGATATTGATCTGACTTGTGCCGATACTGATGGTGATCCCGTCCTGAAAGACCGGAAAACCAACGACCTGAAGCACGAATGTACTCGCAGTGGTCGCGAAACGCTGCATCGGAACGAGCAGCTGCTGTGTTGCTGTATGCGGCAGCGGAAACATGAAAAGAAGCAGAAACGCGATCGGTCCCGCCCATCGGAGCATCGAAGTGCCGCCGACAAGAAGGATCAGGCCGACAAACGCAATGACGAACGTGTACATGTCCCCCGTCTCGAAGGAAGACATGAAAACACGAAGCAGCGATGCCGCGAGGATGATCCCCGCCCCGGCAAGCTGTTCTTTTCCGGTACTAGGGCGCAGCGGCTGACGGCGCATGTACAAAATGACGGCCGCAAGGATCGGGATCAGATACCCGTGGGAGTAGAGCTCGTTCGAACTCCATTCTACCATCGCACTCTCGAACATATTCCAGTATGCGTAGACCAGCAGGAGAATAAAAGCTCCCGTGATCCCCCACAAAAACCATTCTTTCGTGCTCTTTTCGGCCGGTACATTTTCCTGTACGGATTCATTGTTGCTCATGGGAAATTCCTGACTTCATGATTTTCCAAAAAATGCGGATCCCCGCGGCTCTTTTTCGGTTCTTTTCTTCCTGAAAATCCGCGAAAAAACGGGAATACGGATGCACACACATTCTATCATCACTTTTTATCGTGCAGTCAAATACAATTCTTTTGATTTATTCGGACCACGCCTTCAAGTCTGCGCAACAAGAAAACCCAACCTAAATTACCTATTTACACACACTGTTTTTCAAATTATTTTCAGGGGGTGGGTAGGCGATTTTTTTAAAAATGGTATAATAGGTTAAAATCGAGTCATTTTCAACATTTAAAGGGGAGAAATGTCCATGGATCTTCTTGATCTGCGTCCAGCACTGCACGCCCTTTTGACGGGCCGTTGGAATGAAGAAATGCAGGGAGTGTGCCTAGAGTGCGACGTCCATTCGCTTGAAGAGACCGACGCGCTGGGAAAAATCGTTGAAAGCGTACTGGAAAACGGCACGGTCATCTCGCTGCTCGGTACGCTTGGAGCGGGAAAGACCCGTTTCGTTCAGGCAGTTGCAGCATCTGCCGGCGTTCCGGAAGAAGACGTCACGAGTCCAACCTTCGTACTCATTCAGGAGTACACCGCCGGCACGCGTCCGATCTTTCACTTTGACGCCTATCGGCTGAAAGATGACGATGAATTTCTCGAACTTGGACCGGAAGAGTACTTTGACGGAGGCGGACTTACCTTCATCGAGTGGGCGGACAGGATCGAAACCTGCCTTCCGCGCGACTACGCCGAGATACGCATTTCGCAGACAGGTCCTGAAAGCCGGCACTTTGAATTCCGAAGGATCTGCCGCAGCCGCAAAAAAATAAACTGACGGGTCAAAACAAACGACACCCGAAAACTGGGCGAAAAGCGTCCTGTCACTTTCGTTTTTTGAACGTCCGTTCATTTTCAGGATCCAGAGTCCAAGATCCACGCTCCCTTTTCCTCATTCGAAACGAACCCATGCCTAACACAGAAGAAAACACGAATGTCAAAATGACCCCCATGATGAAGCAGTATTTCGAGGCCAAAAAAGCCTGTCCGGATGCGCTTCTTCTTTTTCGAATGGGCGATTTCTACGAAATGTTCCACACGGACGCACGTCTTGGAGCGCGGGTACTGAATCTCGCACTGACAAGCCGGGAAAAAGGCGAAAACGCGATGCCAATGGCTGGTTTTCCGCATCATCAGCTGGAAGCGTACGTCGGAAAGCTGATCGAAAACGGATACCGCGTCGCAGTGTGTGATCAAATGGAGGATCCGAAACAGGCGAAGGGGATCGTGAAGCGCGAAGTAACTCGTGTCGTGACGCCGGGGACTCTGACGGAAGATTTTCTCCTGGATCCCAAGGAGAGCAATTACCTTGCCTCCGCGGTCATCGATGAAGCATGCGTCGGTCTTTCGTGGGTGGATCTGTCGACCGGAAGGTTCTTTGCTGCAGGATTTCCGCGGACCCGGCTCTACGATCAGCTGGCGCGGATCATGCCGTCCGAATGCCTGATCTGCGAAAAAGAAAAACTGCCGGATTGGGTCATGAACAAAATGATGGTCACACGGCGCCCGGATTGGGCCTCGGGACTGAATTTCACGCTAAAAAAGCTGACGGACCATTTCCGCGTCATGAATCTGAACGGTTTCGGTTTCGATCTCCAGGTCCCGGAAGACAAACAGGCGATCCGTGCCGCGGGCATGATCTTGGACTACCTGAGCGAAACGCAGAAAGCATCGCTCGAACACATCGACTCGCTCCGTTCTTACCGTACCGGAGAAACGCTGGAGATCGACGAATCGAGCCGGCGGAGTCTTGAGATCTCCCGAACGATGCGGGAAGGCAAACGAGACGGATCGCTTCTCGCGGCGCTCGACTGTGCGGTGACGTCGATGGGGTCGCGTATGCTTGCTGACTGGGTCGCCAATCCGCTGACGAGCAAAAAACTGATCGAACTTCGGCAAAATGCAGTCGCAGAGCTCATGCAGGATCCGAATGTCTGTCAGGAACTCCGTAAAAATCTTCGCGGGATCTACGACCTAGAGCGTCTCTTGACTCGCGTGGCGACCAGACGTGCCAATCCGCGCGACCTTTACGCCATAGGTCAGACCCTCACCATGCTCCCTGAGATCCGAAAGCTGATCCAGAAAATGAAAAGTCCGCTGATCGTCAGGATCAACGGTGAGATCGATTTCTGTCCAGAGCTGACAAAGATGATCTCAGCAGCGATCATTGACGATCCGCCGCTCCAGATCACTGAAGGCGGCGTCATCCGGCCCGGATATTCGGAACAGCTGGACGAACTGCGAAACGCAGCACACGGAGGCCGGGAGTGGATCACGAATTACCAGGCGAAGATCCAGGCGGAGACCGGGATCCAGAATCTGAAGGTCGGATACAACAAAGTGTTCGGTTTCTATCTGGAAGTGAACCGATCTCAGGAGGAAAAGATCCCCGAAAACTTCATTCGGAAACAGACCGTCAAAAATGCAGAGCGCTTCATCACTCCGGAATTAAAAGAGCACGAGGAATTCGTCCTTTCCGCAGATGAACGGCAAAAAGAACTGGAGTACCAGCTTTTCTCGGAACTTCGGGAACTCACCCTCCAGTACCGTCAGCGCATGAGCGTGACCGCCGGAGTTCTCGCGGAACTGGACGTTCTGCTCGCATTTGCAGAAACTGCGAGGCAGCGAAACTACTGCCGGCCGGAGATCACGGAAGAAAACGAGCTGGAGATCCTCGACGGACGCCATCCTGTGCTCGACATGGTGACGCCGGACGGAGATTTTGTGCCAAACGACGTCGTGTGCGATGAACTGCGGGGCAAGATCCTCCTGATCACGGGGCCGAATATGTCCGGAAAAAGCACGTATATTCGGCAGGTCGCTCTTCTGACGCTCATGGCGCAGATCGGGAGTTTCATTCCGGCACGCGAAGCAAAGATCGGCATCGTGGACCGGATCTTTACGCGGGTCGGTGCGAGCGATGAACTGGCGCGCGGTCAGAGTACCTTTATGGTCGAAATGACCGAGACGGCCAGGATCCTGAACATGGCGACGGAAAAGAGTCTCGTGATCCTGGACGAGATCGGACGCGGAACGAGCACCTACGACGGCATCTCCCTGGCCTGGGCCATCATCGAGTATCTGCACGAGAAGATCCGATGCCGGACTCTTTTTGCGACACACTATCACGAACTGACGGACCTTTCCAAAACGTTCCGGAACATCCGAAATCTAAACGTTGCCGTCCGTGAATGGAACGACGAAGTAGTCTTTCTTCACAAAATCATCGAGGGGGCTGCTGACCGAAGTTACGGGATCCACGTCGCGCGTCTTGCCGGAGTGCCGTCCGAAGTCCTTGAACGCGCCTCGCAGCTGCTGCTTCAAATGGAAGAACGCCAGGCCGAACTGCTCGCGAACGAAAAAAGACTAACGGAAGGCTCCGATGATGAACTTCCACAAAACTCAGAACTCCCACAAAACTCAGAACTTCCACAAAACTCAGAACTTCCACAAAACTCAGAACTTCCACAAAACTCAGAACTTCCACAAAACTCAGAACTCCCACAAAACTCAGAACTCCCGAAAAACTTCGAGCAAAAGCGAACGGATGCTTCAGAAAAAGAAGATGCCGTCCGCCCCCGTGCGCCTCTGCGTACTTTGGATCCCCAAAAAGTCCGTCCCAAAGTTCCGTGCAACATTCAGTACCTCATGTTTGACCCCAAAGACCCGCCGATCATCGAAGAACTGAAGTCGCTGAACCTCAATACGATGACGCCGATCGAAGCATTCCAGACACTGCTGAGATGGCGAGAGTCCGTCCAGCAGGATCCGCGGTAAATGTCAAACATGGAAACAAAAATGAAAAAAGCGGCTGCATCAAAGAAAAACGCAGCCGCAAAATGGCTTTTTAAAAAGCGCGATAAAATTAGAAGTTTCTGCTCCCCTTAAACGGCATTTCGTCCCTCCTGTCCGATTTAAAATTTTTCCGAATCATGAAATGAAAAATTTGATTTTTTCTCTCTTCGATCTTCCAAATTCCTCTTGATTTTTTCAGGAAATTCGATATAATGGGAATGTACTGCTCTGAAACTCTGTTTTTTCTGCGGCACACCATTCCTCCATGCACGCACCGGAAACACGGTTCGCAAACGCCAGACGGAAAACGCCGCGCGAAAACAGTGACCGACGACAGAGCGGTTTACTTTTTGTATGAATTTGAGGCCTTTTCTATTTTATCCATGGAGAAATAAAAAATGAGTAGTACCGTATCAAGCAGTAAAACTTCTCTTCAGAAGTCGCTATACGAAAAATGTTGGGAAATTGCCCACAATTTATGGTGGTGCTGGCATCCGGACGTCGTTGCAATGTTTCGTGACCTTGCACCGGAACGCTGGCGGAAGCTGGACCACAATCCGATCGCGCTCCTTCGGGAATTCACGCCCGAAACGCTGGAAGCGCGTGCCAGCGAGATGGTCCTCGGAAGCCGGATCAACTACGCGTACCGCCGACTGAATCAGTACATGAATTCGCGTCCGAAATGGGCAGCGGAAAATGTAGGCGTCCTCGGATCCAAACCGGTCGCCTATTTCTCCCTGGAATTCGGGATCCACGAATCCGTCCCGATCTATTCCGGCGGTCTCGGCATCCTCGCAGGAGACCACATCAAAAGCGCAAGCGGTCTCGGCGTCCCGCTGGTCGCTGTCGGTCTGTTCTATGACCAGGGGTACTTCAAACAACATCTCAATGCGGAAGGCTGGCAGGAAGAAGAGTATCTGCGTACGAATATCGAAAATCTTCCGATGAACCGCGTGATGAAAGACGGCGAACCGCTCGTCGTGAAAGTCGAAACGGCCTCGGATGCGATCTACGCCAGCGTTTGGAAAATGAACGTCGGCCGTGTCACGCTCTACCTCCTGGACTGCGACCTTCCGGAAAACCAGGAATCCGACAGAACGCTCACGTCCCGTCTTTACGGCGGCGACAGCCGAATGCGCATCCGCCAGGAAATGGTCGTCGGCATCGGCGGCGTTCGGGCTCTGCACGCACTCGGCATCAATCCGGGCGTTTTCCACCTGAATGAAGGGCACTGTGCATTCGCAACGCTCGAAGTCGTCCGTTCCCGCATGGAAGAAGACGGTCTGAGCTTCGACGAGGCGGTCCGTCAAGTCGCACAGGCGACCTGCTTCACCACTCACACTCCCGTTCCGGCTGGGCATGACCGATTCTCTCCGGAACTCGTCGGCGAGCATCTCGCTCCGCTTCAGCAGAAACTCGGCATCGATTTCCATCAGCTCATGGCGATGGGGCGCGTGAACGTTCACGATCAGAATGAATCGTTCTGCATGACGGTCCTTGGTCTGAAACTCTCTCGCCACGCCAACGCGGTCAGCTGCCTGCACGGAATCGTTTCCCGCCGAATGTGGTCGAATCTCTGGCCAAGCCGTCCGGAAAATGAAGTCCCGATCGGGCACATCACCAACGGCGTTCACGTTCAGAGCTGGATGGCCTGGCAGATGCAGACGCTCTTTGACCGATACTTTGACCCGAACTGGATGGACTCGCACTGGACTGCCGAGCCGTGGCAGGACATCAAAAAGATCGATCCTGCAGAACTTTGGGAGACGCACGTTTCGCTCAAATCGCTGATGATGGAATTCATCCAGCGCCGCGTAGAACGGCAGGCTGGCCGGCGCGGTGAGACGGAAAGCGTTCAGCTCGATCCGAACGCGCTGACGATCGGTTTCGCTCGGCGTTTTGCGACCTACAAACGTGCGACGCTCCTCATGCGCGACTGGGAACGGCTCCTGGCGCTCATGGATTCCACGGACCGTCCGATCCAGTTCGTCTTCGCTGGAAAAGCCCATCCTGCCGACCAGCCGGGCAAGGAATTCATTCAGCGGATCGCGAATCTCCGCAAGGACCCGCACTTCCAGAACAAATTCGTTTTCGTGGAAGATTACGACATGAACGTCGCGCGTCACATGGTCCAAGGCGTGGACGTCTGGCTCAACAATCCGCGCCGTCCGCTGGAAGCCTCCGGCACTTCCGGTCAGAAAGCGCTTCTCAACGGCGTGCTGAACTGCTCGATCCTCGACGGCTGGTGGGCGGAAGCGTATGACGGGACCAACGGTTTTGCCATTGGAAAAGGAACGGCTCACGTTAATGACGAGATCACCGACAATCGCGACGCCGTCTCGCTCATGGACGTTCTGGAAAATCAGATCATTCCGCTCTACTATCATCGCGACGCGGACGGACTGCCGCACCTCTGGATCGAGCGGATGCTCAACTCGCTCCGGACGATGGCTTGGCGATTCAGTGCGCAGCGCATGGTCGCGGACTATCTGCTCCACTCTTACCTGCCGGCCGCCGGCGGTGTTACGTGCGACATGAATTTCCGCCAGTAATTCGCGTTCCTCAATAAAAAAAGCGGGAAACTGGATCTCAGCCTTCCCGCTTTTTTTGTCTTTCTTTTTCCGTCTTTCGTTTTCCGTCTTTCGTTTCTCCGCTCTTCAGAATTTCGGTCCGATCTTCCGAAACTAGTGCGTTTCCGGATCCTCACCCAAAAATTCCGCCCACGTTTTCGGAAGCGGAGCCTCTACAAAAATGCGCTCTTCACGCATGGGGTGCTTGATGTTGATCGAACGGCTATGGAGCGCAATGGCCCGCAGACGCTCATCCTCAAACTGCTCGCCAAACGGGACCTCCGAACCGTACTGCGTATCGCCGAGGATCGGAAAGCCGCGGGAAGAAGACTGAAGCCGGATCTGATGCGTGCGTCCAGTCTCCAGCTCGATCTCTAGCCAAGTGCAGTTTTTCTCCGGGAAACGTTTCTTCACAGTGAAATGCAGAAGCGACCAGCGTCCCTCCGGATGCCGCGACGTGACGATCTCCGAGCGCGGTTCGCCGGGGACTTTACGGATAAAATCTTCCCAATCGCCCCGGTCTTCCGGAACGAGACCGGAAACGAGGACCCAGTACTTTTTCTGAACGGTCCGCATCTGGAACTGGTCGGAAAGGCGCTTCGCTGCGCGAACATTGCGGGCAAAGATCATGCAGCCGGTCGCAGGCCGATCAAGTCGGTGCGGAACGCCAAGGTAAACATTCGCGTCATCCGGACGGCCGTCCTGTTTGCGCACATGCTCCTTGATCCGATCCACGAGAGAATCGATCCCTGGCGGTGACTGGACCAAAATTCCCGCCGGTTTATTCAGGATAAAAACGGGACCATCAAGGTAAATGAAATCAAGCGTAAGATCCATAAAATTCCAAAATTTTTAAATTTTCCGTTTTTTCAAATCGGCGGAAAGATCCTCTAAAAATTTTCCTGCCGCCGCCCCCAAATCGCGGGTCAATCCCGTTTCATGTTCCAGAAAACATGGCGAACCAGATCACCGAGTTTTTGTCCAACTTTTTGACCTCTGGGATCTTCAAAAATCTCTTCCACGGCATCCCAGAGAATATTTTTTTGTTTTGGATTCCTTTTCTCCCACCCCTGCCCCTGAGGACCATTCCCCAAAGGACGGCCGCTCACCGGAGGAGCACCAACGGGATTGCCGTTCACCGGAGGAACACCGACAGGATTACCGCTCACCGGAGGAACACCGACAGGATTACCGCTCACCGGAGGAACACCAACGGGATTGCCGCTCACCGGAGGAGCACCAACGGGATTGCCGCTCACCGGAGGAGCACCGACGGGCCTACCGTTGACCGGGCCTCGCTGACCTGAGGTCGTGCCAATTGGCCAGCCGTTGACCGGGCCGCTCTGACCTGCGGGCATACCAATTGGCCAGCCGCTGACCGGGCCGCTCTGACCTGCGGGCGTACCAATTGGCCAGCCGCTGACCGGGCCGCTCTGACCTGCGGGCGTACCAGTTGGCCAGCCGTTGACCGGGCCGCTCTGACCTGCGGGCGTACCAGTTGGCCAGCCGTTGACCGAGCCGCTCTGACCTGCGGGCGTACCGACAGGCGGAGAGCCGCCGTCATTCGATGGCTGGTTTATCGGCGCCTGTTTATTGGCAAGCGCCTGCACAAATTCCTCGCACGTTGGGAAACGTGATTCCCGCTCCTTGGCCATTCCTTTCAAAAGGGCCTCATTAACGGCCGATTCCAGCCCTGGGACCCATTCAGGGGCTTCATTCAGCACACACTCGCGCAGGGTCTGATCGTCATCTGTCTCAAACGGCAAATGGCCTGCAAGCAGCTCGTAGGCAACGACGGCAAGTGAGTACTGGTCGGAAAACGCATTTTGAAGCCGTCCGCGAAACTGTTCCGGACTCATGTACGAACGCGTTCCGCTAGTCGGCATTCGGATCTGAGAAACGCGCGACATACTCCGCCGAAACTCCGCCGCCAGACCGAAATCGATGAGCTGAACGTCTTTCAGTTCCTCAAAGTTCAGAGACCCGTCGGAGTTTCTGGCAAAATCAAGCATAATGTTGGCCGGTTTGACATCGCGGTGAACGACCTCTTGCTGATGCGCATAGTCGAGAGCCTTCGCGACCGGCTCCAAAATTTTCGTGACCCACTCCAGCGGCAGTTTCTGCTTGCGGCGCAAAAGAAATTCCAGACTGACGCCCTTCAGAAATTTCATCACGAGATACGCACCAAAATCATCATGCTGATGCATTCCGTAAACCGGGCAAATGTTAGAGTGCTGAAGCGCATGGATCGTCTGAAACGTCTTGCGAACGCGTTCCATTTCCGAATCAAAATTCTGAATATCACGAGGCACGAACTTGATGGCAACGTCACGTTCCCCGTCTAGGTCACGAGCTTTCCAGACCTCCCCCAAACCGCCGCGTCCGATTTTTTCTTCAAGCCGCCAACCGTCAAATTCCGTACCGGGAGCATATACGGCCGTCCCATTTTTCTGATCTTGCGACCCAATGGTCGGTCGCGACGGTTCACACTGGAAGAATTCTTCGGACATTGGTGACCTCTCCTGAAGTTAAAGGAAACTCTAAATACACACTACGTACTTGAATTTTACCAAATTCCTCCTAAAAAGTAAAGGGGGAGGGACAGAAAATATACTGTCTCTCCCCAAAATTTCTCCATTTCAGAGCAGCATGCCGCTGCCGCAGTACAAAGTTGTGCGGTACAAACTAACGGCTCATCTCCGTGTAGCAGCCCAAGTAACGATACGATTCCGCCTGACACGAGATCTCATTCAGGATCTTCGTCACACGCTCCTCCGTTCCGTCCGCGGCAAAATCAATGAAGAACGCATAGTTCCCCTGCTCGGTCGGCACCGATGTGACGCGCGTCAGATTGATCTCCGCCTCTGCGAACATCTTCATTGCCGAGAAAAGCATTCCCGGACGATCCGGCATCGTAAACGTGACAGAGCAGCGGTTTCCGCCTTCCTCCTGCGGATTCCGGGCAAGGATGAGAAAACGCGTGCGCGTGTTGCGTGCATCTGCGATCCCTATCTTCAAAACCTCCAGATTATAGTAGCGCGCCGCAAGTTCACTCGCGATCGCAGCCGCTCCCTCTTCCCACGTTTCCGCAAGCATCTTCGCAGCGCCGGCAGTATCGTAGTACGCGACCGGCTGGAGTTTCATCAGATCCACGAACGTCTGGCATTCCGTCAGTGCCGCCTGCTGCGAGTATACCTTCCGAAGCGTCCGATGGTCCGTCCCAGGCACGATCAGAAGCGCATGCTCGACCGACATTTCGACAGCTCCAACGATGAAAAGCTGACTCGCAAGCAAATGCGCGTTGATCTGGCTCACGATACCGCCGACCGTGTTCTCGATCGGCACGATACCGTAATCGTAGGAACCGATCTTCACCCCTTCAAAAACTTCTTCGACCGTCTGACACGGGATCGGCGCAAGGTCACTGTTCCACTTGCGCGCCGCAACTTCACTAAATGCACCATGCTCACCCTGAAACGCGATCAGCGGCTTTCCTTCCGACTGAAGCCGCTTGCTTTCCTTGAAGATCGTCCGGTAGATCTCTTCGATGACTTCCGCAGAAAGAAGCGAACGTTCACGTCCCTTCAAGCTCTCAAGGATCTGAAGTTCACGTTCCGGCACATTCACGTTTTGATGCTGCTCACGCTTGAATTTCACAACAAGACGCGCAACCTCCAAACGTTTCTGAAGCATCTGAAGGATCGAATTGTCCAACCGGTCGATCTCATGACGAAGAGACTGCAGGTTCAGGTCCATGGTCTGATTCCTTTTCTAGTTTCCTTTTGAATTTTCAAATTTTATATCTTCTACTGATGAAAAATCCAACAAAAAAAGCCCCCGGACTCTTCACCGACGGCTTGGATCTTTCATTTTGAAACTTTGAAAAACGGAACCGCCGCGATTTGAAGGAAACGCCGGGTCCGAAACAACAATACAGTCCGGACTTCAGCGTTTCCCGGTAAACGAGAAATACGCGAAGCAGTACTGAAAGCCATAAATTTTCACAATTTGATTTTTCATAATACACAAATTCTACTACTTTTTGCTTTTTTGTCAAGGAGGGGCAAACGCACAAAAAATATTTTGTTCATAGTAAAACAAAGGTCCATCCGGCATCTATCTACCGGATCCCATTGCGATTTTTACCCCAAAATACTAAAAAATCGAAGCGATCTCCGAATACGATGCCGCAAAAAGGATCGAACGGATCACGTCATCAAGCCGTTCAAGATCCGTAACCTTCTGAAGCCTCTCTCGTTCCGACTCCGTGAATTCTTCCGGAAACTTCGATTCAAGAAGCATTGAGATCGTTTTGAAACGGCCTTCCGCAAGACCTTTTGCAAGACCTTTTGCAAGACCTTCTTCACGGCCTTCCTCAAGACCTTCCGCAAGACCTTCCGCGTGCCCCTGCTGAAAGCCTTGGTCGAGTGCGTATTCAAGATGAGCGGCTTCGTCGCGGATGGCTTTTTCGCGGGCAATGGCGAGTTCACGGCGGCGCTCGTCGCGAGTGAAGCGCGAGTAGATCTGGTGCGTCTGTTTCAACCCCGGCGTGC